>SKKV01000233.1 GCA_007123575.1 Wenzhouxiangella sp.
CCGTCTGATCGTCACGCGGTCAGCTCGCAGCTTGCCCTGCACGGCTTCGACCCCGAACACGACCTGGCCGAGCTGGCCCCGCGCCGCGACGGCCTGCTTCACGAGGAAGATATCGAGGATTACCTGGAACGCTACGGCGACAGCATCGCCCTGGTGCTTTGGCCGGGCGTGCAGTACGCCACCGGCCAGGTTTTCGATATGGCCCGTATCGCGCGCGCTTGCCAGCGTGCAGAAGTTCCGCTGGGACTGGATCTGGCCCACGCGGTCGGCAATATCCCGCTTCAACTTCATGATTGGGGCGTGGATTTCGCTGTCTGGTGCAGCTACAAATACCTGAACTCAGGTCCTGGTGCGGTCGCCGGCTGCTTCGTTCACGAACGCCACGCTGGCTTCAATGGACCGCGCCTGGCCGGCTGGTGGGGCCACGATGAAAAATCGCGCTTCCGCATGGGCCCTGCTTTCAAGGCGGCCAAAGGGGCCGAAGGCTGGCAGCTTTCCAACCCGCCGATTTTGGCGATGGCACCGCTTTGGGCTTCGCTGGAAGTCTTTGCCGAGGCCGATATTCATGCCCTGCGGCGCGCTTCGCTGAGCCTGACCGGCCACCTGGCAAGCGCCCTGCACGAACGCCTGAATGAGGCGATCCGGATCATCACCCCGCTGGAGCCCCAGCGTCGCGGCTGCCAGCTTTCACTGCAGGTGCGGGCAGGTCGCGAAGCCGGCCGCCGCCTGTTCGAGCGCCTGGAAGCGCATGGCGTGGTCGCCGACTGGCGGGAGCCGGACATCATCCGGGTCGCACCGGTGCCGCTATACAACACGCTCGATGAGGTGAATGCTTTCGTCGAATTGGTGGAGAAGCTGCTATGAAGCATGGCAGACATCTGACGATTGTGGGCGCCGGCCTGGCCGGATCGCTGCTGGCCGTGCTGCTGGCCAAGCGCGGTCACGCCGTTGATCTATTCGAGCGCTATCCCGACCCGCGCCGGAACAAGATTCCGGCCGGACGTTCGATCAACCTGGCCCTGGCCGAGCGCGGGCGCGCCGCTTTGAAGCATGCCAATCTGCTGGAACAGGTGGAGTCATTCGCCCTGCCCATGGCCGGGCGCATGCTGCACGACGAGGCCGGCCAGACCCGTCTGCAGCGTTACGGCCAGCGCGACGACGAGGTGATCTGGTCGGTGCACCGCGGCCAGCTCAACCAGACCCTGCTGGAGGCGGCCGACGCCCACGGCGTCAACATTCACTTTGATCGGCGGCTGTCGGAAGCCGACTTCGACGGCAATCGGTTGCGTTTTCTCGATAGCGATGAGCAGACGCACCCGCATGATTTCGAACTGGTGATTGGCTGCGACGGCGCCGGCTCGGCGCTGCGCCAGGCCATGCAGGCGGTTACCGAGCTGGGCGTACGCGAACAACCCCTGGGCCATGGCTACCTGGAGCTGAGCATCCCGCCCGATGCCAATAGCGGTTTTCGGATGGATCCCAAGGCCCTGCATATCTGGCCGCGCGGCGGCTTCATGATGATTGCCCTGCCCAACCCCGACGGCAGCTTTACCTGCACCCTGTTTTTGGACAACGACGGCGAACCGGGCTTCAAGCAGTTGCAGGAACCAGCGGCGATGCGCGCCTTTCTGGAGCGACAGTTTCCGGACGCGGTCGATCTGATGCCCGACCTGGATCGCGAGCTGGCCGAGCACCCGGTCGGCTTCCTCGGCACCCTGTACGTGGATGCCTGGACCATGGACGACAAGGCCGTCCTGCTGGGCGATGCCGCCCATGCCATCGTGCCGTTTCACGGCCAGGGCATGAACGCGGCCTTTGAAGACACGGTGGCGCTTGACCGCCTGCTGGCCGAGCATGACGATCGAGCGCACGCACTGAAGGTCTTCCAGGACGAGCGCAAGCCAAACGCCGATGCCATTGCCGCCATGGCCCTGGACAACTACCTGGAAATGCGCGACCGGGTGCGCGACCCGCGCTTTCACCTGCAAAAAGCCCTGGAGTGGGAGCTGGAAAAGCGCCTGCCTGATCAGTTCATTCCGCGCTACGCCATGGTGATGTTCCACCCCGAAATTCCCTACTCGGAAGCCCTGGCCCGGGGCGAGCGCCAGGCAGCGCTGCTGCAGCGGCTGACCGAGGGCCATGACAGCCTGGAAACGATCAGCCTGGAGGCAGCCAGCCGAGAGGCGCAAGCTCGGTTGGCATCGGCGTGATCGAACGCGTCTGGGGCTGGCGGCTGGCCGCCGGCATTGGTATTGCCTTTTTGGTGGTGGCGGTGATCGTGGTACTGGGCAGGCTGGGCATCGAACCGGTGCTGGAACAGTTGGCGCGTCTCGAATCCCTGGTCAAGGCGCGCTTCTGGCTGGCCCTGGCCACCTTCGTAGTCGCCTTTGTCCTGCTATCGCTGGCCGCCCTGCCCGTCGGCACCCTGTTTTGCCTCACCGGCGGCTACCTGTTCGGTGTCTGGCTGGGTGCCGGCGCGGCCTTGCTGGGTGCCTCCCTCGGCGCCTTCCTGACCATGATCCTGGTGCGCCGCTTTGGCGGCCGCGTGCTGAGAAGGCGGCTAGCCCGCAGCCGTATCGAACCCTGGGTGCAGCGCATCGAGCGCGATGCCGATTGGTATGTAACCCTGTCGCGGATCATCCCTGTCGCACCGTTCTTTGTCGTCAATGCCGCCGCCGGCATGTCACAGATGCCGGTCTGGCGCTTCTCCCTGGCCTCTACCCTGGGCTTGATCCCGATCACCGTAGTCTATGCGGCGGTTGGCAACGGCCTGGGATCCATGCTGGAAGCGCGCGACATGATGGGGCCGGAGCTGTTGCTCGAGCCGCATATTGGGTTGCCGCTGCTGGCCCTGGTGGTGTTGATTGTTTCGAGTTGGATTCTCAAGCGCTGGCTTGCTGACGATTAGCAGAATCCTTGCCAGGCCATGAGTTTCGCGACCAATCGAGCTTGGGGCCCCGGCCGCGTTGGGCCGGGCTACAAATTGCCGGGGAGGCGGAAGACGACTTGGTTGTCGTCTTCGTGCCAGGGGATTCCGTGGTGGTCTCTGAACGCGTCGATGCAGGGCTCGATGTCGGGGAGTTCGCGGACGTAGCCGAAGGGGGTGCCGCGGTGAAAAACCACGAAGCGATTTTCGGGCTGGGGCTGGGTCAGCAGGTCGGCCAGGAATACGAAGCGGCGGAAAATGATGTGCTGCTCGCTATCACGCCTGAGCTCGCCGTGGGTCCAGTCGCTGCACAAGCCGCTGATCATGCCGATGCGCAAGGGCAGCTGGTGTTCGCGCTGGTACTCCGACAGCGGGCTGAAGTGGGATTCGAAATGCCAGGGGGTTTCAATCAGCACCCAGTCGCCGGGCTCGGCAGCCATGCTTCGGTACACATCCGGCAGCTCCGCCTCGGCCATGACCGTGGTGTAGATGCTGCGCTCGAAGTGATAGTCGTAGTGATAGCGCATGTGGCTGGTGAACTGGTTGATGCCGCTGTAGACCTGCGGCAGCGGACCGGCCAGGTACAGAACTGTCAGCCAGACCAGCGCGCCGCCGACCACCGGCCAGGCCGATGCAGGGCGCTTGACCAGCCCGGCCAGGCGCGACAGCAGCCAGGCCAGGCCTATGGCAATCAGCATCAGCAACAGCGGATGGGCGACGGCCGTATAGCGAACCAGCACCAGGGCATGATGAATCCAGGCCGCGTCCAGCGAAATCGTGACCACCAGGGCAACCACGCTCATGAACAGCCAGTAGCCCAGAAACGCCGCATCTCGCCGCCATAACCGCCAGGCACCCAGCCCGGCCAGGACCAGGCTGAAGGCGGCAACCAGCCAGTGAGCGCTGCCGATCAAGAGCTCCCAGCCGCGCACAAAAGTTGCCCACTGGACCTGGTGAATGCCCGATTTGCTGGCCATGGCGGTGGGGTCGGCCAGCAGCGGCGGCAGCACCAGCGCCGAACAGAGGATCGTGGTCAGCGCGCCCAACGGCAGGATGCGCTTCAGCGCCTGGCCACCGTCACCGCGCCACCACGCGGCCAGCGCCGCGATGCCAAACCAGGCCAATCCGGCCGCGGTGAACAACAGGGTCAGCGGATGCAGCCAGGCGCAGGCCGTGGCAAACACCACGAACACCATGGCCCAGGCCGATTTACGCTCGTGCCACCAGCGCCACAGCGCGACCATGGCGATAAAGCCCATTGGCACGGTCAGCGCGTAGGGCCGCACGTAGCGAGTGAAATGAATCAGCAGCGGAGACACGGCCAGCAGCCCGCCAAATACCCAGGGCTCGCAGCGCTTCAGCCAGGGCTTGGCCACCCAGGGCAGGGCCAGGACCGTCGCCAGGCCAAAGGCCAGCGGCAAGGCGCGCATGCGCCACTCCGACAGGCCTACAGTATCGGCCAGCAGGCGAAAAAACAGGGTCAGCGGAATGGTGTGATCGGCGTGACCGAAGGACAGGAAAATGTCCCGGTAGCCGGAATGCATCAGCTTGTGAACGGCGTGCCACTCATCGTCGATCAGGATCTGGTGGCCGATCTGCCAAAGCCTCAGCCAGGCCGCGACCGCAAACAAGAATAACCAGGCCAGCAGCCACAGCCAGCGCTTGTCCGACCCGGCCGGCATGTCAGAAGTAACGTGGCCGGTACAGGCCCAGGCGGCAGGCCAGCGAGGCCACCGACACGCCCAGCACGCCTAAGCCGTAGATCACGCTGCGCCGGAAATTGATCGACGAGGCCTCGTCAAAGTAGGCGGTTGGGCAGGTGACTTCGCCGATTCGGTAGCCGTGATGAATGATCTGGGCCAGCATCTGGTTGTCGAAAATGAAGTCATCGGAGTTGGCCGCCAGCGGAATGTTTTTCAGCACATCGGCCGAAAAGGCCCGGTAACCGGTGTGATATTCCGACAGCTTGGCCCCGGTACACAGGTTCTGAAACGCGGTCAGGGCGCGGTTGGCAACGTACTTGTAGCGCGGCATGCCGCCGCGCAGCGCACCACCACCGAGAATGCGCGAGCCCAGGACAACCGGAAACAGACCGCTGGCGACCAGGCCGGCCATGGCCGGAATCAGCTTCGGCGTGTACTGGTAGTCAGGGTGGAGCATGATGACGATATCTGCGCCCAGTTCCAGAGCCCTGGCATAGCAGGTCTTCTGGTTGCCGCCATAGCCACGATTCTCCGGGTGGCGGATAACGTGACGAATACCAGCCCGCTCGGCCACTTCGACCGTCTCGTCCTGGCTGGCATCGTCGACCAGGATGATCTCGTCAACCAGGTCGCGCGGCACTTCGGCCAGGGTCTGTTCCAGGGTGCGCGCGGCATTGTAGGCCGGCAGAACCACGACGACTTTTTGGTTGGCAATCATGGGTCAAACCGCTTTGGCAAAACGCTTGTGAGCCGGAAAACAGGCGGCCCGCCACGTCGAACATGGCGGGCCGCAATTATTGGCCGGCGTGTCGCTACCTGACTACTCGCAGCTCAAGCGCTCGGACAGCTTCTGAATCGGCACATCCAGGCTGATGTCGTGATTCAGAGGTGCCGCGCTGGTGAATTCGATGATTTCCGTGGCGCTGCTGTCGCTGTCGAAAACCACGCCATGGCTACCCACCGCAGTGGAGTTCTCATCGAAGCTCATCGGGAAACCCTCACAGTTCGGACAGAAACCGCGGAAATCCCGAACTTCTCCGGCCGCCCCGAGTTCGTCTTCGAGCGCGGATACGAACACCCAGCGGCCTACACCGTCATGATCGTAGTAGTAACGAACGTAGGACTGGCTGTTTTCGGTCACGATCATGGTCGTGCCACCCACCGGGTTGGCGGGCGAGAACCAGTGTCCGGTCAGGCTCAGCAATTCGCCGTCCACCTCGGGACAGGTCGCGGGCGCATCGGGCGTTACCAGCTCGGAACCATGGGCACCGTTCAAGCGCCAGGCGAAGCTCATCAGGTCATCCTCGATCACGGTCAAGCTGATTTCGCCGACTACCTGCACATTCTGGCGCACGTTGTTGCCCGTCACCCGCTCCAGCGTCGCTCGCCAGACCGAGCTGTTCTCATCGATGTCGGCGGTGGCAATATAGAACTGCGGCAGGCCGGCATGATCGTAGCTGTACCAGAGCATGAAGCCCGGCCCGGCACGCTGCCATTCAATACCCTGGAAGATCAGGCGACTCTGCGGGCTCCAGAGACCATATTGTGCTTCGGTGCGGCCATATTCTGCCAACGAGGCGTTCACGGTGACCAGCCGTTCAGTGTCGCCGACATTCCTCAACCTGACGTAATAGCGCCCGGGCTCAAGCGGATCGGACTCCGAACCCCATTGCAGCGTAATGCCAGCTTCGGTGACCCCTTGGCTGACCAGGGGCGTGTTGGGTGGCGAGGGTGTTCCTGGTGCGTGCGGCCCGAGCTCGGAAAAGTCAACGCGGTTCAGCTCAGCCTCGATGTCAGAATGACCCTGAACATCGATAGTCAGGGTATGCGCCGAAGGAGGCACGTCGAGGAACACGGAATCAAGACTTGTGTGGGCGGTAACGATGACGTCATAAGCCTGGTCAGGGAATAGCGCCGTTGGTTGAGGCACGAAAAACTGACTTCGGCTTACAGCCACCGGGATGACACCAATATCAGCCAGACTGTCTGGCGTGCTGGAGAGGCCAATGGCGCCGAATCGACGCTCACCGAAGCGAATCGAAGGGTCGTCCCAGTGAACCTGCAGGTCCAGATCGCCACCGGGATGATTACCAACGCCGCTCGCAACCAGGCTGTAGTCAGAGCGGTTGTCGGCAAGAACCGCGTAGTCCAGAGCGACCGCATCGCTGGCCTCTTCCGAAGATGCCATCCAGTTCTGCACCACAATCCACCAAGTGCCGGCTTCCGGGTTGGCGATCAGGCAGCGCTCGCTTGACTCCATGAATTCCCAGGAGACGCAAACCAGCTCGTCTTCGTCGGCCACACCGTCGCCGTTGGCGTCAAAACCAACGAATAAATCAATGTCCGGCGAATCATCAGAAGCCGTTTCGACCCACAGCATCAAGGTATCTTCAGGCACCTCAACCAGGAATGTCTTGGTACCCTCGCCGGCCGAGAACGGATCATCCGGCGTGGGATCCTCCGGCAACTCGAAACGCTCTTCGATCGGCTTGATCAGGGCGCTGGTGTTGAAAACAGCCTCGGGCAGCTCCGGCACGCCACCGATCCCCAGCGTGCCGCGACCGCGGTTGGATTCTGTCTGAACACTGACAATGGGCTGGTCAGGCGCACTCTCACTGTCGCCAAAAACGGCACCAACCTGCAAGCGCTGTTCAGGCATGTCGCTGTCTGCGGCAATCAAGCGGATTTCGCCGCTAGCCAGGCTTGCGCCTTCACTACCGCTGCCGGTGACCGTGATCTCCAACGTTTGACGCTGACCAGTGCTTAGATTGAAGCTGGTCGGCGCGACGCTGATATCCAGATTGCCGGTGGTCTGCACCGACCAGCTTCCGCTTCTCAGGGCCTCGACGGTCCGCGTCAACGTGCAGCTACCGACACAGTTGTCGAACTGAATGCCGGACAGGTTCAAGCTGGCAGGGTTACCGCCATCGGCCGGGCTGGCAGCGATAAAGTCATCAAAGGTGACGGGCAGGAAAAGACCGGCGCGTGCGGCCAGGTCCACCCGAATTCGACCGCTGCCGCGATCGAACAGGTTGGCCGGGGCGCCGCCAACGGTCACAGGCTCAACCTCGGCGGTGGTTTCCAGCACGGATTGCAGCGCATCCGGGCCCCAGCTCGGGTTGAGCTGACGCAGCTGGGCCACCGCTCCAGCGACGTGCGGGGAAGCCATGGAAGTGCCGCTGATGGTAGCGACACTGCTCGAACCGGGCACATAGGCCGCTTCGATGCGCTGACCCGGGGCAACCACGTTGGGCTTGAGAACGCCATCCAACGGCGCCGGCCCACGGGCGCTGAAACCGGACACCCGATCCTGCATGGACTCATCGACAACCTGGACCGGGTTGATCGGCATGGAAATTCGAAGCTCACCCTGCGAGTCGATCAGATCCAGCGCGTTTTGGCCGTCAATGTCACTAATCATGCCGCTGGGAATGCCGGTATCTCCGAGCCCGGCCATGCCAATGGGCTCACCCGGCACGTTGTTGATCATGACAACAGCCCGTGCGCCCGCGTTTTCGGCATTTTCAACCTTGACACTAAACAAGCAGTCGCCGCGCCGGAGCAAGGCAATGCTGTTGGCAAATGCCTGGTCGGGAAACGGTTCGCAACCCAACATGGTGCCACCCACCGCGTCACCTGGCAGCATGGGCGTATTGGAAATCGGCGGGGTCGGCAGCGGCGGTCCGTCGCCATACACGATCACATAGGCGTTTGTGGAATGGACAATCCGAAAGAAGCTGTTGACCTTGTGAGTCGAGCTGCCGACGGCAAACGCCCAGGGCATGTAAGCAGGGAAGGTAATCGTTGCCGGCCCAGGCCCGGTGTTGCCGGCCGACGTCACAAACGGAATGCCAGCCTGCCAAAGGTTGAGAATCTGGCGGCCGTAGTGGGCTGCCCAGGGGCTGACCGTGGCTTCACCACCGATGGAGAAGTTGACCACATCCACGCCAAGCTCAATCGCGCTTTCAAAGGCGGCCAGAAAGCCGCTGGAGATGCATCCCGGTTCTCCGGCATTGTCGAAGTCGTCGGGCAGTTCAAGATAGCAGACCTTCCATGAAACGACGTTGGCGGCCGGCGCCACCCCGGCCAGTCCTTCTGCCCAGTCAACACCGGCTGCCGTGGCGGCAACGTGGGTACCGTGACCATCGTTGTCCAGGCCATGCGTCCCTTCCGTGGTGTAGTCGAAAACCCCGACCAGCTTGTTGTTGCAGTTCACGTCGGAACGGCTGCACAGGCCCTGACCACTGCCATAGGGGTTGGTAAAGGAAATACCGCTCATCGACGAGCTGTCGGAAAAAGCCTCGTGGTCAGCGTTGATACCACTGTCGATGATGCCGACAACCGTGCCCTGCCCTGCCGAGGGATTCAGGCCGGGCAAACCGGCAGCCAGATCGCGCGCGCCGATCAACTCCGGACCGTACCTGAGTTGCAGCTGGTGAATCATCACCGGCTGCACCGAGCGCACGCCTGGCATGGCCGCCAGCTGGGCTGCTTCTTCGGCGTTCATCCGCGCGGCAAAACCATTCATCGTGTGGCGGTAGACCGCGCTGGGCTCCAGTTCGCGCTGCAGTTGCTCGCGGGCGCGGGCCAGCAGGTTGCCGCGCTGGGCGTCAAGATAGCTGACATAGTCCCGAACATGACTGGCATGCGGATCAAAGCGTACCGATCCGTCCCAGCCCGGGGCGGTGGGCTTGGCCGGCATCCCGGCGCTGGAACGATCGGCGGCCAGCGCCGACTCGACCCCGCGATATTCAAGTGTGGGCGCATCGTCCAGTTCCACGATCCAGTGGTTACGGGCGATCTGCGGCTTTGCAGCCATCGCGCCGAGGCAAAAAATCATGCCAAAGGCCAAGGCGCCCAGCCTCAACCAACCTGCCAGTCGATTCGATTGCTTCGTCATTGCTGAATAACTCCGTTCATGTGTCACCCCTATCCAACGATTCACGCTTGTGCATGGCGGCCGTCTGCCTGGCCAGCCAAAGCAGCATTGCAGTATAGAGGAAACCAGCTCATTTTTTCGTTATGGTCGTGCCCCGACGCGACCTCAATCAGCCACGGGCTGGCGCAGGGTAACCAGCTCTTCGGCGCTAGTCGGATGAATGCCGATGGTTCGATCGAAGTCGGCCTTGGTCAAGCCCGCGCGCACTGCCACGGCAAAGCCCTGAAGCATTTCCGGCGCATCCGGGCCGACCACATGACAGCCCAGCACCCGGTCGGTATCCGCGTCGACAACGAGCTTCATCAGGGCCTTTTCCTGCCGATCGGACAAGGTGTACTTCATCGGCGTGAACTGCGATCGAAAGATGCGCACCGCATGACCTCGATCGCGAGCTTCGGCCTCGGTCAAGCCCACGGTTCCCACGGGCGGCTGCGAGAACACGGCAGCCGGCGTGTTGGCATGTTCAACCGGCCTGTCCATGCCGCCAAACTCGGTATCGGCAAAGGCATGACCTTCCATCAAGGCCACTGGCGTCAGGGCAATGCGGTCGGTGACATCGCCAACGGCGAAAATATGCCCGGCGCTGGTGCGGCTGTATTCATCCACTTCAATGCGATTACCGGGCCCCAGGTGCACCCCTGCGTTCTCCAGGCCCAGGTCCCAGACATAAGGCTCGCGGCCCGTGGCAAACATCACCTGGTCGACAACCTGGGCCGAGCCATCCGAAAACGTGACCTCGATCCCGTGATCCGAGCGCTCCAGGCGGGCGGGTTCTACCTGGTAGCGGATGTCGATACCGCGACCGGCCAGCCCCGCCTCAACCGCCCGGCGCACGTCGTCGTCGAAGCCACGCAGAATCAGGTCGCGCCGATAAGCCAGGGTTACCTCGCTGCCCAGGCCGGCGAAGATGCCGGCAAACTCGACCGCGATGTATCCCGCCCCGGCGATCAGTACGCGCCTTGGCAAGTCCTCCAGATCAAAAGCCTCATCCGATGTGATGCCATGCTCGCGGCCGGGAATATCCGGCACCCAGGGCCTGCCGCCGACAGCAATCAGAATGCGCTCGGCGGAAAAACGCTTGTCTCCAACCTCGACCGTGTGCTCGTCAACCAGGCGACCCCGCCCCATGTGCAGGTCAACGCCGGCGGTCTCGAGCAATTTCAAATAAATCTTGTTGAGACGATCGATTTCCTTGTCTTTGGCCGCGATCAGATCCGGCCAGGAAAAAGTCGGCGCTTCGGCCTGCCAGCCGTAACCGGCGCAATCCTGAAACGCTTCGGCAAACTGCGAAGCGAACACCAGCAGTTTTTTCGGCACGCAGCCGCGAATCACGCAGGTACCGCCAACCCGCGATTCCTCGCAGATGGCCACCCGCGCGCCGTGGCCGGCGGCAATGCGAGACGCCCGCACCCCGCCGGAGCCGGCGCCGATCACGAACAGGTCATAGTCAAATTTTCTCATCAACGCAGCTCCATCGAAGCGCATCGAAAATGGCTTGCGAACATGTCAACTTCCGTCCTTTTGATCCAGATCATGCATTCGCCCCCGCGCAGTTAGAATAATAACTCAACAGACAGATTCCCCACGACGCCGCCCCTTAGATGATCAGCCCGGTCAAAGAAAGCCTGGATGAGGCCCTGCTGAGCGCCTTTCTCCAGACCGATTACCTGGTCATCTGCCAGGGGGAACAAATCTGCGTCCGAATCGGACAGCAACATCCCGTTATCGACCAGCTTGCCGGCATGCAGCCCTGGGCCATCCTGACTGCCGCCAACCCCGGTACCGAGCCGCTTGGCGATGAGGAAAACCGCCGGCGTCACAGGCAGCTTCAACAAAGTGCCGCGCGCGCCGAACTGCAAACCTGGCCCAGCATCAACCGCGATCAATCCCGGCAATGGGAAGACGAGCATGGCCTGCTGCTGATTGCACCGGCGACCGACTGGCTGCTGGCACAGGCGAAGCGGTTTGGTCAGCTCGGACTGGTCTACGGACAGCCGCAGCACAAGGCTGAACTGTGGCTGACCGTGCCCTGTCATCCCGCCAACACCAGCGACTATGTGCGAGAGGTCGGCGCATGAGCTTGCTGCTCGAAGCGCGCGATGTGACTTTCCGGCGCCAGGGCGATCGCGTCTTCAAGCCCCTGGACGTCGAACTTGCGGCCGGCAATGCGGTCGTCGTGCTTGGCCCCAACGGCTGCGGCAAAACCACGCTGTTGCGGCTGCTGGCCGGCATCCTGCAGCCGGCCGAAGGAGCGATCTCGCGCCATGCCGCCACCGCATTTCTGGGCCATGCCTCGGCCCTGAAGGCCGAGCTGACCTGCCGTGAAAACCTCGAGTTCTTGCGCGCGTTTCACGGCACTCCGGGCATCAGCGCATCCCGGGCTCTTTCCCGAACCGGCTTGACCGGGCTGGGCCTGCGTCCTGCGCGCGCCCTCTCGGCCGGGCAAAAGCGTCGCCTGGGTCTGGCCAGCCTGCTGGTATCGCCGCGCCCGATCTGGCTGCTGGACGAGCCCTATGCCAGCCTGGACGACGCCGGCGGCGAACTGGTTGACGAGCTGCTGGCAGAACACCTGGCCGAGGGCGGAGCTGTTGCGCTGTCCACTCACCAGCGCAAGCCGAAACTTGCCAGCCCGGCCGGAGAGCTCTGGGTGCAGCGAGCACCGTTGGAGGAGCCCGCATGAGCCTGCGCGCCCTGCCTGCATTGCTGTTGCGCGACCTGCGCCTGGCCGTGCGTCACGGTGGCGAATCCCTGATGCCGCTGTTTTTCCTGTTTGCAGTGTTGATTCTGGTGCCGCTGGGTGTCGGCCCCGGCCCGAATCTGCTGGCCACCATCGCCCCGGGAATGATCTGGGTCGCCGCCCTGCTGGCAAGCCTGCTGGCCCTGGAGAACCTGTTTCGCCCTGACTTCGAAGACGGTACGCTTGAGCAGTGGTGGCTGGGTCATCTGCCGGTCACCGGCCTGGTCATGACCCGGCTGTTGTCACACTGGCTGATCACCGGGCTGCCGGTGATCCTGTTCGCCCCATTGGCCGCCCAAATGCTGTATCTTCCCGACCAGGCGCTGGGCGTGCTGATGCTCAGCCTGCTGATCGGCACGCCTATTCTGTCACTGATCGGCGGCCTGGCAGCTGCCCTCACCCTGGGAACGAACCGGGGTAGCGTTTTGTTGTCCATTCTGGTGTTCCCGCTCGTGGTGCCCGTGCTGATCTTCGCGACCGGCGCGGTCGCGGCTGCGGCCGACGGCTTTTCACCGCGTGCCCACCTGGGCCTGCTCGCGGCGCTGCTGGTCCTGGCGCTGACCCTGGTACCCCTGGCGGTGACTGCTGCGTTGAGATTGAATATCGAATGATCTGGAAAACCATCAAGGTCGGCTTTCATCGCCTCGGCTCAGCGCCGTCGTTCTATCGCTTCAGCACCGTGGTCAGCCCGTGGCTGTGGGCGGGCTTCGCGCTGTGCTCGGTCATCGGTGTGTACTATGCCCTGTATGTGGTACCGCCGGACTACCAGCAAAGCGACAGCTTCCGAATTCTTTACGTGCATGTACCGTCGGCCTGGCAGGCCATGGCAGGCTATGTGGTCATGTCCATTCTCGCCGCCATTGCCCTAATCTGGCGCATTCGGCTGACTGAGATCATGGCGATGATGTGCGCGCCCATCGGCGCGGCCTTCACCGCCATCTGCCTGGCCACGGGCTCGATCTGGGGGCGGCCGATGTGGGGCACCTGGTGGGAATGGGATGCGCGCCTGACCTCGATGCTGGTGCTGCTTTTCATTTACCTTGGCATCATGGGGCTGTACGCTGCCTTTGATGACAAGCGCAAGGGCGCGCGGGTGG
The DNA here is from genome assembly GCA_007123575.1 of Wenzhouxiangella sp. Classification (GTDB taxonomy): domain Bacteria; phylum Pseudomonadota; class Gammaproteobacteria; order Xanthomonadales; family Wenzhouxiangellaceae; genus Wenzhouxiangella. The sequence goes on from SKKV01000233.1 coordinate 13,403, forward strand.
CCTGTATCCTGGTCCTGGTCGGGCTGGTCAACATTCCGATCATCCACTTTTCAGTGGAGTGGTGGACGACCTTGCACCAGGGCAAGACCATTCGCATTTTTGGTGAGTCGAGCATGCATTACTCGATGATGCCGCCGCTGATCTGGATGACGATTGGCGTGAAACTGATGTTCGGTGCCGCCCTGCTGGATCGCGCGCGCAACGAACTGTTGACCCAGGATCGGCGCAAGGGCTGGGTCAGGAAAATACTGTCCAACAAGGGTGACTGAGCGATGATCCCGGAACTTGAATACGCGGTTTATGTCTGGAGTAGTTACGGCATTTTTGCCGTCGTGGTTGCCTGGCAGATCCTCCAGCCCGTGCTGTACCGCCGTCGTCTGATGGCTGAACTACGCGAGGAACAGGCCCTGCAGAGCGGAGAGTACGATGACCCCAACCCGTAAGAAACGCCTGGTCGTGGTTGGCCTGCTGGTGCTGGGTGTGAGCACGGCCACCGCCATTGCCCTGGTGGCCCTGAACGACAACATCCGCTTCTCGATCGGTCCCAGCGAAATCGTCGCCGGCGATTTTCCCGAGGGCCGCCAGCTTCGTCTAGGTGGTCTGGTCGCGGCAGGATCTGTTAGCCGCGATCCAGGTTCATTGGCTGTCGGCTTCAAGGTGACCGACTGCATTCATGAAGTGCCAGTGACCTTCAACGGCATCCTGCCCGACCTGTTTCGTGAAGGACAAGGCGTAATCGCGCATGGTTTACTGGACGAAACCGGCTTGTTTCACGCGCATGAGGTGCTGGCCCGCCACGACGAGACTTACATGCCCCCGGAGGTTGAGCGAGCCATGGCGCTGGCAGGCAGCGGCTTGGTCTGCGGTGAACCGCTGGAAGACCATCTGGCAACGGTAAGAGGCAGCACCCGATGATTGCGGAATTTGGACAGATCTCGCTGATCCTGGCTCTCATCCTGGCCGTCATTCTCGGCACTTTGCCGCTTTGGGGTGCTTACCGAAACAACGATGCGTTGATGAACCTGGCGCCGTCGCTGGTGGCCGGGCATTTCGTCTTCACCCTGGCCGCCTTCCTGTCGCTGGCAACCTTGTTTTTGCGCCATGACTTCACTGTCATCAACGTTGCCACCAATTCCAACCTGCTGCTGCCCTGGTACTACCGGGTCAGTGCCACCTGGGGCAGTCACGAAGGATCGCTATTGCTGTGGGTCCTGATGCTGGCCGGCTGGATGCTGGCCGTCGCCGTGTTCTCGCGCAAGGTGCTGCCCAAGGTTTTCTTGACCCGCGTGCTGTCGGTGATGGGCCTGGTGTCGATCGGCTTTCTGCTGTTCACCATCCTGACCTCCAACCCCTTTGACCGCATTCTGCCCGGCCCGGTCGACGGCCAGGACTTAAATCCGCTCTTGCAGGACCCGGGCATGATCTTCCACCCGCCCCTGCTGTACATGGGCTATGTCGGTTTCGCTGTCGCTTTCGGCTTTGCCATCGCCGGCCTGCTGGGCGGGCGCATCGAGCGTGACTGGGTGCGCTGGTCGCGCCCGTGGACGCTGATGGCCTGGGCATTCCTGACCGGCGGTATCACCCTGGGCTCCTGGTGGGCTTATTACGAACTTGGCTGGGGCGGCTGGTGGTTCTGGGACCCGGTCGAAAATGCCTCGTTCATTCCCTGGCTGCTGGGCACCGCGCTGATTCACTCCCAGGCCGTGACCGAAAAGCGCGGCGCCTTTCCCGCCTGGACCGTGTTGCTGGCCATTGCCGCGTTCTCGACTTCGCTGCTGGGCACCTTCCTGGTGCGCTCCGGCGTGCTGACTTCGGTCCATGCTTTTGCTACCGACCCCGAGCGCGGCGTATTCATCCTGGCCTTCATGGCCGTGGTCACGGGGGCAGCCCTGCTGCTTTATGCATTGCGCGCGCCACGCATCATGACCGGCAAGGGCTTCGATTTTGTCAGCCGCGAATCGGCGCTGTTGATGAACAACGTGTTCTTTGCCGTCGCCGCCGGCATGGTTTTACTGGGCACGCTCTACCCACTGATCATCGACTTCATGGGCTGGGGCCAGATTTCGGTCGGCCCGCCCTACTTCAGTGCCATGTTCATTCTGCTGATGACACCGATCGTGATGCTGATGCC
>SKKV01000140.1 GCA_007123575.1 Wenzhouxiangella sp.
GCAAATCCGGCTGATCAACCAGTTTCTAGGCATTGACGAAAACGCCTTTGTCAGCGCAACGCAAGGCAGCTTCAAGCTCGGCATCCAGTTCAACGGCTGGCATCATCCCGAAGGCTCGTACCTGCATGCTTTTGGCGATGTCGGGCGCGGCCTGGGCCTGGTGCCGTTTCACCAGATCTGGCGCCGCGGTCGCGCCGAGGGCCTGGGTGCGGACTTCTGGGATTACTCTCTGAATACCCGAGTGGCGATGGCCAATCGCTTTGCCCGACTTGAGCGGCAGCAGACCGAACCGCTGGACGCCATCAACTACGCCTTTCATTTCGACGCTTCGCTGTATGCGCGCTACCTGCGTGGCCTGGCCGAGCAGATGGGGGTCAAGCGCACCGAGGGTCGCATCGAGGAGGTGCTGCTGGACGGCGAGAGCGGCGCTATCGATCGGGTTCGCCTTGACCATGGCCGAGAACTGGCCGCTGATTTCTTTATCGACTGCTCGGGTTTTCGCGGGCTGTTGATCGAGCAGGCGCTTGAAGCCGGCTACGAGGACTGGACCGAGCATTTACCCTGCGACCGCGCCGTGGCCGTGCCCTGTGCCCATGGCGGACCGCTGCGCCCATACACCCAGGCCACGGCGCGAAAGGCCGGCTGGCAGTGGCGGATACCGCTGCAGCATCGCGTCGGCAATGGCCTGGTCTACTGCAGCCGCTTCATGGACGAAGATGAAGCCACCCAGACCTTGCTTGATCATCTCGAAGGTGAGCTCCTGGCCGAACCGCGGCCGCTGCGCTTCGTCACCGGTCATCGCAAGCGTTTCTGGCATCGCAACTGCGTCGCCTTAGGGCTGGCGTCGGGCTTTATGGAGCCGCTGGAATCGACCAGCATCCACCTGATCCAGTCGGGTATCAGCCGGCTGTTGAACCTGTTTCCCAGTCGCGGTCTGGATCCGGCCCTGGCCGCCGAATACAACCGCCAGACCCGCCAGGAATTCGAATTCATTCGCGATTTCCTGGTCCTGCACTACCACGCCAATGGCCGCCACGGAGAACCGTTCTGGGATGAGCGTCGCGAGCAGCCGATCAGCGAGCGTCTGCGCTCGCGCATGAGCCTGTTCAAGCGTGACGGCGTGGTCTCGCGCTCGGCCGATGAGCTGTTTACCGAAGGCAGCTGGCTGCAGGTGCTGCTGGGCCAGTGCGGTGAGCCTGAGCAGGTCCATCCGCTGGCCCGGGCGATGCCGGCCAGGCAGGTCAGCGAAGTCCTGCAGGTACTGAAAACGCGGGTTGAGCAAATCACCGCAACGTTGCCCGGTCACGAGCAATTCCTGGCCCAACACTGTCCGGCACCCAAAGGAGCATAGACAACATGCCTGCTGGTTACATCCGATGCATGACCGTACTTTTGATTCTGGCCGTGGCCGCCTGCGGTGCACCCGCGCCCGAGCAGGCCCCTGCTCGCGACCAGCGGGACCAGGAGACGGTCGTCGAACCCGCCTCGGCGCCGAACAAACTGGTCGTTTACCAGGTCATGGCGCGCCTGTTCGGCAACACCGAAACCCGCAACCGTCCCTGGGGCACGCTGGAGGAAAACGGCGTCGGACGACTGGCCGATATCAATGACGCCGCGCTGGCCGGCATCGCCGAGCTGGGCACCACCCACGTCTGGTACACCGGCATTCCGCGCCATGCCGTGATTCGCGACTACTCCGACTATGGCATCAGCCTGGATGATCCTGACGTGGTCAAGGGTCGGGCCGGCTCCCCGTTCGCGATCCGCGATTATTTCGATGTCCATCCCGACCTGGCCAAAGACCCGGCTGAACGCATCGAGGCGTTCCGGCAGCTGGTCGAGCGCACCCAGGCCCACGGCATGGGTGTGATCATCGACCTGGTGCCCAACCATGTGGCCCGCAACTATCGCTCGCTGGCAGCGCCTGAGGGCGTGCAGGGCTTCGGCGTCAACGACGACGACAGCGTCGCCTGGGCGCGCGACAACAGCTTTTACTATATTCCCGGCGAGTGCTTCGAACTGCCCGACTGGCCCGATGACTATCAGCCGCTGGGCGGCGAAGCCCATCCGCTGGCTGACGGTCGGTTCGAGGAATGCCCGGCGCGATGGACCGGCGACAGCGGCGCAGTAGTCCAGCCCGGCTTCAATGACTGGTTCGAAACCGTGCGCTTGAATCTGGGTGTGACGCCGGAAGGCGAGCATGCCTTTGACGAAGTGCCGGCCGAGCTGGCCGGGGCCGATGCGGCGGCCCACTACGCTTTCTGGCAGGGCCGGGATGTGCCGGCATCCTGGCAGACCTTCCGCGGCGTGGTCGATTTCTGGCTGGACCTGGGCGTGGACGGGTTTCGCTACGACATGGCGCAGATGGTGCCGGTCGCTTTCTGGAGCTATCTGAACAGCCATATCCGCAATCGTCACCCGGACGCGGTGCTGATCGCCGAGTTCTACGAGCCTGACCGCTACCGCGATTATCTCCATTCGGGCCTGATGGACTACCTGTATGACAAGGTCGAGTTCTACGATGCCACCCGCGCGGTGATGAGCGGTCAGGGCAGCACCGACGAGCTGGTCGCCATCCACGACCGCCAGGCCGATATAGAGCATCACCTGCTACGGTTTCTGGAAAACCACGACGAGCAGCGTATTGCCAGCCCCGAATTTGCCGGCGATGCCCGCTTCGGCAAGCCCGGCATGCTGGCCACCGCGGCCATGGGTACCTCCCCCGTTATGCTGTACTTCGGCCAGGAAGTGGGCGAGCCGGCCGCTGAAGACGCCGGCTTCGGGCGTGCCAGCCGCACCTCGATCTTTGACTACATCGGCGTGCCGGCCCACCAGCGCTGGATGAATGACGGCGCTTTCGACGGCGGTGGCCTGAGCGATGAGGAACGCGAGCTGAGGGCTTTTTATACCCGGTTGCTGCATTTTGTCGCCAGCCAGCCGGCGTTGGTCGGCCGGTACGCCGACCTGCACCGGGCCAACCGCACCTACACCGAGCACTACGACGACAAGCTGCTGGCCTGGCTGCGCTGGAGCGACGAGCAGAGACTGGTGTTGGTGGCCAATTTCCGCGACCGGGCCTATCCGCCGCTGACCCTGGAGCTGCCGGCTGCCGAGATCAGCGCCCTTGGCCTGGACGACGGCCGCTATGTCTTGCACGAACGCATTGATGAACAGATCGAGGCCGAACTGCTGGTCGAAGACGGTGTCGGCCGGATTGACCTCAACCTGGCACCCCTGGCCGCCCTGATTCTGGAGATACAACCATGATGCGAACCTTGTCTGTTGTCGTCGCTGTGCTGGCCCTGTGCGCAAGCACTCTGCCGCTGGCCGGCCAGCATAGCTACCAGGGCCATGTGCTGGACGGCAACACCGTTACCATCAGCATCGAGCGCGGCGAGGTCGATCTGCGCTTTTGGGATGCAGGCGTGGTCGAGGTGGTGTACCGGGTCGACGGCCTGACCCAGCCGCCTTCGCGCACCTTGCTCGAGCAGGAACCGGCGCCGGTCGCCGTTACCCTAGAGCAGGGCGATGATCAGCTGGCTTTCAGCGCGGGGCTGCTCAAGGTCGTGGTCGAAAAGTCACCGCTACGAATTCGCTATTACCGGGGCGAGGAGCATCTGCTCAGCGAGGAATCCGGCCTGTTTGTCCAGCCCACCCTGCGCGGTTTTCGCTTTGCCCTCGACGACAATGAAAAACTGCTCGGCACCGGCCAGCGCGTGCTCGGCATGGATCGCCGCGGACACCGCCTGAGGCTGGAGAACAAGCCGCACTATGGCTACGGCGAAGAGTCCGACCAGATGTATTTCAGCATTCCGGGCGTCTTGTCCAGCCGCAACTACATGCTGATCTTCGACAACGCTGCCCGCGGTACGGTTGACCTGGGTTCGGATGAGCCCGATGTGCTGCAGTTCCATGCCGTGGCCGGGCGCACCGCCTATATCGTCGCTGCCGGAGAGACTTACCAGGACACCCTGGCCCGCTACCTGCGCGCCAGCGGCAAACCGCCGCTGCCGCCGCGCTGGGCCCTGGGCAATTACTCCTCGCGCTACGGTTACCGCAACGAGGCCGAGGCGCGCGAGGTGGTCGACCTGCACCTGGAGCAGGGCTTTCCGCTGGATGTGATCGTCATCGACCTGTACTGGTTTGGGCCCGACGAAAAAGGCCACATGGGCAACCTGGCCTGGGATGTCGACAACTGGCCTGACCCCGAAGGGATGATGGCCGATTTTCAGGACAAGGGCGTCCAGACCGTGCTGGTGACCGAGCCGTTCATCCTGACCACCTCCAATCGCTGGCTGGAGGCGGTTGACACCGAGATCCTGGCCCTGAACATGGCCGGTCGTCCGCGGACCTTTGACTTTCACTTTGGCAACAGCGGCCTGATGGACGTGTTCAAGCCCGAGACGGCCGACTGGTTCTGGCAGATCTGTCGTGATTTGATGGCCCGGGGCGTGGCCGGCTGGTGGGGCGACCTGGGCGAGCCGGAAGTGCACCGGCGCGATACCTTGCACGTGGCAGGCATGTCCGACGAGATTCATAACGTCTACGGCCATACCTGGGCCGAAGGGCTTTATCAGCGCCACGTGCGCGATTTTCCCGAGCGTCGCCC
>SKKV01000012.1 GCA_007123575.1 Wenzhouxiangella sp.
CCGATTCGCGAGCTGTTTGCCGGCACCCAGGAGGCGCGCTCGCGCGGCTACAAGCCGGGCCGGTTCTCGTTCAACGTCAAGGGCGGGCGCTGCGAGGCCTGCCAGGGCGACGGCATGATCCGGGTCGAGATGCACTTCCTGCCCGATATCTTCGTGCCCTGTGACGTCTGCCACGGCAAGCGCTACAACCGCGAAACGCTGACCGTCACTTACAAGGGCAAGAACATCCACGAAGTGCTGGAAATGACCGTGGAAGACGCGCTCGAGTTCTTCGAGCCCGTGCCGGCCGTGGCCCGCAAGCTTCAGACCATGATGGACGTGGGCTTGAGCTATATCCAGCTTGGCCAGAGCGCAACCACACTTTCCGGCGGCGAGGCCCAGCGCATCAAGCTGTCACGCGAGCTGTCCAAGCGCGACACCGGCAATACGCTCTACATTCTCGACGAGCCCACTACTGGCCTGCATTTTCATGACATCAAGCAGCTGCTGGCCGTGCTGCATCGCCTGCGCGATGAAGGCAACACGGTGGTGGTCATCGAGCACAACCTGGACGTGATCAAGACGGCTGACTGGATCGTCGACCTCGGTCCCGAAGGTGGCGACGGCGGCGGCCGGATCATTGCCACCGGCACGCCGGAATACGTAGCGCGGACGGATGGGTCGTGGACCGGGCAATATCTGGCGCCGATGCTGGGCGTCAGGAAGCGGGGGCGGAAGCGGGCTTGAGGCACCGGAGGTGCGGGGAAGAGGGAGAGACGGGGAGACGGGGAGACGGCCAAGTGGTGTCGAAGGCGCAAGCATGGTCCCCGGCCGCGTTGGGCCGGGCTACGGAAAACCGCACGCTTTCTACAACCTGCGCTGGGCCGGGCTACCGGCTTCGAGATATCTCTTTTTTCGCGCCTCGATCCTCGATCCTCGATCCTCGATCCTCGATCCTCGATCCTCGATCCTCGATCCTTGATCCTCGATCCTTGATCCTTCCGAGTCAGCTCCAAGGCCCGGCGAGGCGGGCGCCGGTGATGGCCAGGCAGCCGGGGAGCATGACTTCGATGCGGTTTCGCGAGCCCATCTGGGCGCAGAGGCCGCAGCGGGCCAGGGCATCGACGGCGGCTTCGCTCAAGACCACTTCCACCGGCGGCTGCAGGACCTTCTCGCCATCCTCGTCGTGACTGAAGCTAGGCAGGTCTTCCAGCCAGCGGCCGGCGCCGGGGTCCAGTTCGAGCTCATGTTCCAGGAAGGCCTGGCCCAAGGCTGCGGCCAGACCGAAAGCGCCTGACATCCAGCATAGATCGGTGGCGACCTGCGGCGACTCTTCAAAAGCGAAGCTGTCGATGGCGTCGGTCGCCTGACCGTAGGGGATACGGGCCAGCAGGCGTGGCACGACCAGGGCCACGTGGGGTGCCACCGAGCTGTTGCGCAGGCTCTGCCATCGCGAGGCCAGGCCTCCCTCCAGCGCCTCGTAACGGCTAGACTCGGCTAGCATTGCGGTAGATTCGGCACCGGCCATGGCCGGCTTGGCGGCAGCCAGCAGACTGCCGCCGGCAATGCCGGCCATGGTGGCCAGGGCTGCCAGATGGCGCAAACTGTCATCGCTGCCTACCTGTCCGTCCACCCAGACCAGGATTTGTCCCCTGGCCGCAGCCTTGTCGGCAAACAACTGTCTGAACAAACCGCTTTGGCCCAGCTCGCTACCGGCAGCATCAAGGTCAGCCGCCAACTCAGCCTCATCAACCTGAAGCAGGCGTAGCTCCACGTCAGTGCCGATGACCTGCGAAACCAACCACCACAGCCCTCGCCAGCGTGCTTCCAGCGCCTGGAATTCCGGTTCGGTCAGAACAGAGCGCAAACGCTGAGCCATTTCTGCCGCGATCGCAGCGCGAAATGGCCTGGCTACGGTAGAGTCCACCACGTGGGGGCCAACCACATCGGCCAGGAACTGGCTGAGCTTGCCAGCTTCAGCGCCCTGCCCGGCCTGCGCTACCCGACCACCCAACAATCGCTCCAGGTCCGAGGCATCGTCGCCGGCTGACGCCGGTTCCGGTTCAGGGCTGGCTTCCTCGCCGGCCAGGCCCTGTCGGCGCAGCTTGTCGATCAACTCGGGTGCAAGGCCCGGGTCGTCCAGGTCGCGATACATGGCAAGCAGCTCGCGCAAAGCGGGCGTTCGGCGGCACAAAGCATCAGGATGAAAGTCGTCAAGACTGGAAAATGTCAGGGCGTGACCGCTGGCCATCGTTGTTTGCGGCGCCAAGGTGGCCATGACCTGCTCGAACTGGTCGATATCGATCTTGGGCATCGGCCGCTGGCCCAGACTGCGCTGAACCAGCGCATTGCCTTCAGACTGGCCAACCCAGTTACCCAGTAACACCAGGCGCAAAGCTCCCTGATCCCGGCGCACGGCAGGTCCTGTGGACTTTCCAAGACTGAATTCGGCACTGATCGGCATGGTCAACTCCCACGAGACTTCCGGCCATCATTTTGGACCGATCAGCAGGATAGGTCAAAGTGTGATTTGCTCTTCGTCCGCTGCCGGCTGGGAAGGGCCATTGCGATGTCGGCCAACATAGACCTGCAGGGCAATCCAGTCGTAGAGAAAATGGACCAGGATCACCACCAGGAGGTTCTCGGTCCAGAGATACAGCAAGCCCAGGTAGAGACCAGCCAAGGTTGCCAACAGAACGTAGGCTCGTGACATGGCATGGACCAGGCCAAACAGGAGCGCGGCTGCGAGCAGGCCGAAGCCCGGACCAACGCGGTCGGAAAGCCCGTCCTGGATCACACCCCGAAACAGCAGCTCTTCGCCGATACCGGCCGCCAGTGCAACCAGCATCAGCATCCACCAGCGCGCGCCGGCAAACATCGGTACAACGACTTCGCGCATGAACTGCTGCAACTCGTCAATCCAGCGCGCCCGGACCAGACCAAGCGCAAAAAGCCCAAGCACCATCGGCAGCGTCGCCACAACCCCAATCAACCACTGCGCATGTGCAAAGTCGAACCGCAGCCAAGGCTGTAAGTCAAAGATCAGGGCCAGCGCCAGGGCAAGCACGCCCAGCCCCAGTTCGAAAGCCAGGATGTATGAAATTTTGCGCGGCATGGGAAAGACAAGTAACGGACGACTGGATTCTACATCTACCAATCTTGACCAGCCCAGCTTTCGAGAATCCTCGGGTCTTTGTTGCGCTGCACAAAAGGCTGTGCTAGTATTTTGTGCAACGCACCAAAACGTGCGCTACCCCAACCCTAGCAAGTGAGATCGAGACATGAGTAACCAAACCGCATTCGCAGAAATGAAGAAAGCCCAGGAGATCCTGGCCGAAGCCATCGATAAGTCGGCCAAGACCAATCTTGAGGCTGTCGAAAAACTGATGGAGCTGAACAAGCAGCGTTTTAGCGAAATGGGTGATCTGAACAACCCCAGCGACTTCGTATCGCGCCAGTCAGCCGCTTTCAAGGAATACGTGGACTTCCTGAGCGGCCACGTAGAAGCGCTGACTAGCATCGGCAACGAATCCCGTGAGCAACTCACCGAGCTGTCCCAGGAATTCGCCAAGGGACTGGACTTCTCCAGCTTCTTCCCCTTTGCCGAGACCGGCACCACCAAGACCAAGGCCAAGAGCGCCAAGAGCAGCTAAACTCTGTGTTGTCCGCTGGCAGCCCTCGAGGCTGCCAGCACTTCTTTGCATTGCCTACCAGAGATAGCCATGGCCAAAGCCGAGCGAATCATAAAAAAATACGCCAACCGTCGCCTCTACGACACCGAATCCAGCCAGAGCATCACCTTGCAGGACGTGCGTGAACTGATCGGAGCCGGCCACCCCATCAAGGTTGTAGAAGCCAAAACCGACAAGGACGTTACTCGCTCGGTGCTGCTGCAGATCGTCGCTGATCAGGAGCTGCTGGGGCGCCCCGTCCTCAGCAATGAGTTCCTCGAAGCCATGATTCGAGTCAATTCCAATCCGATGCGCGACCTGACTCGCGGCTATCTGGAAAAGGTGATGACGCATCTTGAGTCGCAGCAGGACAGCGTCGAACAAGCCTGGACAAAAACCTTGAAGAAAAGTGGCCTTGGGGAGGTGGGCAGCCTGGCCTTCGAACCCTTTCGTCAATTTCAAAGCCGAATGTTCACCCTTTGGTCCGAGGCGCTGAGCCCACCGCTACGGGACGCTGACGAAAACACGTCCGATTCCGACAACAGCAGACAATAGAAAAACGGGGCGCCCGTCCGCGCCCCACGGCCCCGCACGCTCGATGCTGGCATTGGCCGGCTTGCCTCCATTCACGAAAACAATAAAGGGTCATCAGAATGCAAATCGACGCCAGCAAGATCATCATCACCGGGGCAGCACGCGGGCTGGGCCTGGCCATGGCCAGGCACCTGGCTGCCTGCGGTGCGCAGATTGGCCTGATCGACATTGACGAAAACGCGCTAAGCGAAGCGAAATCCGCTCTGCCGGGCAGCGGCCACCATGCCCAGGTTGCCAACGTCACCGACGAGACGCTGGTTGACGAAGCCTTCAATGAACTGGTCAGTGCGCTGGGCGGCATCGACGCGGTGGTGAACAACGCCG
>SKKV01000291.1 GCA_007123575.1 Wenzhouxiangella sp.
GCAGGCGCACCAGGGTGTCGGTCAGCGTGGCCGGGTGGCCGATATCGTAATGCAGCATCTCGCCCTGGGCATTGAAGCAGGGCAGGCAGCCGCCGCCGTCCGAGCTGATCGTGATCTTGTCGGCCGGGGCGTCGGAGGACAAGTAGCGGAGCAGGGCGGTGTCGGCCGACCAGCCGTCTTCGGGCGGGCCGTCCTCTTCGGGAAAGGCGGTGATGTCAACGCTGCAGCCGAGCCGGGCCAAGCCCAGCGCTTCTTCGAATAGCGCTTTTTGGCGATTGATGTGGGTAGGGTTGAACACCCGCGGGGGCAGTTCGGTTTCCTTCAAAGCCCGGCGCACCAGGTCCAGGCCGCGCTCGCCGTCGCCGAGATGCAAATGCACAATGCCGGCCTTTCCGGTGATCAGGCCGGCGACGTGGGCATCGCTGGCCAGGCGCAGGATCTCGTTCAGGGTTGGCTGGCTGGAGCGGTGGTCGGAAATCGCCACTTCGCCGACCCCGATGACCGGGTCGAGAAAAACGATATCGTCGCGGACGCTGCCGGTGAAGGTCACCGGTGGCAGATGGTAGCCGCCGGTATGGCACCAGGCGTTTAGCCCCAGCTCGCGCAGGCTCAGTGCCTGGGCCACGAGTGAGCGGGTGTCGCGGGTAGTGTCGTCGGTGCCAAGCACGCCAACCACGGTGGTGATGCCAGAGTCCAGAAAGTGAGGAGGGGGCACCGGCGGCACGCGGCTGCCGAAGCCGGCCTCGCCACCGCCGCCGGTGAGGTGGGCGTGGCCGTCGACCAGCCCCGGTATCAGGCGCTGCCCGTCCAGTTCCATCACTTCGGCGGGTCTGATCAGGCCGAGATCGTCCAGATCCGGGCCCAGCCAGACGATGCGATCAGCGGCGATCAAAAGATGGTTGACCCCCCGGTCGGCTGGTGCGAAGACCCGGGCGTTCTTGATGAGCTTGAGCAAAAGCGAATGGTGTCGTGAGTGATAAGTCAGCAGTTTAGCGCCCGTTGCGCCCAGGGTCACCCTTCTTCAACAAAACTGTCAGCGGTTTTGGCCGTGGCTCTGCCAGTCATTCCTTCTGAATATCCGCGACTACGCGGAACCTGATCAACAGCGAATCGGCCACGGCCAGGTTGCCGCCGGCGGCGCTGAACGGCTCGATGCCGAAATCGCGTTGGCTGATCAGCATGCGACCGGTGGCGACCAGCAACTCGTCGTCAATCTGCAGGGTTATCGGCACGGTCAGCTCGCGCGTGTTTCCGACCAGCTCTATGCGCAGGTCAACGTCAGGCTGCCAGGCTGGTCCGCCGATGGCCAGAGACTTGATCTCGATCAGAGGAAACTGCTCGGCATTCAGTACCGATGACGACAACATGTTGTTGCGGGTGTCGGTGATGGTGGAATCCGACATCTCAGGGTCGAAGCCTTCATCGCTGCGCCAGCTTGGTCGGTCTACCTCCATCGCGCTCACGTCGATTTCCAGGCGCAGGGCCGAGTCGGCAAATGGCTCTGCCAGCATGACTTCGCCTGCCAGCACCGCCCCGCCGATCACGTGCGGATGGCCGAACCGGGCCAGCGGACCATCGGCATAGACCACGATGCGCAGCTCTGATGTTTCCGGATTGACCAGAAAGCGCTGACCCTGCTCAGGCCAGGCAAAACTTTGGTCAGAGGCCGGCCGGGTCTCATCGGGACTGGATGGCCTGGGCTGGGCCTGGCAGGCGGTCAGCAGGATGGCAGACAACATGAGCAGTGACAGCTTTTTCATCGCGGCGTTTATAGTAGGCATGGTGGTCAAACATTGGATGCAGGCTTTGAGCATACCGCTTCGCAATACGACAAGCAGTTACGGTCTGGTCAGCCAGCTTTTTCACTGGTTGATCGTGGGCCTGATTCTGTTCCAGTACACCTGGGCCTGGCGGATTGACCAGGCCGAGGGCATACGCGTGCGTTTCGAGCTGGTGACCCAGCACAAGACCATTGGCATGCTGGTGCTGGGGCTGGCTATTGCTCGCCTGCTGTGGCGGCTGTTCAACCGGCCGCCGGCCTTGCCGTCGACCATGCGAGGATGGGAGCAGACGGCAGCGAAGGCAGGGCACTGGGCGCTTTATGGCCTGATATTCGCCGTGCCCCTGTCCGGCTGGTTGTACTCATCGGCCGCAGGCTACGCTGACTTTTGGTGGGGCCCGATCAGTTTCCCCAGCCTGGTTGAAACCAATGAGGCGCTGGAAGATCGTATGCATCTGGTGCACCAGTCGCTGGCGATCTCGCTGGGTGTGATGGCCTTGATCCACGCACTGGCCGCGTTGCGCCACCACTTCATCAACAAAGACGACGTATTGAAAAGGATGCTGCCGATATGGCGAAGCAAGGACTGATGACATTTCTGGCCGCAGGGTTGCTGATCAGCATCACCAGCCCTGCGAATGCCGAGGAACATTGCTACCGAGGCGATGCCGATAGCGGTGAGCTGGAATTTCGCGGTGTTGCTGAAGGCAGTCGGTTCACCGGGCGCTTTCGCGATTTTGAGGTTCGCGTGTGCGTGGACAACAACAATCCCGAGTCGGCCCGAATCGAGGTAACGGTGGAAACCGGTTCGGCCACGGTCGGCAATCGCCAGGGCGATGCGGCCCTGGTTGACGAAGAACTGTTCGCGGTAGATCGCTACCCGCAGGCGGTTTGGACCAGTCAGGCCGTGGAGCCGAAGGACGATGGCTACCTGGCCGCGGGTGAACTGAGCTTGCGCGGGGTCAGCGCCAGCCAGCCGGTGCAGCTTAACTTCGAGTTTAATGACGACGGGTTGGGCTTAAGCGGCAGCGCGGAAATTCTGCGTCTGGACTATGGAGTTGGCCAGGGCGAGTTTGATGACCCGGACTTTATCCGCGACCGGGTCGACTTGAGTTTTGACCTGTCACTTTCCGTTGATGGCTGATTGGGAGCTGCCTGAATGAACGAACGCTTGCTGGGCGTCAATATCGATCACGTTGCAACGCTGCGCCAGGCTCGCCGGGGGCATGAGCCATCTGTCGTGCAGGCGGCGCTTGTTGCCGAACAGGCCGGTGCCGATGCCATAACGATCCACCTGCGCGAAGATCGACGCCATATCCAGGATCGCGATGTCGAACTGCTGGCCGAGGTCATTGGTACGCGGATGAACCTGGAGATGGCGGTGACCGATGAAATGCTGGCCATTGCCGAGCGTATTCGGCCGGCCGATGTGTGCCTGGTGCCGGAAAAACGTGCCGAACTGACAACCGAAGGTGGCTTGAACGTGCTGGCCTCACGTGATCTTGTCGCCGAGGCCTGCGCCCGCCTCGCCGAGCAGGGAATTCGGGTCAGTCTGTTTATCGATCCGGCGCCCGATCAGCTGGCCGCCGCGCGCGATGCGGGTGCGCCGGTAGTCGAACTGCACACGGGTACCTACGCCGAGGCACGCGGCCAGGCACAGATCAGCGAGCTGGCCCGGCTGCGCGAGGCGGTGACCTGTGGCCTGGATCTGGGGCTGGTCGTCAATGTCGGGCACGGTCTCAACTATCACAATGTGCAGGCCGTGGCCGGGCTTGAAGGGGTGCGCGAACTGAATATCGGCCATTCCATCGTCTCGCGCGCCGTATTCACCGGCCTGGCCGAGGCCGTACGAGAGATGAAACGCCTGATCACTACGGTGCGGTAGACGCCAAAGCAACCTCAAGTAGCTTGCTTCAGAATCAAATAGGGTCAAACAGCAACGACAGGTCCAGGGGGGTAATGGCTTTCGTCAGCCCGCCGACGGAGATTTCGTCGACGCCGGTTTCGGCGACTGCGCGCAGACCGTCCAGGCCCAGCCCGCCGGAGGCCTCCAGCACGACCCGGCCTGCAGTTATGCGAACAGCTTTGTGCATCTGTTTGAGATCGAAGTTGTCCAGCATCACCCGGTCGGCGCCGGCGGCAATCGCCTGGTCGAGCTGATCCAAATCTTCGACTTCTACTTCCACGCTCAGCGCCGGGTATTGCTTACGGGCAAGTTTTACGGCCTTGGCAATGCTGCCGGCAGCGGCAATATGGTTTTCCTTCAGCATGACCATATCATGCAGGCCGAAGCGGTGATTCTGACCGCCGCCGCAGGTCACGGCATATTTCTGTGCGTGGCGCAGGCCGGGAATGGTCTTGCGGGTATCGAGCAATCTTGCCGAGGTGCCGGCAAGCATGTCGACATGCGCGCGGGTGCGGGTTGCTACCCCGGACAACAGCTGCAGGAAATTCAACGCGGTGCGCTCGGCGCTGAGCAGGGCCGGTGCATGGCCCCGTAGTCGGCACAGCTCCTGTCCAGCGGCCAATTCGTCGCTGTCGTGGGCTGACCAGTCCAGCTGGCAGTTCGGGTCGAGTAGCAAAAAGGCGGTCTCGGCCCAGTCGCGACCGGCCAGAATTCCGCGCTCACGGCAGACAATCCGGGCGCAGGCCACGGCGTCTGCATCGATCAGTGCCGCGCTGACGTCCTCAAGCCCGATATCTTCATCGAGCGCAGCCTGAACCTGGCTGCGAATCGCTTCCGCGCTTGGCTTCAAGACCAGTTGTCAAGCTGGGTGGTGCCAA
>SKKV01000132.1 GCA_007123575.1 Wenzhouxiangella sp.
GTTGGTGCCGAGCACGGCGCGGTACGGGTCGCCGCCAGGGTCAGGCACGACCGATACCGAGACACCGGGCGGTACCCGCCACTGGACGCTGTCGGGGTTGAAGCTGTTGAAGTTCAGGCCGGATCGGTTGTCGATGGCAGCGGTCAGCGCGATCGCGTGCGAGTAGCCGGACAGGCTGGCGCTGGCATCGTGGCTGAGTTCGATGCCGGGAAGGTCAATGAAGCGACGCTCCTGGATGACCGGGAAGATGGCGAATTCGCTGGTATCGCTGGACGGGAAGCCGACCAGCGTGAAGTCAAGGACGCTGACGTCAAAGCGCAGCCCGAGATCCATGCCGACGCCGGCGTACAAGTCGGTAAACCAGTAATCGGCCGGGCTATGCTGTCCGTTCGACTGGCGTGCAAACGAGCCCTCCAGGGCCACGCCAGCGTTCAGGTAGGGCTCCAGCTTGGCTTCGGCACCTACCACTTCATACAGGCGCACTTCCAGCGACGGCACCAGGCGCACGTCGATGCCGGCCTCGCCCTGGGCATTGCCGTACAAGTTCAAGCGGGCATCCGGCTCAAGATCGGGGGCGATGGTGGTGAAGGCCGGTGACTGGCCGCGGCGGTAGCTGACGCCTGTTTCCAGGTCAAACCCCAGCTCGATTTCCTGGGTCAACCCGACCTGGGCCGAGGCCTGGGCCGTGAACTCGGCATCGAGGGTGAACTTGCCGGAAATGACCACGGGCACGGTACCCACCGGCACCACCTTGACGAATCGCTTCTCCAGCAGCTGGGCCGACCCGCTGCTCTGCTGGGCCAGGGTGGCATCGATGGTGCCGGTCAGGCGAACGGTCGCCGGGTCGATGCGCATGATGAAATCGGCCTGCTGCAGGCTGGCGCCGGTGAGTTGCGTATCGAATCGGATGTCCGGTGACATTTCGATCTTGACATCACCATGAAAACGGACCGGACCGGGATCACCGATACTGAAGCTGGCCAGGTTGACTTCAACCTGTTCGACGCCGACATAGATCGGCACTTCGATCGACGCCCGCGTGGTGCAGAAAAACGTGCAGTTGGTTCTGACGCCGCGTGCCTCGAAGGTGGCGATGTAGGGCCGTGCCCGGTCATCGACGTGAGCGCGCTGCGGCTGCACGTTCAGGCGCAGCAAGCGGCTGGACGAACCCTGCTGGCCGGCAATGACGTCGTGCGGCAGCGCCGGGCGGCCACTGGGTGAGGTCAATGAATCGAGTTCCAGCGAGGTCAGTTCGAAGTTGGATACACTCGCCAGGCGATCGGCCAGCACGCTGATCTCCAGGCTGCTGTCCGGTGCCACGGCGGCAAACGCCGGGTAACGCATGCGCAGGCGGTTGTCGAAGATTTCAAGCTCGGTCGGCCCCAGTTCGTTGCTTGCACTGCGTTCCTGTTCATCAGGACGCAGATCAACCGAGAAGGTTTGGGCCGATGCCTGCTCAAGCATCAGGCCCGAGCGTTGCCACTCGGCCCGGCGGTGCTGGCTGCCGTCTCGAAGCGTGGTGCTGCTCAAACGCATTGACGGATCGCCGGAGTCAATCTGCTCGGGCAGATCGGCCATCAGGAACCCGCCCCGCAGGTCAGCCTGGGCAAACAGATCGTTGAAACGCGCCGGGTCCTGCTCGGTCTGGATGGTCACCTGGTCGCCGTCGATGTCCACCCCACCGACCACGCGGGCAAACCCGTCGCCCAGCGTGGAGACGACCAGGCCGCCGGCGGCCGGGAACTGCATCGCGGCATCCAGGAGAAGAAACTCGATACGGTCCTCGAAAGCCACCAGGTCGGTGACGTTGGTTTCATCCAGCACCACGAAGGCCAGCCCTTCTACAAGCTCTGCGGCAACGCTGGGCATCTGCGCCTGTAGCTCGTTGCTCCAGCCCAGCCATTCACCATCGGCCGCGAAGGCTTCGACCTTGACGAAAAACGACTCACCCGGCGAGAGCTCGGTGATTTCGGCGCTCAAGGCACCCGTCAGGCTGGTCAGTTCGGTGGCGCTGGAGGGGGTAAAGCCGGCCTCGTCAGCGCGATGAACGACATAGACAATATCTGCCGGGGCGGTGTCCCGGTGGCCAGCCGGCAACCAGCTCAGGCTGACCGTATCCGTTGCCGAGGCCACCGCCTCGACCAATACCGGCCGCCGATTGGGCTGGGCCTCGTCAACCGGGCGTTCGGAGAAGCGATCAGCAAAGACGCCGTCAATACCGTCTTGCGCCGACCCGCCCGATGGCAACAGGAACGCCAGCAGGAGCAGGCAGGAAATCGAGAAAAGCAGCGCGCTGAGCGCTGGGTTAACGTGGCCTGACTCTCTCAGCCAGGACATTGGATTGGAACCGTCGCCCTGGCTCCGGGCGTCAGCATGGTTTGATGGCGTCATCCCTTGTCCCCTGTTTCGCGATGGCAGCCTCAAATGGATCGAGGCAAAAGCAAGTTACCGGAAAGCGGCGGAGGATTCAAAAGAGGCCTGTCGGGCGCAGTACGGCACATCAAAAACAATGGAAGTGGTGGGGCACGGCACTCGTAGCCCGATCCAGCGCAGGTTGGAGACCGTTAAGCGCGTACAAGTGGGAGAACAAACGCGCCATGGCAAAGCGCCCGTAGCCCGGTCCAACGTGGCCGGGGACCATGTGTGGTGAACCACCGTGGCAAAAAGCATGGCAGAGGAGATGCTCCTATCACCGAGCCAAAATCAAGAAAGCGGCGAATTCTTCGAGGCCATGAACACAAAAGACTGAATTGACAGGTTTCCGAGGTGATGGCCCGTTTATTGCCAATCAGCGTTCAGACGTATAAACTTTGGCTATACTTATCACTGACCCAGGCAATGTCTTCTTCACCAAAAATCAGGCACCAGTTCGAAGGTCGAATCCAGGCCTGGGGGAACAGCATGGGGTTGAGGATCACCAAGACCATTGGTGAAGCGGCCAAGCTGGAAAAAGGCGCGCTGGTCACCATGGAGCTGACCGAAGAAGGCCTGCTGATTCGACCCAAGTCCTCCCCTGCCAGGGCGTGGACTGAAGACGAGCTGCTGGAAGGGATGACGCCTTTCAAGGCCCACGCTGACGAATTACCCGAGCTCGTCAGTTCTGAACTGCCGCGCTGATGGCCCGGTATGTGCCCGAACGGGGCGAGATTGCCTGGCTTGATTTCGAACCAACGCGCGGCAAGGAAATCGGCAAGCTCCGGCCCGCGCTGATTCTGTCCAGCTCAATTTACAATCGCAAGACCGGTCTGTTGATCTGCTGTCCAGTCAGCACCAGTATCCGCGGCAGCGCCACCGAGGTGCCGGTAACCACCCTGGAACAGGATTGCGTAGTCGTCGCCAGCATGGTTCACACCCTCGATTGGCGAGAACGCAAGGCCAAGCGAGCAGCCAGCGCCGACCCTCAGCTACTCAAGGAAACCCTGAGCCGCCTGCTTCCCCTGGTCGGTGCCAATGAATTCCCATAGCCGGGAAGCCATGCAACACCAGGAAACTCATAGCGCTTCTCCCTTCGTTCTTCTTCTTGTAACAAGCCTTCGAGCGGGAACTACTGACTTTGCTGGGCCGGGGTACGAGCTCGGCTGAAGAGTTTGGACTCGGAGGCAACTCCAGTTTCCGGTCGCATGCGGTTGACGGGTTGCAGATCAGATGTCTCTGACCGCGAGCAAGCGGATTTCGGTCATGTCTTCGATGGCGTAGCGGATGCCTTCGCGACCCAGGCCGGAGTCCTTGACGCCGCCGTATGGCATGTGGTCGACGCGGAAGGCCGGGATGTCGTTGATCACGACGCCGCCTACGTCCAGGGTGTCCCAGGCCTTTCGGATCTTGCCGATGTCGCGCACAAACAGGCCGGCCTGCAGGCCGTAGCGTGAGGCATTGATCACTTCCAGCGCGCTATCGAAGTCGCTGAACTTTTCCAGCACCAGCACCGGGCCGAAGACCTCATTGTCGTAGACCCGGCAGTCGCGGTTGACGCCTTCGAGCACGGCCGGGGTGACGACGACCCCGTCGCGCTCGCCGCCAATCAGGCAATTCGCGCCCTTGTCGACTGCCTCGGCAATCCATTCGACGACGCGTTTGGCATCGTCTTCGGAAATCAGCGGGCCGATGAAGGTATCTGGATCGCGCGGGTCACCCCGTTTCAAGCCGCCCACTTTTTTGACCAGCTTGTCCCTGAGCACTTCGTAGATGGACTCATGCACCTGCACTCGTTGCACCGAGATGCAGCTCTGGCCGGACTGGTAGAAGGCACCAAAGGCCAGGCGGTCGACGGCATCGTCGATATCGGCATCGGCGTCGACCAGGCAGGCGGCGTTGCCGCCCAGTTCCATCACCACCGGCTTCTTGCCGGCCTTTTCCTTCAGCATCCAGCCGACCTTGTCCGAACCGGTGAAGCTCAACAACTTCAGACGCTCGTCGGTGGTGAAGCGACCAGCCTCGTCGCGATTGACCGGCAGGATGGAAAACGCACCTTCGGGCAGGTCATCGCACTCGGCCAGAATCTCGCCGATCAGCAAAGCGCCGACCGGGGTCTTTTCGGCCGGCTTGAGCACGA
>SKKV01000273.1 GCA_007123575.1 Wenzhouxiangella sp.
ACCCACCGGGTCACTGTTTACCGGACTCAAGCGCAAGCAACCATCGTTTGCGATCCAGACCACCGGCATAGCCGGTCAACTGGCCGCTGCTGCCCGTGACTCGGTGGCAGGGAACGACGATGCTCCAGGGATTGCGGCCAACGGCCATGCCGACGGCGCGGCTGGCCGATGGTTTGCCCAGTGTCTCGGCGATCCGGCCGTAGCTGGAACGCTGGCCGTAGGGAATCGATAGTAGTCGCTCCCAGACCGACTGCTGGAACTCGGTGCCGTTCGGCGCCAAAGGCAGGTCGAAGTCGTTCAGTTTCCCGGCGAAATAGGCACCAAGCTGCTCCCGGGCTGCGGCCAACATCCCGGTCTCGATACGTGGCCACTGCGCGGCTTCAGCGGGGAAGTGACGCTGGCCGATGAACCAGCATCCGGCCAGGCCGTCGTCGCGTTCAGCGATCAGCATGCCGCCCAGCGGGGTGTCGATCTCGATGCATTTCATGCAAGGCTTCTCCACAAATGAAAGACGGCGTAACCGCGCCAGGGGCGCCAACGCTCGGCAATCCGCTTGACCTCGGCTGGCTTGACCATGCCCAAGGCTTTGCGGATGCCCAGATCTCCGGCCGGAAATGCGTCCGGCCAGCGCAGGGCGCGCAGGGCAATGTATTGAAAGGTCCAGTCACCGATGCCGTGTATCGCTACCAATTTGTCGCGCACGGCGTGCGGGTCAATGCCTGGAGAAAGATCCAGCGTGTTGTCGACAATGGCTTGGGCGACCGTGGCCAGGGCGGCGGCGCTGCGGCGGTTGATGCCGCTTTGGCCCAAGGCTTCTCCATCATGGTCCAGAAACTCCCAGGCCAAAGGAAAGCGCCGATAAACCTCCGGCCAGGGAGTGGCTACGGCATGATCGGAAAGCTCGGCCACGCGGCCGGCCAAGGTGGTCGCTACGCGCACGCTGACCAATTGTCCAAGCACTGCCCGGCAGGCCAGCTCAAAGCCATCCCACACACCCGGAATGCGCAAGCCCGGCCGGTCGGAGGCCAGCCCAGCCAGGGACTGGTTGATCTGCTCGGGATCGGCGTCCAGGTCGAACATGGCCCGCACCCTGGTCAGGCACTGCGGAATCACTTGAGCCAGACTGTCGGAAAGGGTCAGTTCAATGCCGGAACCGGATGGCAAAGGACGCACTTGAACCCAGCCTTCATGCAGTCCGCCAGACGCGTCAGGCAGGGCGACTGCCCGGCAATAGCTGTTGTCGATGACCCTCTCCACGCCGTCCAGGGCACGCCCGCTGAAGTAATCCAAAAGACCGTCCCAATCGAACGGCGGCCGGGCGCTTAAGCGAAATCGAAACACACTGTCGTCGGACTGACCCCTGATCACCTGGCGACGCAGCCGCGCTGGCGACAGGCGGTAATGGGTCTGAAACTGATGATGAAATCTGCTGGCGCTTCCAAATCCGGCCAACTCGGCCACCTGCAGCACCGGCAGCCTGGTATCGGTCAGCAGGGCCTTCGCCATCAGCAGGCGGTGGGTGCGAAGATACTGTCCCGGCGTGACGCCGAAACGGTGCTTGAACAACCTGCGCAGATGGCGTTCGCTGGTTCCCAGGCGACCGGCCAGCTCGGTCAGGTTGCCGGCATGACCCTGATCGATCAGACGAGCGGCCTGCTCGGCCAGCGTATCGACCGCATCGGCGGTCGACCAGCCCGGCGCCTGTTCCGGACGGCATCGCAGGCAGGGACGAAATTCGGCCGCCTCGGCCTGTGCCGCGGTGGCGAAAAAACTGCAGTTCTTTAACTTCGGCAAACGCACCCGACAAATCGGCCGGCAGTAAATGCCAGTGGATGAAACGCCGACATAGAACCTCCCGTCAAAGCGTGGGTCGCGGCTGGCCAGAGCCTGGTAAAGCTGCTCGGCACTCCAGTTGTTGGCAAGCTTGTGCATGGCTTCAGGATAAGCCGAAACCATGCGGCAGACATCCCGATTCCGGACATGTGGATCCTGTGCCGGCCGGGCGAGCGACCCGCGCTCATCAGGTCTAGATCAGTTGGGGTTCTGGAACCGGTCGCGGAATATGAGGGGCGAGCGATCAAACACGGCCTCGACCTCAAGATCCTGTAGCAGGAAAACCGAGCAGACTGGCTCACTCTCGCAGGCCGGCTCCGACCACACCTGGAGCGCCTGACCCGGCGAGGCCAGCGCCTGCAACGTGACTTCCTGGTCCCACTTGAAGCTCGCCGAACAACTGCCCGGACAATCGATCCCGGCTGGATTGCTGACCACACGATCATCCGTTTCGCCGGACACATTCACCGTCAGGGTGCCCCTGGTCTGGTAGACGGCCAGATTTCGTGATGCCTGGTTACCAGCACTGAAAAACTGACCCATGACAATCAGCCGATCATCAGCGTCGGTCTGCAAGGCATAAACGAAGCCGGACAAGTTGCTGCCCAATTGAGTCCATTGCTGGTTGAACCAACGGACCAGGTTGGCCGGCTCGGGACCGAAACCTCCAACATAGAGTGCATCGCCCAAATGGGACAAGGCAGTGGGCTGAGCAAATGGGACAGGAAGATTGGCACCCGACCATTCGCCACTGTCCAGGTCAACCCGAGCAAGACCAAAGAACTCGGGACCTGAGGGCGGGGAAACGCTGAACGCCCCGACCATGACCAATTCGTCATCGACCAAGACCAGGTCGCTAATCGAGCCGCTCAGGCTAACCTGCAGACCGTCGCTCAAGGAATGCCAGCCTTTACCCGATCGATTCCAGCGCGCTATCGACCACGGCGTGATCGGCTGGCCATCGCCCAGCGTGTTGAAAAAGCCGGCCACGTATAGATCATCACCGCGGGCTTCGATAGCAGCGACAGATCCATCAACGCCATCTGCGAGCGGATGCCATTGCGTCCCGTCCCAAAGAACAATGCCTCGGCTGTTAACGTCATCACAGGACATGGGGTCCGGGCAGTGGACGCGGTCGAATGCGCCGCCCAGAAACAGCTCATTGCCATCGGCCAGAAGGGTCCTGACCGGGCCGTCCACACCATTGCTGCCCGACGAGCCCACGGCATGCCACTGTTCGCCATCCCAGCGCGCCACGTGCAAAGCCGCCGAACCCGAGCATTCCCAGGCTTGTTCACAGTCAACTTGAAGAAAGCTTCCTCCGATATACACAGCCTCTTTTGAAACTGCGATGGCCCGAACCGTATCGCTGGCTCCGTTACCCAAGGCACCGTCGAGGCTTGACCAGGTCTGGCTGGCAGGGTCGAATCGCGCGACCCGAAACGCTTCCGTGGTGCCACAACGGGTGAAATCACCGCCGACATAGATCATTCCGTCGGTGGCCTCGACGATGTCATGGATGCTACCGTTGCAGTCGCTCTCGAGGCCGAAACCCTCAAGCCAGCGCCCGTCTACCGCAGCCGACGATTCGACATCAGCGCGGATGTCGAAAGTGGCCAGTAGCAAAACACTCATGAACACAACCGAAAACGCCGGCACACCGGCCAAGCTCGTGGAAACACGCATCTTTGAAAGCACCCTCCGCAATCAACCCCTTGATACTATCTTTAATCCACCACCTGCCTGGTCGGCCCTTCGAGCTGCGCCATCAGCTTATCGAGTTCAAAACGTGACTGACCGCGATGTTCTAGCCGGTCGAGAATGGCCAACGAGGCCTGCCAGTGCTGCCGAGCCTCGGCGACATCGCCGGTTGCGGCCAGCGAGTCGCCAACAACCCGATGAGCCAGGCCCAGTTGATGACTGCCGCCATCGAGCTGTGACTGCAGCTGAGCCAGCGCCTCCGAGGCCAGGATCGCGGCCTGTTGCGCATCGCCGCTGGCCAGCAGATAGCTGGCCTGGTGGATGCGGCCCATGCTGGTTTCGGGGTGTGACTCGCCCAGTTTGTCAATCAGCAGGGACACGCCGGAGTCGATCAGGGACCGGCCATTCTCCAACTCACCCAATTCCAGCAGCACTTGCCCGTATTGCACCTGGTAGACGCCAAACTTCGGGTGCTCGGATTCATGCTCAAGGATGATGGGGTGGCCTTTACCGAACCAGTAAGCCGCAGCTTGTAGGTCGCCCATGCCACGATGCACCTTGGCCAGATTGGCATAAGTCATGCTCAGGCGCGGGTCTTCGGGGCCATACTGGTCCAGCAGCGTTTTGGCGATTGACTCCAGGGACGCGCCGGCTTCTTCAAGCTTGCCAAAGTCAACCAGGATGCGCGAACGGGTGTAGCGCGACCACAAGGTCTGCGGGTGATCTTCACCCAGATACTCACGGTCGATCGCCAGGGCGAGGTCCATCGCTTCCAGCGCTTGCGCGTAACGGCCCTGCGCATAGCGGCTGGTTGCGATGTAGCTCAGCGCCTTGCCCTCCGACGGATGATGCTCGCCGTGGATTTCGATGAAGTATTGGCGCGCTGTTTCGGCAAGCTCAATGGCCGCTTCGTAGTCAGCTCGGTTCTCTGCCGATTCGGCCGCCACGAGGTAGATTTCGCCAAGCAGCTGACCATCGCCGAAGGTCTCGATCAGGGCCTTCTGGGAC
>SKKV01000148.1 GCA_007123575.1 Wenzhouxiangella sp.
CGCGGCTATCCGGTAGAAGTCGACTACCAGTTGCCGCGGGATGGTGAATCATTGCCGGATCAGGTTCTGCGAGCCGTCGGGCAGCTCAGTCGCCTCGACCTCGGCGGCGACATCCTGGTGTTCCTGCCCGGCGAGCGCGAGATCTTCCAGGTTGCCCGCACCTTGCGGCGGGCCAATCTGCGCCATACCGAAGTCCTGCCACTGTACGCGCGCCTGCCCGCTGCCAGCCAGGACCAGATCTTTCGCCCCGGTCAACAACGTCGCATCGTACTGGCCACCAACGTCGCCGAGACCTCGCTGACCGTGCCCGGCATTCGTTTCGTGATTGATTCCGGCCTGGCCCGAATTTCGCGCTATGCGGCCCACTCGCGCGTACTCAGACTGCCGGTCGAGCCGGTCTCTCAGGCTTCGTGTAACCAGCGCGCCGGGCGCTGCGGCCGGGTCGGCCCGGGCACCTGCATTCGCCTGTTCGACGAGGCCGACTTCGAGTCCCGCCCGGCCTTTACCGAACCGGAAATCCAGCGCGCCGGGCTGGTCGGCGTTGTGCTGGAAATGCTGGCATTGAAACTGGGCGAGCCGGAGGACTTCCCGTTTATCGACGCCCCGCCGAAACGCCTACTTGGAGAGGCCTGGCAGACGCTGGTCGAGTTGGAGGCCGTCGACCGGGACCGCCGCCTGACCCAGCTGGGCCGCACCCTGGCCCGGCTGCCGGTCGATGCTCGCCATGGCCGGATTCTGATCGAGGCACAACAGCGCGGCGTGCTGGCCGAGGCCCTGGTGCTGGTCAGCGCGCTGAGCGTGGCCGATGTGCGCGAGCGACCGCTGGAGCAGCAGCAGGCGGCCGACCAGGCCCACCAGCAATTCGTGGTTCAGGATTCTGACTTTCTGACCCTGCTCAAGCTTTGGCAGTGGTGGCAACAACAGCGTAGCGAGCTGTCCAGAAGCCAGGCCGACCGCCTTGCCCGCCAGCAGTTCTTGAGCCCGCAGCGCCTGCATGAATGGGGCCAGCTGCACGGTCAGCTTGGCCAGCTCGCTCGCGCCGAAGGCTGGAAGCCGGGCCGCATGGATCAGACCGATCCCGAAGGCGTGCACCGCAGCCTGCTGTCAGGGCTTTTGTCCATGATCGGTCAGCATCAAGAAAGCGGCGAATACCAGGGCGCCCGCGGCCACAAGTTCCGGATTTTTCCCGGCTCGGTCCTGGCCCGGCGCCAGCCGGGCTGGCTGATGGCCGCCGAGCTGGTCGAAACCGGGCGCACCTACGCCCGCCTGGTCGCCCCGATCAAGCCGGCCTGGCTGGAACAGCAGGCCGGCCACCTGGTCAAGCGCCGTCATTGTGACCCGACCTGGGATCGACGCAGCGGCCGGGTGATGGGCTACGAGCAGGTCACCCTCTATGGGCTGATGCTGGTCGAAAAACGCCGCGTCCACTACGGACCCCACGACCCGGCCACGGCCCGTGAGCTGTTTATCCGCCACGCGCTGGTGCGCGGCGAAATTCACAGCCGGGCCAAATTTCTGCAAAAGAATCAGGCCTTGCGCGACGAACTCGCCGAACACGAGCGCAAGCGCCGCAAGCGCGACGTGATTGCCGGCGAAAGGGAGCTGGAGGCCTTCTTCGATCAGCGCCTGCCGCAGGATGTCTGGACCACGAAAGCCTTCGCTGCCTGGTATCAGCGACTCAACGCCGAACAGCAGGCCAGCCTGCTTTACGACCGCGCCACGCTGCTGCGCGAAGACGCCGAGCTGGCCGCGCGCGACGCCTTTCCCGACGACCTGGTTATCGGCCGGGAGCGCTTCGGCTTGAGCTACCAATTCGACCCCGCCAGTGACACCGACGGGGTGGTACTGGACTGCCCCCTGCACCTGCTCAATCGGCTCGACAGCCAACGGCTGGAATGGCTGGTGCCCGGCCTGCTCCGCGACAAGATCACCGTCCTGATCACCAGCCTGCCGAAATCGCTGCGCCGAAGCCTGATCCCGGCCGCTGAATTCGGCCGAGCGGCGTTTGAGGCGCTGGAAAACCCCGAAGGCGATCTGCTCCACCGCCTGGCCGCCGAGCTCAACCGCATGACCGGGCTAAGCATCAGCCGTTCTGATTTCAAGCTCGACAAGCTGCCGCGCCACCTGCGCTTCCTGGTCCGAGTGCGCGATGAAGGCGGCCAGCTGCTCGGCCAGTCGCGCGATCTCGCCGAGCTGGAAAAACGCTTCTCCGGCCGCGCCCGGGCCGAATTCATGGCTCGCCAGTCCGAACGCTGGCAGCGCGACGGCATCGACCACCGCTCGCTGGAAACGTTGCCGGAATCCGTCACCACCCGCGGCGGCCATACCGCCTGGCCGGCCTATGTTGCCCAGGGCCGCAAAGTCGGCATTCGCCTGTTTGATGAGCCCGGCCAGGCCCGGCTGGCCCATGCCGAGGGCATCACCGTCCTGCTGCGCGAGGCCCTGCTCGACAAGTGGAAATACCTGCAGAAACAGCCAGGTCTGTCGCGCCAGGCCCAGCTCGCCTGGACGCGGGTTGAGGACATCAGCGAGCTTACCGAGCAGTTGCGGCTGCAGGTGCTGCGCGCCTGCATGGGCGACACCTGGGCAATTCGCGACCCGGACAGCTTCGAACGCCTGGCCAGCCAGGTCAGGCAGTCGCTGATCAAACGCTACCAGGATCAGGCCGCCATCCTGGATGAATGCCTGATTGCCTGGCATGCCGTACAGCGCCACCTCGACAGCCTGGCCCAGGCCACGCCCGCCGCCGTTGCCGACATGCGCTCCCAGATCGACGACCTGATGTACGCCGGCTTCCTGGCCGACATAGAAGCCGAGCGGCTGGGCCACTACCCTCGCTACTTGAAAGCGATGAAGCTGCGATTACAGTCGCTGGAACTTGACCCGGTTCGCGATGGTCAGAGAATGAAATTAGTTACGCCCTGGTGGGGCAAATATCTCGATCACCTGGCCGCGACAGGTCAATACGACCATGCCCTGGATAGCTTCAGGTGGCTGGTCGAAGAATACCGGGTGCAGGTATTTGCGCAGAATCTTTCCACCAGCGTAAAAGTGTCCCCGAAGCGTCTTGACCAGAGCTTCGAGAAGGTAAAAGAGACCGGCTAATCCCGGGCAGGAAGATAGCGTCTTGCCTGCGAAATCAGTAAAATTAACTGCCCTTTAACCGCCAGTAAGGCGATTAGGCAACATTTGACCCGCTACAATGGCGCGGTCTTTCTTTATTTGGCATCCGGAACCTACCCAAGTGTTATCCAAAATCAGGCTTTCAACTCTTGCCGCCGTCCTATTCTCCAGCCTGCTGGGGTTGCAAACGCTCGCTCTGGCCGATCAGGGCACGGAGCGCGAACTGCACCCGGTGCTGCACTATCAGCTTGACTTGACCAACCCCGCTTCTCGTGGCGAACCGCCGCTGCGCCTGTCATTGCAAAAAGATGGTACCCAGACCGGCCCACTGGACATCATCAGCAGCGCTGGCGTCAAATACAACCTGGGCGAGGGCAAGGTGCAGTTTGACCTGTCCGCCTTCATGTTCTGCCTGGATTTTGCCGAGCCAGCCGCAGGCCTGCGCATTGAAGTACTCAATCCAGCCAACCTTCGTATCATCGATATCCCCATGGTTGCACCGCTCAACTACCAGCGCGGCAGCAAGAACTTGTCCACCCTGTTGGCCGAAAGCACCCAGTGCTTTGTTCGCGATGGAGCTGGCGCCGACACCCGCCTTGAACTGCTCGGCCCCCATCCCGAGGTTAGCTGCGACGCCTCCGATCCCACCTGCGACTCCCTGTTCAGCAGCCGCTTCGAGACGCCGACGAACGACAAGCGCAGCCTGGAGATCAGCATCGACGTACCGCAGCAAGTTCGCGTGGGCGAGCTCGTCACCTACTCCATAACCATTCAAAACACCGGTACAGATGATATTGCGACGCTGGGTTTTCAGGAGTTGCTGACCCCCTCCAATCCTGCTTTCGCCGATGCATTCTGGAACAGCAGTGAGTCACTGCGGACCTGTCAACCGGCAAACCTATGTGGAGACGTTCGCTCCGAACCCTTCCATTTGCGTGGCAACAACCTCAGCCTGCCGGCCGGGGCAACCATCACCATCAACGCGACCCGCGAGGTCTGGGCTGGCGATTCAAGCACACCGCCATCGCAGCCTGGTGCGTTTATCGAGCTGCTCGCCGGGGCCGTTGCCGGAGACCATCCTGGCAGCTTCCCGCCCGCCCATGCAACGGCGGTGGCGCGACTTCAGGTCGTTGCCGACGGCACCTTCATTTTTGCCGAACGTCTGGACGACGAAGACGCACTGCCGGTTACCGACAGCCTGGAAGAAGGTTTCAACATCCGGGTCAATGCTCAGGACAGCAGTAGCGACAACGGATCCATTCCCTTGCAGGGCCTAGCCGTTGAACTTGCCGAGGTTTGCCAATTTGTCGAAAGCGGCGATTGCCTTGACATCGACAAATCGGAACTTGGCTTTTTGGTCAGCCCAAGCAACGCCCTGACCGACGAGAGCGGCTTTGCTGACTTCCAGGTCAGCAGCG
>SKKV01000059.1 GCA_007123575.1 Wenzhouxiangella sp.
CAAGGGCGATGTACGCGTCGATGACGACTCGCTGACTCTGGATGGCTGGTACGTTCAGACCGGCTTCTTCCTGACCGGTGAGTCGAAAAACTACCGCGCCTTCAGCGGCGACTTTGGGCAACAACTGCCAAACAACAACTTCAACCCGCGCAACGGCAACTGGGGTGCGTTCGAGCTAGCCTTCCGCTATGGTGTGGCCGACTCGCGCGAGCACAGCCGATCCGGCCGCGGCCAGAAGCTGGAGCGCTACACCGCCGGGCTCAACTGGTACATGACCCCGGAAGTGCTGATGAAACTCAACGTCATTTATCTTGAAGGCGAACGCGATGACTTCAAGGATGACGGCTGGGTGTACGGGATGCGGTTCCAGTACATTTTCTAACAGGGAAAAGGCGCAAGGCTCGAGGACCATGGTTCAAGGAATCCGATGGGGCTTTGAGCTTCAAGCAAAAAAACGCCGGCCATGGGCCGGCGTTTTTATTTGAGTTTGCAGGGTCCAAACTAGCGACGGCCGCGGCGAGGGGGTGTTTTGCCGCCAGGCTCGGCGAAGCGGGCCATCCATTCCTGGACTTCGTTGTACCAGTGGATCGAGTTGTTGGGCTTGAGGATCCAGTGGTTTTCGTCCGGGTAGTAGATCAGACGCGATTCGATCTCCTTGCTTTGCAGGGTGCGGAACAGTTCAAAAGCCTGGCCGACCGGGACGCGGTAGTCGAGCTGGCCGTGCACGATCAGGGCCGGGGTGTGGAAGTTCTCGGCGAAGTAGTGCGGCGAGATGGTCTGGTAGATTTCCGGGTTTTCCCAGAAGTGGCCAAAGCGGACCGAGTGAACGGCAAAGTCGGCGGCCATCTGCGAATACATGTTGTAGACCGGGGCATGGATCAGCAAGGCGTTGAACGGGTGCTCCTTGCCAAGCAGGATGGATGACAGGTAGCCACCGTAGCTGCCACCGCCGGCGACCATGCGATCGGCATCAATCCAGTCTTTTTCAGCAAACCACTCGGCTGCGGCGACCGTGTCATTGTAAGGGGCGGTGATCCAGTCGGGATTGATGTAGTCGGTGAAATCCTGGCCCCAGCCGGGTGAGCCGTGGAAGTTGTGCCAGGCGGTGACATAGCCCCAGGAGGCAAAGGTCTGGGCGTTCCATCGGAAGTGGAAGCCATCGGTAATGGGGCTGTGAGGGCCGCCATGGATCAGCAGGAACAGCGGGTATTTCTTGCTTTCATCGAAGCCGGGCGGATAGTGCACCCACATCTGGATATCGGCACCATTGTGGCCGGTAAAGGTCACCGATTCGTAGTGACCCAGTTCGACGTTGGCCAGGACATCGTCGTTGATGGTGTCGAGGCGCTGGGCAGTGCCGGTAGCCGGATCAATGCGAACCACGCGCGGCGGAAACAGGAAGCTCTGGTTGTTGCCGACCAGGGTGCCATCGTCGGCCATGCTCAGGCCACCGAAATCGGTCTGATCGGTGACGGCGCGCACGCTGCCGTCGAGATCGATATGAAAGATTCGGGTGACGCCATTGTCGGCGGCGGTCCCGAAGAATCCGCTGGAATCAGCCGCCCAAAGCATGCCACCCGGTGAACGGTCCCAGTCATCGGTAATGCGACGGGTTTCGCCGCTGTCCAGGTCTTTGACCACGATGTTGACGGTATCGGCGTAAAAGCCGGGAATCTTTGTGCTGCCCCAGGCCAGCATGCGGCCATCGGGGCTGAACATCGGGCTGCCATCGTTGGCCGGGTTGTCGGTCAGGTTTTGCACCGAATCACCGCCGATGCGGCCCAGAAAGACATCGTTCGATGGGTCGACCGGCAGATCGTCGCGGTCGGACACGAATGCGATGTGGGTTTCATCGGGGTGGATATGGTAAGAGCCAGCGCTCTGGCTGGAACGCGGCAGCTGGCGGCCCAGCGGCTGGGTGATAGGCTCGACATCGCCGCCCGCGGCAGGGATGCGGAACACATGGGCCTCGCGGGCCTCTTCAATCCAATGATCCCAGAAGGAAAACGGCAGCGCCTTCCAGACATGGGCCGAGACATGGCTGTCGCGATCGGACTTGATCTGCTCGGCCATTTCTTCCCAACTTTTGCCCGGCCAAACGCGGGCAATGAAGTAAATGTGGTCGCCAACCCATCTGATGCCAGACACGCCGGTGGGCACTTCACTCAAACGGCTGGCCTCGCCGGGGCCATCCATCGGCAGCAGATAGATCTGGGCAGCGTCATCGTCGCCGCGTCTAGCGGTAAATGCCAGGGTGCGGCCGTCTGGGGAAAACACCGGATTGCTGGCCGACTGGCCCTGGGCGGTGAGTGCACGCTGGACATCACCATCCGTGGAAAACAGCCAGAGCCGGGTTTCCGACTTGTCGGTATCGACGTCATAGCTGGTCACCGGGGCAACGACATGCCCCCCGGCGGGCGAGACCACCGGCGAGCCGATACGGTCAATCTCCCACAGCACGTCCACCGAAAGCGGCCGCCTGTCCTCGGCCAACACCAATGCCGGCACCATGAGCACCAGCAGGAACAGAAAACACTTTTTCATTCTCATCATCGTTTCTCTCGTCAAGTATTGCTTAAAACAAGCTTTCTCTCGCCAAGGCGCGGAGGCGCAAAGGTAAAGGCAAAAAAACTATGTAACCACCGAAGGCACCGAAGACACCGAATTCAAAGCACTAACACTTCGGTGCTTTCGGTGGTTCCAAACGCTTTTTTCTTTGCCTCTTTGCGCCTTGGCGAGAACATTTTCTTTTCAGTAGAGCTCGAGCCGGCTAACGTCCATGGTGTAGGCTGAAGCTGCGGTTTCGTTTTCAACGTCTTCGATGTTCAGGGTGCCTTCCATCCAGAATGCATCACAGATGTTGACCATGGGAATGGGATTCTCCAGGCGACCATAGATAATCTGGTTGGCCGGCGGCGGTGGCACGTGGATGCAAGCGCCGAAATAGGGCACCAAGAAAAACTCCTTCAGGCGGCCTTCGCCATCGGTTTCGATCGGCACCACGAAGCCGGGGATACGGGCCTCGATGCCGTCCATTTCCGGGATGGTGCGAAACGACTGGAACGGCTCGGGTGCGGAAAATCCCGAATGATCAATGGTGGCCGCATCCTCCATCCAGGCGGTAGCCTCTTCCTCCGGCATCAGCTCCAGCCACTCCAGTTCGCGCACGTCGGCCACGGCGCTTGCCAGTAGTCCGGTCAGCAGCAGGGGTAGCATTGATAGTCTGAGCATGGGTATCACTTGCCTTGGTTTGAGGATCAGATTGTACAGACCACGCGTCATGCAGCCGGGTTCAGCTTTTGACCTGCATGCCATCGGCCAGGGTTCGGCGGTAGGCCATCAGCGCCGGCACCAGGGCAATCAGCAGCCCGGCCACCCAGATACCGCCCAGCACCCGCCAGACGCCGAGTTCTGGCAAGGAAACGCCAACGTGCACACCATAGTGCTGCAACAGCCAGGGAGAAGCCAGGAACTGCACACCCGTGGCCAGCATCAGGCCAACGGCAATGCCGGCGGCGGCAATCAGGCCGGCTTCGAATACCAGCAGCCCGGCGATCTGCAGCGGCCGGGCGCCGTTGGCGCGCAAAATGGCCATTTCACGGCGGCGCTCGTTGAGCGTGGTCAAAAGCACGGTCAGCATGCCGAGCAAGCCGGCGAGCACGACCAGGCCGGCGACCACGCGCAGGATCTGCTCGGCCAGACCGGTAATGCGCCATAGCTCCTGCAGGGTAATGCCGGGCATGACCGCAGTCAGCGCCTCGGCGCGGTAGTCATTGATTCTGCGCTGCAGGCCAAAGACTGCCGCCCGGCTGGTCAGGCCGAGCAGGATCGAGGTGATGCTCTGCGGTTCAAGCTCGTCGGCCCGCGCCCGGGCGGCGTCTGCGTCAATCCCGGCACCCGGTCTTTGCATGCCGGTTTCCCAACCGATATGGATGGCCTGGTGTGCTGCCAGGCTGATGAACAGCTGTTGATCGACAGGAGTCGCCGTCGGTGCCAGGATGCCGCTGATGGTAAACGGGTGGTCATCATGCTGCTGCAGGCTCACTCGACCCGTCCCGTGCGCCAGCACGATCTGGTCTCCCACCGAGTAACCAAGCTGGCGCGCCACCTGGTGCCCGACCACCGCTTCAAACAGGTCATCGAAGACTTCTCCGTCGGCCAGGCGCAGAGATTCTCGATTGCCATACTTGAAATGTTCGAAGAAGGCCGCGCGGGTGCCGACCACGCGAAAGCCACGATGGCTGTCGCCCAAGGCCATGGGCACCGCCCAGGCCACCTCGCGAACCTCGGACAGTTCGCGGTAGGTCTGGAAGGAAATATTGTTGGTGGCATCGCCAATGCCGAATACCGAGTACAGCAAAAGCTGAACCGGCGCGGTGCGGGCACCAACGATCAGGTCGGTACCGGAAACGGAGCGGTAAAAACCCTGGCGGACCTCGGCACGCAGCTGTTCAACCAGCACCAGCAGGCCGATCGACAGGGCGATGGTGCAGATGGTCAAAACGACGGCAAAACGGCGGTTGAGCAGCGAGC
>SKKV01000091.1 GCA_007123575.1 Wenzhouxiangella sp.
TCCTATCCGCTTTCTTGAGCTCTACCGGGACCGTGGCGGTGATGCTGCCTGTGGTGCTGGCGATTGCGCGACGGCGCCGCATCAGTCCGTCTCGCTTGCTGATGCCCTTGGCATTTGCCGCGTTGCTGGGCGGCATGCTCACCCTGATTGGCACGCCGCCCAATCTGATTGTCAGTGGCCAGCTCGCCCAGGCGGGTCTGGAGCCGTTCGGGTTCTTCTCCTTCACCTTGCCGGGCCTGGTCATGCTGGTCCTCGGAATAAGCTGCATGATGGTCCTGGCGCCGCGTCTGATCCCGGAAAGGCAGGGGCATGCAGATGCGGCCAGCACCCCGGGCTGGCGCGAGCTGTTTGGTCAATATGGATTGAACGAGCGGATTGCACGCCTTGAGGTGCCAGCCGGTTCGAAGCTGGCCGAAACCAATATCACCAGCAGCGAACTGCGGTCCCGCTTCGCCGTCACGGTCATGGTCATTGTCAGCCAGACCGAACGCGGTCGATTCGTCCATCGAGCCGAGCCCGATAGCGTGCTCCATGCCGGCGATCTGGTCTACGTCATTGGCAAGGAAGCGGATGTGGCCACGGTCGCCAACGCTTTCGGCTTGAAGCGTCTTCCCGGAAGGGTGGAACTTCCGCAGCCAGTCAGCGTTGTTGACGCGCTCGTGCCGCCACGCTCGGAGTTCGTGGGACACTGCCTGCGCGAATTGCGCCTGCGTAGCGGCCTTGGCATAACTGTACTGGCCCAGCGAGTGGGCGGCCAGGCGGGCGAACCCATTGATCTGGATCGCAAACTGCAGCCGGGCGACGCCTTGCTGTTGACCGGCAGCAGCCGGGCCATGCAGCGCTTGTCCCGGCAGCGCAGCCGCCTGGTCGTGCTGGGTGATGCCGATGCGGAGCATGACCTGGATTGGCGCAAGGCGCCACTGGCCATCGGCATTCTGCTGAGCATGATGCTGGCGATGACTTTCTCCTGGGTGGCGAACGTGACCGCGGTGCTGATTGCAGCCGTGGCCCTGGTGCTGACCCGTTGCGTGAGCATGGATCAGGCCTATCGCTCAATCAACTTCGAAAGCGTGATCCTGATTGCTGCGATTTTGCCCATGGCCACGGCGCTGGAAAGGACAGGCGGCCTGGCGATGGCCTCGGAAACGCTGCTGACCATGACAGGGCAGGCAGGCCCCTTGCTGCTGATGGCTGTGATCTTCATTTTTACCGCCGGGCTCAGCCAGATTGTCTCCAACACGGCGACAACGGTGTTGGTCGCACCGATTGCGATTCAGGCGGCTTTAGGGCTGGGAATAAACCCACAGGCGGTACTGATCACCGTTGCCATTGCCGCTTCGAGCGCGTTCGCAACCCCGGTTGCATCCCCGGTCAATACGCTGGTGCTGAGTGCCGGCGGCTACCGTTTCGCCGATTTCGCCCGCGTCGGAATACCGTTGCAGCTGGTTTTGCTGTTAGCCACGCTGCTGGTTGTACCCCTTTTCTTTCCGCTGTAAGCCGGGATGAGCCGCAAACGCAGCAAGCATGACCCCATTGACTACCGGCCGCAGGAGCAGCTGAAGTTTCCGCAGTTCCTGCTATTTCTGGTCGGGATGCCGGTCAAGGCGCGTCAGAGCGTTATTCACACCACCCCGTGGCTGACCTGGACGCTCGCCTTGCTGATTGCCATGAGCAGCATCCTGGTCTGGTATTCGCCCGTCTCCATGACGCTGGCCGATTGGCTGGTGTACCGGCCCGAGGCAAGCGGCCTACAGTGGTGGAGCGGTTTGCTGGGCCACCCCTTTGTTCACGGCGGCTGGCTGCACCTGGCCGGCAATCTTTACTTTCTGGTGCTGTTCGGTCGCAACATCGAGTGCTGCTTCGGCAGGAGGCGGCTGTTCGGACTGTTCATGATCTCGGCCATGCTTGGCGCGCTGCTACATGGCGCTGTCAGTGGTACGGGCTTGATCGGTGCCAGCGGCGGCGTATTCGGGGTTTTGGTGTTCTACGTCTGCCGCTACCCGCACGCCCGCGTGATCTGGATGCCGTTGGGCTTTATTCCCCGCGCCGCGATGCTGATCTGGGCGCGCCAATTCTTGAGCAAGGGGTTTCCGGTAACTATTTACCTGGTTATTTACGGCGGATTGCAGCTGTTTATCCTCTATGAACAGCTATTCATGGATGGACGCGTATCGGCGCTGGCGCACTTGGGCGGCGGGCTGGCGGGCCTGGTCATCTGGTTCGCCTGGAAGCGCGACTGGTTACCGTGAAGTCACATCACAAGGTACGACTGCGACTTCGCTCGCGATCAGTGGCGCCGACATCGGTATCCAGCTCGACGACGTGCTCGTTGCCTTCGTGCAGATAGCGGATTTCGACTTTCTCGCCAGCCGGGGTGCCGCTGACCAGTTCCAAGAATGAAAGCGGGGTAGGGGGAACGCGGCCATTCACTTCCAGAATCAGTGCGCCCGGCTGGATACCGGAGAGCGCCGCCATGGTACTGACTGAGCTGACCAGCACGCCTGGCTTGTCGGAAAGTTGCAGCGCTTCTCGCAGCTCGCTGCTGGCTGGCATCACGGTGATGCCAACGGCGGTTACGACATCGTCGTCGTCGCCCAGCCCCTCGAATGGAATGTCTTCTCCAGCTTCGAGAATATCGGGCGCAACCAGGATCGATGCGCCGGTGCGCACGGCCATTGCCAATCCGTCGCTGGGGCGGGTATCGATGCGCTTGATGTCGCTGCTGCCAGTGACAGAAATCTCCAGGGCCCCCAGGTAGGTGCCGTCGCGCAGCTCGTCGACGATCACCCGCTCCAGCTTGCCGTCCAGGCTCTCGAGCAGCGTGACCAGCAAATCATGGGTCATCGGCCGAGGCGACTCGATGCCGCGCTGGGCCATGACAATTGCGCGAGCTTCATTGGGGCCAATAAAAATAGGGACGATGCTGCCAGATTTTGGCTCACGCAGTAAAACGACCGGCGTGCCGCTAAAGGGAACAATACCGACCGAGGCCAGTTCAACGGCAATCAGTTCGTCGGCATCGATGGCCAAGCTGCGTGCCTCCACGGTGGGGGAGCGGCCTGCAAGCAGGGAGACCATGACCAGGCAGGCAAACCCCAGCAACACCAGGGTCATAAGTCGAAAAACGCGCGATGTCATGGCAGACCTCCAATGAACAAGACGTCACAGACTAACCCGCTGAAGGTGAAATTTGGCGAAAACCGCGTTACGCTGCCCGCACTTCCTTCTGGCTTGGAGCCGGCTGCATGGTAGCGATCACCCTTATCCTGTACTTGATTGCCTTACTGGGCATTGGCGTTTGGGCGCAACGGCGGGTTGGAGATAGCGAGGACTTTCATCTTGCCGGGCGTCGGATGGGACCCGTTGTTGCCGCGCTCAGTGCTTCAGCCAGTTCTTCCTCGGCCTGGACGCTTTTGGGAATGAGTGGCGCGGCCTATGCCTGGGGCCTGCAAGCAATTTGGCTGATTCCGGCCGTGGTGTCAGGGTTTTTCATTAACTGGGTGTTCATTGCGCCGCGCCTGCAGCCGGCCAGCCATCGCAGCCAGGCTTTGACCCTGGTCGAGTTTCTTGGCCAAGGCAGTGACCCTCGCAGTGAAAGCAGTCTGCGCATTATCGGTGCGACGATCATATTGTTCTGTTTCACCCTGTATGTGGCCTCGCAGTTTCAGGCGGCCGGCACGGCGATCAGCACCGCGCTACCGATTTCCGCGACAGTGGCCATGATTGTCGGTGCCGTGATTGTCATTGCCTACGTGTTCATGGGCGGCTTCTGGGCGGCGAGCGTGACCGATGCCTTGCAGGGATTGATGATGCTGTCCGTGGCCCTGGTATTGCCGGCGGTTGCGCTGGCCGCCGTTGGTGGGCCAGCAGCGCTGTGGCAGGGCCTCATTGCCCTTGACGATCCCTCACTGCTACGATTGGTTGACCAGCCCAGCCTGCTGTTGGCGATGGTTTTCGTCGCCGGTCTGTTCGGCATAGGCTTGGGTTATCCAGGCCAGCCGCACGTGGTCAATCGCTTCATGGCCTTGAAATCAGCTGACCAGGTACGATTTGCGCGCAACGTTGCCCTGGGCTGGGCGGTGCTGATCTATACCGGCATGGTAGTTCTGGGATGGTCGGGCAGGGTGCTGCTGCCCGAGCTGGCTGACGGTGAGTCAGCGCTGCTGGTGCTGGCGGTGGAGCTGTTGCCGGCCGTGCTGGGTGGGCTGATCACAGGCGGCGTGCTGGCCGCGATCATGTCAACCTCGGACAGCCAACTGCTGGTGGCCGGAAGTGCCGTCAGCCATGACCTGCGACGGGGCAGGATTTCGCTCAACGCCGATCGCCTGGTGATCGCAGTCCTGGGCCTGGCCGCGCTGGCCCTGGCGATGTTCTTTCCGGCCACGATTTTCGACCGTGTGCTGTTTGCCTGGCAGGTACTGGGCAATGCATTCGGACCGTTGCTGATCGTGCTGCTGTTCGTCGGCCCGGTCGAGGGCCGCCATCGCCTGGGGGCCATGCTGTGCGGCGCGCTGTTGACCGTCCTGATCA
>SKKV01000153.1 GCA_007123575.1 Wenzhouxiangella sp.
AAGATGTAGTAATGACGATGTCCATCCGGCAATGGTTGGCCGGGTTCGGCAAATTTGAAACCACCGGCTGTTTGAAGCGTTTCAATGATGGAGCTGTAGAAATCGCGCCCGGCAAACTTGCCGGTGATCCGTTCGGCTTGAACATCGCCTGGGTCTGGCAGTAACGTCTCGGGATCGATGCTCAGAGCCGCGTGACGGTAGCGCGAGAACAGGACATTGAATAGCGTTCCCGGCCAGATCTCGCCATCGCTCTCGCTATGCAGGACCGATCCCATGAGTCCGGGAATGAGGATGACCGGTGGTTGATGGAGATCAGTGCGGGCGGTCTCATAAAGACGTTCGAGGTCGGGTTGGTTCGAATAGGTGGCGCAACCGGCCATCACCATGATGGCTGCCATGGCCATGACTACGGCCGCAATTCGGCTGCTTTGCTGCAGAGGACTGAAGATTCTGGCGCTGTGCATGGGCAATTGGTGATCAGAACCGGAACAGGGTATAGGTCGCTTGCGCCCTTTCCAGCAATTCCTCGTCGTTGGCGTGTTCTTCCCAGGCTTCGCGGCCATCCATTTCCTCGGTGCGATGGAATAGCAGCAGGTTTCCGTCGACGATCTTGAAGTTGTAAGGGTCGATTGCGGCGGCCCTTCCCAGCGCGAGGTTGTAGGGGCAGTGATCCGGAAACACGGGTTCGTATTTCGTCGGATCGGCTTCGAACCTGGCCAGCTGCTCGGCACTGGTGAAGAGGTACTGGCGCTGATTATGGACGGTGCTGAATCGAGGGTCGCCAGGTTCTGCCCGATTGTTCTCGAAATAGGACACCGGGCTGTAGCCCTTGATGCCCAGTTGTACCTCGGAATTGGAAGCTGCTGCCGGGACGGCGGCAAAGAATGTTGCGCTGACCAGCAGTAGTGGTATGGCCCAATTGGAAAGCGATTTTTGCATGCTGTTCTGCTCCTTTTGAAATTACTAATAAGCGCGACTTGTCTGGTCCATTCGGATAGGAAGGATGAAGTGACTCAGAAACGTAGTTCGGATCTTAGATAGACAAATCGTCCGTTCAGGCCGATCGGGTTGATCTCGCTGATTCGACCGGGGGGTTCGGCAATGGCGCGTATATCGCTTCTGGCCCAGGTCCAGGCGCTGTCAGTGCGCCACAGGCCGCCGGCTGCCGGGCGGGTGTAGTCGAGCACCGCCTCGATGCCGCGGGTGCGGGTGTCAACGGCGTTAGAAAAGAAGGCGATGGATTGCACCCCTTCACCGCCGGGCAACTGCTGAACGAAGTCGATCAGGGCCGGGTCGGTCAGGAACTCGGACTGGGTGATGCGATCATCGACCCGAATATCGAACAGATCAACCGACAAATTCAACCCGAAGTCGCTGGTCCACACCACACCGGCGCTGACGTTGATCGAGGTCTCTTCATCCAGCGACGGCAGCTCCAGTTGATCAGCCAGTTCGGACCCGGTCCGGATCAGGCGCGAGGAGATACGTGCGGCTTCGGCGGAAAAGGTGTTGTCCCGCCTTCCCCAGCCGATCTGGCTGAGCGATGGCGCCCGGAAACTGCTTGAGATCGAGGTTCGCGCCGACAGGCCGTGGTCGAGACGGTAACGCGCTGCCAGCTTGCCGGTCAGGGTGCTGCCGAAGTCACTGTAGTGTTCGAAGCGCCCGGCCAGGGAGGTTTCCAGGCGCTCGCTCAGATCGGTCGAGAGTTCGGCAAACAGGGCGAATACGTGACGGTCTTCGCGGGTGGCGTCTTCCGGTGAAAGTCCCTTTGCCCTTTGCGAGCCGATGTCCGGGAAGCCGACCAGTTCGGCCAGGCCGGGCTCGAACTCGAAGTTACCGGCGGCGAACGAAGCCGGATCGCCGGGACTGCTCTCGAAACGTTCATGGCGGTAGTCCAGACCCAGGGCCAGGTAGAGCGGTCGGCCGGCCACCAGATTATCGAAGCGGCGATTGGCCTTGTTGCTGATATTGATCTGGGTCAGGTCGAAAGTGCCGGCGTCGAAGCGGGTTGGACTGTCCGGCCCCAGCGATGGGTTGAGAGAGTTGGCCACGCCGAACTCGAAGCGATTGTGCCCGAGGTTGAGTGCATGTTCCAAGGACCAGGCCGACTGCTCATGGCGGATGCCCCCGGTCAGGCCGATGTCGGTATTTTCACCACGCGTGACGGGGAGAAAACCGTCTGGAAAAATGGCGCGGACATTCTGGTTGGTGTCGGGATGGCGAAAAACGGCTGCGCCGCGGGTATCCCGATGGCTGAATATGCCGAATCCGAAAAATTGATAAGCATTGAGATCCAGTTCCGAATTGATCCACAAACCGATGGATTCGGTCTTGGGGTCGCCGACCCGGTGGGTTCGCTGCCCTTGAAAGGCCAAGTTGGCCTCGGTCTGGGGAATGAACGGCGAAACCTGATCGAAACCAGCGCGGTTGGTCGCCCCCCGACGCGAGGCTTCAATGCCGTAGCGAACCGACCCGCCCCGTCGGGTTTGGTGACCGTGGTTGAGCCAGGCGGTGGCGGTATTGCCGTCGGTCATGGTTTGGCTCACGGGGCTGACCCGGGTGTGGTGGGCACCGTAGCTGGCCCCGGCGACCAGGCCGGCTGGTGAATCGTCCAGAACGATATTGATCACCCCGGCAATGGCGTCGGAGCCATACTGGGCGCTGGCACCATCGCGCAGGATCTCAACACGCTTGACCGCACTCAAGGGGATGGTGTTGAAGTCGAACGCATTAGTGCCGCGACCAATCTTGGTGTAGTCGTTGACCACCGCCGAAACATGCCGGCGCTGGCCGTTGACCAGCACCAGTACCTTGTCGGGATTCATGCCGCGAAGCTGGGCCGAGCGGACATGATCGGAGGTGACCGAATTTGACTGGCGTGGGAAATTGAACGACGGGGCCAGCATGGCCAGGGCCTCGCCGAGCTCGTTGCCCGCGGCGCCGGTAGCGCGCAACTGTTCGCCACTGAATACATCGACCGGCACGGCCGAGTCGGCCAGGGTGCGCGCCTGGGCCAGCGAGCCGATGACGGTGACACGCTCAAGCTCATCGGTCGCATCCTCGGCGACGACCGCGGCGGAAAAGGTAAATGCGAGAACAGCCAGAGTTCGGATGGTTATCTGATCCATGGCTGCATGTTCTCTGGTGAATTCAGATCCCAGTCGTAATCGATAAAGCGGATGCGCTGGGTGGCTTCGATAGCCGGACGCAGGTCAGGATCGGCATAGTCGTTGAGAAACTCACGCACTGAACCGGAATGCTCGACATAGTCGTCCTCGTACCAGTCAAACAGGCTGCTCAGGTACAGCACCTCGTTATCGATCCAAAGATGCAGCGAGGTGTTGAGCGATCGACGCGTGTTCTCGGCCATCAGGTACTCGACATTGTCAGCGGTATGGATGTCGGCTCGCAGCGGTGGGCAGCCGACCGAGGCGCAATTGACGGTGAAATGCACCCTTGCGTCCTTCCAGCCCCGTTCCTGGAATTCCGTGCCGAGCAGAATGTCGAGCTCGATTTCGCTCAGCGAATACTTGCGCCCACCCACATCGAATAAATCCCGCCGAAATACGCGGTAGGGATTGAACAGGTGGCCGTAATCGCGCACGCTGGAGACTAGTTCGCCGCGCCTGGGGTTTTCCAGGATATGGGCAATCATGAAAAAGTTGTAGGCATTGAGCCAGAATGCGTTGGCCGAGTCGCGATCGGTCAGTACATCCGGGTCGAATTCGGCCAATCGTTGACGCTGTTCGGCCAGGCGGTCAGAGGTTTCGGCATGCTCCAGCGCGGAGCGGTAGTCGAACGAAGAGACTAGTCCGTCATCTGGCAAGTCATGCTCGGTGACGAACTGGCCTAGCAATTCGGCGTAAGGCTGGAACGTTTCGGCGACAATGTTGGGGTCGGCATCGGCTTCGGCTGAGAGGAATAGACTCAGCACAACTAGTGCGCTCAGGACAGCCGGGAAGCCTCTTATCGGATACAAGGGCATGATTTCATAGCTGTGTCGGTTGTATTCCATTACGACCGACAAGCCATGAAAAAGCTTGCATTATTGTTGACCCCGGCTCATTGACGTGGAACGCGCTGATTTCGTCGCTCAATGCCTGCTGGGTATCATGGCAACCTTGAAATCAGGGCGCGTTCGAATTCGTTCTCGACATTGATGTGAGCTGTTGCACTCTTCGGGCCAGGTCGAAGACGTGGGAATCATTGTCGCCCAGGGATTCCAGGGCTTCGGCGAGACGCAGCAGGTAGTCGCGGTTGCTGCCGCTTGGGCCGTGGGCCTGGGCGATATGCGCGGCCATGATGTCCGGCTCGGCAGGACCCAGGAAGGCAGGATTGTCAGCGCTTGCGACATAGATGGTCGTCGGCACCCGGGTGTTGCTGGCATGCAGCTGGGCCGATACCTCATGGCGTTGGTAGCCGTTTTTTTCCCGGTGATCCAGGTGTTCGAATACTTCGTGCTGCACCTGGTAGGCCATGCCGAGACATCGAACGGCAGGGGCGGGGATCAGAGTGACGACCCTGCCT
>SKKV01000050.1 GCA_007123575.1 Wenzhouxiangella sp.
GGTGCCTGAGTTTGCCGCCGTGTCTTCGCGCCCGGACTTGCTGGCGGCGATCGAGAAGATGGGTTTTCCGGCCGTGCTCAAGACCCGGCGCCTGGGCTACGACGGCAAGGGCCAGGCCGTTTTGCGTCATCACGAGGATCTGGAGCCTGCCTGGCGCAAGCTCGGTGAGCATCCGCTGATCCTGGAAGCCTGGGTGCCGTTCGATCACGAGTTTGCGATCACCGGGGTGCGAACGGCCGCGGGTGAAACGCGGTTTTATCCGGCCAGCTTTACCTGCCACGAGCAGGGCATCCTGCGCCTGGCCATGGCCCCGGCCGGGTTGGATCAGGCCATGGTCGAAACAGCCGAGGCGCATGTCGGCCGTTTAATGGAGCATCTTGACTATGTCGGCTGCCTGACCCTGGAACTGTTTGCCGGCGAATTCGGACTGTTGGCCAACGAGTTTGCGCCAAGAGTGCACAATTCGGCCCACTGGACCATTGAAGGCAGCGAGACCTCGCAGTTTGAAAACCACCTGCGCGCAGTTTGTGACCTGCCGCTTGGCAGTACCAAACCAAGAGGCCATGCCGTCATGCTGAACTGGATTGGCTCGATGCCGGCGCGCGAGCAATTGCTGGCAGTGCCGGGCTTGTGCTGGCATGACTATGGGAAGTCCGACCGGCCCGGCCGCAAAGTGGGCCATGCGACGCTGGTCGCAGACAGCCAGGAAGAACTCCAGCAGCGCATCGAGCGCTTGCGACCGCTGCTTGACGCTCAGACGGCTTCGCTGCTGAGCGGGGCGATGACGCCGCTGGGCTGATCGGCTGGAAACAGCACCAGGTGCTGGGCGTCCAGCTCCACCCCGATGGAGCTGTCAACGGCAAAGTCGTCATGGCTAGGAAACAGGGCGTTGATCTCCTCTCCGCCGTCCAGGCGCAGCCGGTATAGAATCTCCGCGCCCTGAAATTGACGCGCCACCACCCGCGCCCGCGTTCCCTTCGGATTGGGGCGAATATCGTCCGGTCGAATCAGCAAGGCCACTTCCTGTCCTGGCGGTCGCTCGTCGGGTAGCGGCGATCTGCCCAATGCGTGGACCAGTGAATCGCCATCGATGACCGCGTTGAGATAGCTGCCTCGGCCGGTGAAGGCGGCGACGTAGCGCGATGCCGGCCGATGATAGATCTGGTAGGGCGAGTCCCACTGCAGCATGCGGCCGTCTTTGAGCAGTCCAACCCGGTCGGCCAGGGCAAAGGCTTCGTGCTGGTCATGCGTGACCAGCAAGGTGGTGGTGCCGCGCGCCTTGAGCATGCCGCGAATCTCCTCGCCCATGCGCCGTCTCAATCGGGTGTCGAGGTTGGAAAACGGCTCGTCCATCAGCAGCACTGCCGGTTCGGGAGCCAGGGCCCGGGCCAGGGCGACGCGCTGCTGCTGTCCGCCGGACAGCTC
This sequence comes from Wenzhouxiangella sp., assembly GCA_007123575.1. Taxonomy (GTDB): domain Bacteria; phylum Pseudomonadota; class Gammaproteobacteria; order Xanthomonadales; family Wenzhouxiangellaceae; genus Wenzhouxiangella. The sequence continues at coordinate 1,426 of SKKV01000050.1, forward strand.
ATGCGGGTAGCGCTGGTCCAGGCCGCTCAGCCCGGTCAATTCGAGCAGGCCGCGTACCCGCTGATCGCGCTCGGCTCGGCTCAGGCCACGCAGGCCAAAGGCGACGTTGGCGGCGACATCCAGGTGGGGGAACAAGGCATGATCCTGAAACACCATGCCAACGCTTCGTTTTTCCGGGGCTACCTGCCTGTCGGCGCTGCTGACGGTTTGACCGCCGACTTCAATTGTGCCGCGCTTGAGCGGCTCGAAGCCGGCAATCGCCCGCAGCGCCGTGGTCTTGCCGCAGCCGGAAGCGCCCAGCAGGCAGCCGATTTCACCATCGTTCAGCTCAAAGCTGAGTCCCTTGATAACCGGCAGGTCACCGTAGCCCAGGTGAATATCGTCGACCAGCAGACTCACGCCGAAAACCGTGCCTGGACCAGCTGCGCGACAGTGTCAGCGATTTGGTTGACCTGCTCATCGTCGATGATCAGCGGTGGCAGCAGGCGAATGACATTGCCGCGGGTAACGTTGATGATCAGCCCGGCTGCCATGGCCCGGTCTTTGAGTTCCGGTACCGGCTCGGCGAGCTCAATGCCGACCATCAGACCGCGCCCGCGGATATCGACCACGCCCGGCGTTCCGTCCAGGCGCGTCTTGAGCGCGGCCAGCAGAGCTAAGCCAAGGCGCTCGGCCTGTGCCGGGATATCCTGCTCGCGCATGATCTTGATCACTTCCAGGCCTACTCGGCAGGCCAGCGGGTTGCCGCCGAAGGTGGTGCCGTGGGAGCCCACCGACAGCAGGCCGGCGACCGATTCGCGGGCCAGGCAGGCGCCAATCGGCACGCCGTTGCCCAGGGCCTTGGCCACGGTGATGACGTCGGGAACCAGGCCGGGTTCATGCTGAAAGGCAAACCAGCGCCCGGTGCGGGCCATGCCGGTCTGGATTTCGTCCAGCATCAGCAGCGCCTGGTGCTGGTCGCAGGCAGCGCGCAGGCCGGGCAGGTAGCCGACCGGTGCCGGGCGCACGCCGCCTTCGCCCTGGATCGGTTCGACCAGCGCGGCGACGATATTGGGGTTGTCTGCAAAGGCCTGCCGGGCGGCTGCCAGATCACCAAAGGGTACGCGCACGAAACCATCAACCAGCGGCCCGAATCCGGCCTGGATGGCGCTGTTGCCGGAAGCGCTTAGGGCCGCCAGGGTGCGACCGTGAAAGCTGTCGCTGGCCACCAGCACGGCTGGTGCCTCGATGCCCCGTGCGTGGGCATGGCGGCGGGCCAGCTTCAGCGCGCACTCAATCGCTTCGGCACCGGAATTGGCAATGAAGGCGCGGTCAAGGTCGCTGATTTCGCACAAAGCTTCGGCCAGTGCTTCTTGCTGCGGAATACGGACGATATTGGCCGTGTGCACCAGGGTGGATGCCTGGTCGGCAATGGCGGCCGCCAGGCGCGGATGCGCATGCCCCAGGCTGCATACGGCGATCCCGCTGAGAGCATCGAGATAGCGACGGCCCTGGTCGTCGAACAACCAGGGCCCTTCGCCTCTGACCAGCGCAACCGGCATGCGAACGTAGGTGTCGAACAAGCGGGAGGGCCGTTCGGCAAGCCCGGTTTCGCTGGCGCTCATGGACTGGTTAGCCGTCGAGATTGGCGTTGACGAAATCCCAGTTGACCAGGTTCCAAAACGCATTCATGTACTTCGGACGGGCGTTGCGGTAGTCGATGTAATAGGCATGTTCCCAGACATCGCAGGTCAGCAGCGGCTTGGCGCTGCCGGTCAGCGGGGTCTGCGCGTTCGATGTCGAGGTGATTTCCAGCTTGCCTTCAGGGGTCTGCACCAGCCAGGCCCAGCCAGAGCCGAAGGTATTGATGGCGGTGTCGGTGAACTTGGATTTGAAGTCGCCAAAGCTGCCGAAATCACGGGCAATCAGCTCACCCAGTTTGCCACCGGGCTCGCCGCCGCCGTTGGGCGACAGGCAGTGCCAGTAAAAGGTGTGGTTCCAGACCTGGGCTGCGTTGTTGAAAACGCCGCCGTCTGAACTGCGAACAATCTCCTCCAGCGATTTGCCGGCGAAGTCCGACCCCTCGACCAGGCCATTGAGTTTGTCGACGTAAGTTTGATGGTGCTTGCCGTAGTGGTACTCCAGTGTTTCGGCTGAAATGTGCGGCTCCAGCGCATTTTTTTCGTACGGTAATTCAGGCAGCGAAAACGCCATAATCTATCTCCTTGGCAGTTGAATGGGTATCGGTTCGAGCTTCGCAAGTAAAAAACCCGTCCTTCAATTATGCAATATGGTTGTGAGCTATCGGGGTTCAAGGGCTGAGGGCTCGAGCGTTAGAAATGCTTGCCTTCTTCCAGCTCTTCCAGGTGCCGCCAGCGGTTGACCACGGCGCAGAACAGGGCCGCCGTGCGTTCGGTATCGTAGGCGGCCGAATGGGCCTGCGATTTGTCCCAGTCCAGGCCGGCTGCGTCCACGGCCCGGGCCAGCACGGTCTGGCCATAGGCAAGCCCGCCCAATGTGGCGGTGTCGAAGCAGCTGAACGGGTGAAACGGATTGCGCTTGTATCCTACCCGCTCGATCGCCGCGTTCAGAAACGACAGGTCGAAATGGGCGTTGTGTCCAACCAGCACGGCACGCTTGCAGCCGCTGTCTCGCAGCGCCTGGCGCACCGGTTGCAGCAGGTCGCGCAGGGCTTTTTCCTCGTCGACGGCCGGCCGCAGCGGATGACCCAGCCGAATACCATTGAACTCCAGCGCGGCTTCTTCTACGTTGGCGCCCGGGAACGGCTCGATGTGGCGCATCATGACTTCGCCAGGATGCAGCCAGCCGTCTTCGTCCATGCCGATGATGCTCATGGCCAGCTCCAGCAGGGCGTCGGTGCCGGGGTTGAACCCCCCGGTTTCCACATCGACAACCACGGGCATGAAACCGCGGAATCGTTTTGCGATTGGCATCATTGGATATAAACATGTGGGTGATAGCTTGCAGCCTCATGATACTGTGTCGTGACTCTAGGAGGTGAAACGATGGCTTGCATTCGCCCTTTGCTGTTCTTACTGCTGTTGGTGTCGAGTTCGGCCTCGGCCCAGATCTTCTGGTCAGTCACCGATGA
>SKKV01000168.1 GCA_007123575.1 Wenzhouxiangella sp.
GCTGATCAGCCCGGAGTTTGCCATGGAGAACGGCACGGAGATCCGGTTCTGGACCCGAACCGTGGAAGACAGCATCGGTTTTGAGGATCGCTTGCAGGTGCGTCTTAGCACGGCAGGTAGCAGCATCGAAGTGGGCGAATCGTCCATGAGCGTTGGCGACTTCAGCCAACTATTGCTCGATATAAACCCTGGCTATTCCCTAAACGGCTACCCGCGCATTTGGACAGAATATGTCCTTGTCGTTGCAGGGCTGAGCCAACCGACCACCGGCCGCGTCGCCTTTCGATACTTTGTGGAAAATTCCGGCCCACAGGGCAATAACGGTGAGTACATAGGCATCGACAGCTTCAGCGTTACCCAGCCGAAGGAAAACGAAATCTTTTCCGACCGTTTCGAGTGAGATCAAAGATAATGGCACGACCAGGCTGCACCTGGCCGTGCCGCATTTACTGGCTTAATCCTCGGCCTCGATTTCTTCCTCATCACCATCTTCAGATGCGGCAACGCGGGCCATGCCAATGACCTGCTCGCCATCGCCCAGACGGATCAGGGTGACGCCCTGGGTATTGCGTCCCAGACGTGAAATCTCTCCCGCCGAGGTTCGAACCAAGGTGCCGCCGTTGGAGGTCAGCATGACATCGTCTTCGTCACTGACTGACAGTGCAGCCACGAGCGGGCCGTTACGCTCGGATACCTGGATGCCAATCACACCCTGCCCGCCGCGCTTGTAAACGGGAAAATCTTCCAGCGCGGTTCGCTTGCCAAAACCATTCGCGGTCGCCAGCAGGATATCGCCGCTGTCCTCGCCGCTAACCAGCATGGACACCACCTGCTGCTCGTCCTTCAGCCGGATGCCGACCACGCCACGGGTCTGGCGGCCCATGGGGCGGGCGTCATCTTCATGGAAGCGGATGGTCTTGCCGGCCGAGGAGAACAGCAGGATATCGCGCTGGCCGTCGGTGAATGCCACATCAACCAATTCGTCGCCTTCTTCCAGCAGGATTGCCCAGATACCGTTGGAGCGAATATTGGCAAAATCCGACAGCGGTGTTTTCTTGACCCGGCCAGCCCGGGTGGCGAAGAACACAAACCAGTCGTCCGGAAATTCCCGGGTAGGCAATACGGCATTGATGCGCTCGCCTTCATCCAGCGGCAGCAGGTTCACCATCGGCCGCCCGCGGCTGCTGTGGCTGGCCTGCGGCAGCTCGTAAACCTTGGTCTTGTAGACCTTGCCAGCACTGGTAAAGACAAGCAGGGTATCGTGGGTATTGGTCACCCAGAAGCGTTCAACGAAGTCTTCGGCCTTGGTCTTGGTTGCTGAACGGCCGCGGCCGCCCCGGCGCTGCGCCCGGTACCGGTCGAGCGGCTGGTACTTGGCGTAGCCGGCGTGCGACAGGGTCACGACCACGTCTTCGGGCGTGATCAAATCTTCCATGGTCAGGTTCAGGTGATCGCGAACAATCTCCGAGCGACGCTCATCGGCATACTGATCCTTGAGCGCACCGAGCTCGTCGCGAATCACTTCCATCAGCGCATCCGGTTCGGAAAGAATGCGCATCAACTCCTTGATCTGGCCCAGGATTTCCTGGTATTCGCTGGCCAGTTTTTCCTGCTCAAGGCCGGTCAGCTTCTGCAGACGCAAATCAAGAATGGCCTGGGCCTGGGCCGGCGACAGCAGGTAGCCATCTTCTCCCAGGCCAAATTTCGGCAGCAATTCTTCCGGACGCGACAGTTCGGCGCCGGCCTGGCCGAGCAGCGCCTTGACCAGCCCGGCATCCCAGTGCCTGGCCTGCAGGCGCTCGCGCGCCTCGGCCGGGTTGGGCGAGGTCTTGATCAGTTCGATGACCTCGTCAAGATTGGCCAGGGCAACCGTCAGGCCTTCAAGAATATGGGCCCGCTCGCGCGCTTTTCTCAGTTCAAACAGACTGCGCCGGGTAACCACCTCGCGCCGGTGAGCCAGAAAGGCGGCCAGCATGTCGCGAATGTTCAAAAGCTTCGGCTGGCCGTCGACCAGCGCAACCATGTTGATCCCGAACACGGTCTGCAGGGCGGTCAGCTGGAACAGGTTGTTCAGTACCACTTCCGGCACTTCACCGCGCTTGAGCTCGATGACCATGCGCATGCCGTCCTTGTCCGACTCGTCACGCAGCTCGGAGATACCTTCCAGGCGCTTGAGCTTGACCAGCTCGGCAATCTTCTCCAGCAGCCGGGCCTTGTTGACCTGGTACGGCAGCTCGGTAACCACGATGCGCGAGCGGCCGCTGTCGTCGTCGGTTTCAACGTGCGAACGGGCACGCAGGTAAATGCGGCCGCGGCCGGTGCGATAGGCCTGGTCGATGCCGTCGGCACCGTTGATGATGGCCGCGGTCGGGAAATCCGGCCCCGGCAGGTGGGCCATCAGCTCATCGATGGACAGCTCCGGCTGGTCGATCAGCGCCAGCAGGGCGTTGATGACCTCGCCCAGGTTATGCGGCGGAATATTGGTCGCCATGCCCACGGCAATACCCGCAGCCCCGTTGACCAGGAGGTTGGGCACCCGGGTCGGCATGACCGTCGGCTCATGCTCCGACTCGTCGTAATTGGGGATGAAATTGACCGTTTCCTTGTCGATATCGGCCAGGGTTTCATGGGCCAGGCGGGCCATGCGAACCTCGGTGTATCGCATCGCCGCCGGCGGGTCGCCGTCAATCGAGCCGAAGTTGCCCTGACCATCGACCAGCATGTAGCGCATCGAAAACGGCTGGGCCATGCGCACGATGGTGTCGTATACGGCAGAGTCCCCGTGCGGGTGATACTTACCGATCACGTCACCGACCACGCGGGCCGATTTCTTGTAGGGCTTGTTGTAGTCATTGCCAAGCTCGTGCATGGCATAGAGCACGCGCCGGTGCACCGGCTTAAGGCCGTCGCGCACGTCCGGCAGCGCCCGACCAACGATCACGCTCATCGCGTAATCGAGGTAAGACTGCCGCATTTCATCTTCCAGGTTGACCTGGAGCACTTCCCGTGCCATTTCCGCCATCAGGAGAAGTCCGAATCTAGGTGAGTTTATTCTTGCAAGGCAATGATTTTACTGCTTTTGAATAAAATCATAATGCGTCGCCAGGCAGGATGAAATCAGAGCGAAACAAAGCCGAAATGATACCATATTCCATCTTTCATCGCCGCCTGCCAGAACCCGCCAGTCCATGACCGCAGCAACCTCATGACCACAGCTGTTTTCGGCCTGATCTTCGCCAGCCTGGCAACCTACCTGATTCTGTTCTGGCAGTGCCGCCTGGCCTGGAAACGGGCCTGGCAGGACGCCGACAGCTACCGCCTGGATTTCGAACACATCGACACGCCCAGAACGCTGATTGCCCACGCCGCCGGCGGCAGCGCCCTGGGCAGCTACCCGAACGCGCGCCAGTGTCTGGACCAGTGGTATGCCTGGGGGGTGCGCCACTTCGAGGTGGATCTGCAGCCCACGCCCGACGGCAGCTGGGTGGCCCTACACGACTGGGGACCCACGCTCAGGCGCTGGTTCGACCTGCGCGCCCTTCCCTGGCACAAGCAGTTGCTGCGGCCGCTGTGGCCGCGCGTTGCCCTGCCCGGCGCGCTGCTGCGGGCACTGCCCATGCGCGGCAACCTGAGCGTGCTGACCCCGGATGCGCTGCATGAATGGCTGAAGGCGCACCCGGATGCCTGGCTGGTCTCCGACATCAAGGCAGACAACCCGAATGGTCTGAAGATGCTCGCTGACACACTGGGCGAGCGCAGCCGGCAAGTGGTTGCCCAAGTATTCACGATTGCAGAAATCGATCTTGCGCACGAGCTGGGTTTCGGCCGGGTGGCCTGGGCCAACTATGTACCCAAATGGCCGCTCAGCAGCCTGCCGGACCGGCTTGCCGAACAACGCCTGGACCTGGTCGTGCTCGACCATCGGAAAATCAACCTGCCGGACGACCGGCCGCACCTGAAGCGCCTGCGCGACCAGGGGCGCGAACTCTGGGTGTTCACCGTCAATGATCGGCAGCGGCTGAACGCGCTTCCGAGCACAATCAGCGGGGTCATCACCGACCGTCTGCTGCCACCTGCCGCGCCAGACTAAGCGCCCCTCATCCCTGCTAGAATTGCCGATCCTTTGCGCGCCCTTCAATGATGACCCCCGAACACCAGGCCCTTTTCGCCGACGAGCCGGTTGAGCATGTTCAGGTCGACGGCGTCGATTTCGCCTTGCTGGGCACAGCCCACGTCTCGCGCACCAGCGCCGAGGCCGTGCGCCGACTGCTGGAAAGCGGGCACTACGATGCCGTCGCCATTGAGCTGTGCCAGTCGCGCTACCACGCCCTGACCGACAAGTCAGCCTGGCAAAACCTGAACGTGTTCTCGATTCTGCGCGAAGGCAAGGCCGGTATGATGATGGCCTCGCTCGCCCTGTCGGCCTACCAGCGCCGTATTGCCGAGCAGTTCGGCATCGAACCCGGCGCCGAGATGAGAACCGCGATCGAAGCCGCGAACCAGGCCGGCCTGCC
>SKKV01000204.1 GCA_007123575.1 Wenzhouxiangella sp.
CGCCAGAAATAGTCCAGGAGTATGTAGATCAGCAGGCCAATAGCCAGGCCCATGACCAGAGCCATCAGTGGCGGCAGTCCCGGCAGCAGGCGGTCCAGCATGCCACCAACCATGCGGTGAGCAAAACCGGCCGACAGCCACAGCCATTCGAGCACGGAAACGAACGGAGCAGATCCGATCTCAACCCAGATCAATAACAGCCGCGCGGCCGCGCCAATCAGGCCGGCGAACAGAAACGGATTGCGCAGCAGCCACCAGTGCGGCGGCATGCGCTTTTTGTTGCGAGCTTGCAGCATGGCAGACGACCCTAATTCGCCAACTTGACCCAGCTTACCAGCAACAATGAAGTCAGAACAGGTACGACCAGCAACAACTGATCCAGGCGCCACTGCCCCAAAGGAACGGCCAGCCAGACCGTGCCTACCAGCACGCCGACCGCCAGCGCAGCCAATAGCTTGCGCTTGAGTCCGGCAGGCAGCGGCAGCAACAGAAGCCACCAGAACGGATGCAACAGCAAGCCCATGGCATTGCGCCAGGTGAACTCGTGCCCGGAGCCAAACCACATTACGAATACCGCTGTTCCCGCCATGCCAGCGGCCAAGATGCCCAGCACCCGGAAGATGCCGGTCCAGATGCCCGGCCAGCGCAGGCCGGTTAGGATAAGCCCGGCGAACAGCAGCCCTAACAGCAGCGACAGCAACCAGGGGCCGGTAGCATGCTCAGGCGGATGATGGGTTTTGCTGGTAAAGGTCTCCTCGCGCTCCAGCACCAGCGGGCCAGTGTCCAGCTCGACCCGGTCCAGCCAGTCGGCCAGGGCCTCGGGCAGAAAAGCCTCCTCCCAGGCCGTGCGCGGCTCGTCGATTTTCGGTCCCAGCAACAGCATCATGCCGGTGTGCAGCCAGAACTGTTCGGTGGTCAGACGGCGGGTGTGGTCGCGGAAGTTCAGCCGCGCCGGCTCGGCTTTGAGCTGATCGGCAATTTGGTCGCCCAGCACCTGGTCGAGCAGGTCACGCAGCCAGGTCGAACAGTTGGCCAGGTAATAGTGGTACTGGTAGTACTGCGGTTGCGGAAAGATCGCGGCATCGAGCAGTTGGTACAGCTTACTGATCTGGGTCGAATCCAGGTTCAGGCGCTGCAAGGTGATGGTGCGATCGCGCCCGCGGTAAAAGGCAAACTCGCGCTCGGGCGTGGCCACCGCGCCGTAGTAAAGCATGATGCCGCGGGCGAAGTCGGTGTGAAAACCGGGTCGATCCAGCTCGAAATAGCCGAAACTGAAGCTGTGGTCCAGGCCGGTTGCCTCGTCGCGCAGCCACAGCGCGTTGTGGCCAAAGCGTTCCCAGACATGGCTGCCGGGGCCATAGGTGATCAGCCAGGCTTCCTGGGCCTGGGCCAGGCTGGCCGGCCCGGACAACAGAAGAAAGAGCCAGAGACCGGCCAGGCGTCTCACGCCCGGGTCACTTCCATGGCGTGCAGGCGCCGGTCGTCAGCACTGGTGATCTTGAACGCCCAATCGTCAATTACCACCGATTCACCGGCTTCCGGCAAACGGCCGAATTCGGCCACGACCAGGCCGCCAATGGTGTCGTAGTCGTTATCACTGAACTCGGTACCCAGGCTGTCGTTGAAATCGTCAATCGGCGTCAGCGCCTGGACCAGGTAACGGCCCTCTTCCAGGCGCTGGACGTCGGCGATGGCATCGGCATCGTGTTCGTCATCAATATCGCCGACAATTTCCTCGAGTACGTCCTCGATCGTGACCAGCCCTGACACACCGCCGTACTCATCAACCACAATCGCCATGTGATTCTTGGATACGCGGAACTCGCGCAGAAGCACGTTCAGGCGCTTGGATTCGGGAATGATCACGGCCGGGCGCAACAGTTCTTCGAGCCCGGGCGCATTGTCGGACGCCACGAGCTGGAGCAGATCCTTGGCCAGCAGAATGCCGCGTATCTCGTCCTTGTCTTCGCCAACCACCGGGAAACGTGAGTGGCCTGAGTCGATGATGACGGGCAGGATCTCAGCTAGTTCAGCGTGCTCGGGGATAACCACCATGTGCGAGCGCGGCACCATCACATCGCGCACCTGCAGCTCGTCGACTTCCAGCGCCCCCTCCATCATGGCCAGGGTGTCGCCTTCGATCAGGCCGGTCGCGGTGACATCGCGCAGCAGTTCCTTGAGATCGTCTCGGGTGCGTGGCTCACCCCCGAAAGCTCGGCCCAGTTTTTCCAGCCAGCTTCGAGAGGACGCACCGTTGCTACTAGGACCGTCGTCGTTCATTGCGGTTTTCGCCGGCCCGGGGCCGGAGATGGACTGTTCATCAATCTACGTTCTAACTATCGTCAAAGTGAACTGCAGTAATTATTGATACGGATCAGGGATGCCGAGCGCGGCTAGGAGTTCCACTTCGCGTGCCTCCATGACCTCGGCCTTGGCGCCATCCATATGGTCATAGCCGAGCAAATGCAAGAGCCCGTGGATCAGCAGATGAGCCCAATGATGCGCGACTTCCTTGCCCTGTTCAACGGCTTCGCGCTGTACCACCGGTGCGCACAGCACGACATCGCCGAGCACGCGCACCCCATCCAGCGGCGGTGAATCAGCCGGAAAGCTCAGTACATTGGTGGCGGTGTCGCGCTGGCGCCACTGCTTGTTCAAAGCCCAGCCTTCGGCCTCGTCGACGATGCGGAGGTTGACCATGACCGCGCCCTGCCCAGCCAGCGCGGCCTCGGTCCAGAAACGCAGTTCATCATCATCCGGTATACCGGGATGGTCGACCACGCGCTGAATGTCCAGGTCGATTGCTGCTGGGGTCTCGGTAGCCTCGGTCATGCGTTCTGCTCGGTCTGGTCGGCGGCTTCATAAGCCTCGACGATGCGGCGGACGATGGGATGGCGAACCACATCGCGGGAATCGAAAAAGGTCTGGCTGACGCCCTCGACCTCGCGCAGCAGGCCAATCGCCTGGCGCAGTCCGGAACCAACCTTGGGCGGCAGGTCAACCTGGGTCAGGTCGCCGGTAATCACGGCCTTAGAGCCGAAGCCGATCCGGGTCAGAAACATCTTCATCTGCTCGGACGTGGTGTTCTGGGCCTCGTCGAGAATCACAAAGGCATCGTTGAGCGTGCGCCCGCGCATGTAGGCCAACGGGGCCACTTCGATGACATTGCGTTCAGTCAGGCGCGCGGCGCGCTCGAAGCCGAGCATTTCGTACAGCGCGTCATGCAGGGGGCGCAGGTAGGGGTCGACTTTCTGGGCCAGGTCGCCGGGCAGAAATCCGAGGCGTTCGCCAGCCTCGACTGCCGGGCGCACCAGCACGATGCGCTGAACCCGGTCCGACTCCAGCGCATCGACCGCGCAGGCCACGGCCAGGAAGGTTTTGCCGGTACCGGCCGGACCGACACCAAAGTTGACGTCACTTCGGGCAATGCGCTCGAGATAACGTTTCTGGTTCGGGCCGCGGCCGCGAATCATGCCGCGCCGGGTACGGATCAGCACCTCGGCATCAGCGTCGGTTTCGCCCTCTTCCAAGCCGGACTGCTGCAGCTGCAGATTGACCAGGGCCGGGGTCAGCACCTCGCGCTCGGTCTGGCGATAGAGTTTGCGCAGAACCCGACGGCCGGCGTTGACCGCGTCCTGTTCGCCCTCGATGCTGAAGATATTGCCGCGCCCGGCAATGGAAAGCCCCAGGCGCTTTTCGATCAGACGCAGATGATCGTCGAGCTGGCCGCACAGATTGGCCAGACGCTCGTTATCGGCCGGTTCCAGTTCCAGGGTCAGCGCAGTGCGCGTATCGTTCATTCAGGCTGCTTCATCGCGATGGCTGGCCAGGCGGCCGCGCAGGGAATTGGCCAGGGCCGCGGTAATGGTGACATCGACCATGCGGCCGGCAAGCTCCGCCGGGCCGGGGAAGTTGACCACGCGGTTGTTCTCGGTCCGGCCGGCCAGCTCCTGGCTATCTTTCTTGCTCGGGCCTTCGACCACTACGCGCTGAACGGTGCCGACCATGGCCTCGGAGATGGCCGCGGCCTGCTGGTTGAGCTGGTCCTGCAGGCGCTTCAGACGCGCCTTTTTCTCTTCCAGGGTGACGTTGTCGGGGAACGAAGCGGCGGGCGTGCCGGGACGGGCGGAGTAGATGAAGCTGAAGCTTTGATCGAAATTCAGCGAGGTCACCAGGTCCATGGTCTGCTGAAAGTCGTGCTCGGTCTCGCCGGGGAAGCCGACAATGAAGTCCGAGGACAGGGAAATATCGGGACGGGCTTCGCGCAGCTTGCGGATTTTCTGCTTGTATTCGAGCACCGTGTGACCACGCTTCATCAGCGACAGAATGCGATCGGAACCGGCCTGAACCGGCAGGTGCAGGTAGTTGGCCAGCTTCGGCACGTCGCGGAAGGCCTCGATCAGGCTGTCGGAAAACTCGACCGGGTGCGAGGTGGTAAAGCGGATTCGCTCGATGCCGTCGATATGCGCAACGTAGCGGATCAGCAGGGCCAGGTCGGCGGTGCCCCCATC
>SKKV01000226.1 GCA_007123575.1 Wenzhouxiangella sp.
CCTTCATCCAAGATTGACCGAGCGCTTCAGCTTTCGCCATTAGGGCTTCGGCTGAGCCAATTGCGCCGGCCTCCCTGTGGCGCGGCTTTATCGCCGACCTGTGCGAGATCCCCGACTGGGCCGATGATCCGCGCCTGGACGGCTACACCAGCCACGGCGCGGATGAACGCGACCTGGCCTGGCCTGGTTCGAGCTTTGTGGCTATGGGGTATTGGATGGAAGATGAGTGATGGAAGCAGTAGAATGAAGACTATGGCATCGAAAGCAGACACCGTGAAGGCCAAGGCCCGAGAGCTGATCGAGCAGTTGCCCGATAACGCGACCTGGGAGGACGTGGCTTATGAAATCGCCGTGCGTCGATCCATCGAGCGGGGGTTGGCCGATCTTGACGCCGGGCGCACTTACACCAGCGAAGCCCTGCTGGAATCCCTTGGCCTGAGTGAATGACCGTCATCTGGTCGGCCGAGGCGCAAGCTCAGCTTGCCGCCATCCATGAACATGTAGCCGAGAACGCCCCCCGAGATGCCGACGCGCTGATCAGGCGTCTGGTTGCTCGTGTCGATCAGCTTGAGACTGTTCCTCACAGTGGCCGCAGGGTGCCTGAGTATCCGGACGACGACTTGCGCGAGTTGCTGTCACGACCCTATCGGATCATCTATCGCCAACGCGATGAGCATGTGGAGGTCGTGACCGTGATGCACTATCGGCAGCAGTTGCCCGCCAACCCCCGCGACTTGACCTGACCTCAGAGCCAGCGCCGCTAAGCTGCGCTCTAGCGGACGCTGTAAAGCTCGCGACCGCTTCTTCCTTAGTTGCCTGGCCCGGACTCTGTCCGGCTTCGGACCGCCTGTCACGGCGCTTGCAACGTCTTCGGGTGTTCACTTCGGCCCTCAGCCGGGCAAGCGACGTGCCAGGCTTGCTCGGGGCCTCGGCTGAGCCAATTGCGCGATAGTAGGTGTTTTCTGTGCCGTTCACCTGATGCAACCACGCACGACGGCACCTCGCCGCGGCGTTTTGCTACCTCTTCGGCAGTCAGTTTCGCTGCGGCTGCCGGATCCACCTCATTATCCATCAGAATTTCTTCTACCTGCCCTGGAATTCGTTGATTTTGTTAACCCTTATTCAAAGAGACTTGCCGAAAGAGCGGTTTCCACTTAGTATACATACACTAATGTACACACATGAAAATGGAGGAGTCTATGACTAGCCTCAGATCGCGAGTATTTAATAACGGCAATAGTCAGGCGGTTCGGATACCAGCGGAACTGCGCCTTGATACTGACTTGGTACAAATTTCGCGCAATGAGCAGGGAGATCTGATTATCCATCCGTTGCGGCCGGAGCGAGGCAAAGCACTATTGCAGGCGTTGGAGGGTTTTGATGACGATTTCATCGAGGCTTTGGAGGCTGACAGGGAATCACTCACACTCATGCAGGACAGGGAAGATTTGTGAAATACCTGCTGGACACGAACATCCTGATCTACCTGATCAAGAATCGCCCGCCGTCCATTGCCGACAAGGTCGAGAACCTGGCCGATGTAGACACGCTGAATATGTCTTTTGTGACCTATGCGGAACTGCTCAAAGGGGCCGAGCGCAGCATCCGCAAGGCTCGCGTGCTGAGCCGTTTGGATGCGCTGACGCAGCAGATACCGGTACTTTACCCCACCAACTCCGCCATCTGCCGACACTATGCCGAGCAGTTTACTCAGCTAAAGACAGCGGGTACGCCAATCGGCGGCAACGATCTTTGGATTGCTTGTCATGCCTTGGCGATCGAGGGCACACTGATTACCCACAACACGCGAGAATTCTGCCGTATTCAGGGTCTGTTGATCGAGGATTGGGTTAGCAATTAGCCAGAAACCGGGGGTTGCATGGGCGGCCTCCCCACTGTCAAGCGGTTTTTCTGGAGTTTGCAGTTTCTCCGGCGCAATCATTTCTGTGCCACCGAAAAAAGAGCGGCAAGAGTGCCTGGAAGAAATTGGTGATGACTGGTGGTTGCCGAGCTTCGATTGTGGACTTCCGCGCCCCCGACCAAGGAGGTAAGGTGAATGGAAAATAGGAGGGCTATAGTCGTGTCCACAGTAGCGATGATTATCGTCGGCTGTGCTAACCATGTCGACAAATGCGTTGAATTTCTTGGAGATTCAGATCTACAAAAAATTGTTCTGCTCATAGATTTTGACATTGAGGACGTTCCTCGAATTTGCCAGGCACGGCCATTCCAGACGATTGATCGCATTGATCTAAATCATGAAATGCTCGTCAACTGCCATGACTTGTGTGAAGATGAATTCTCGGCTTTTATGGGAAGCCTAGGGACGCTGGCTGTTCTCGAGGAAGATTTGTGCGAACCCCTGGATAACGGTTGGAAGCAGGATATTTCCCATCCTATTTTTTTAGAGTTTTTTCATAAATTCAGATCCACAACGGTTGCGCTAACAACGTGCATTCAAGAGTATTTGATGGAAAGCGCACGAATCCAGAACATGCACGATTCGAATAACTGGCCACGGCATCTCGGCCTAGCCGAAGCGAAATGATTCCTGTTTTAATGCCGCTCAGGGCGGCGTGTTTTGGGTCTACGCTGTTGTTTTTGATGCTGGATTCGCGCATTCGCGAATCACGTCCATGCCAAAACCTGGCAGTGCCAGTATCTAGCTGGGGAATTGAACGGCGGTGTCAGGTTGGTCGTTCGCGCAGGACTCTTTTCGCGACTTCGCTGGCAACACCCTTAATCCAAGATTGACCAAGCGCTTCAGCTTTCGCCATCAGGGCTTTGGCTGAGCCAATTGCGCCGGCCTCCCTGTTGCGCGGCTTTATCGCCGACCTGTGCGAGAACCCCGACTGGGCCGAGGACCCGCGCCTGGACGGCTACACCAGCCACGGCGCGGATGAACGCGACCTGGCCTAGTTCGAGCTTTGTGGCTATGGGGTAATGGATGGAAGATGAGTGATGGAAGCAGTAGAATGGAGACTATGGCAACGACCGCATTCAAGGAAAAGGCTCATCGGTTGATCGACAGCCTGCCGGAAACGGCCGACTGGGACGACTTGGCCGAGAAGGCCCGTTATCTGGCTGCCGTCCAGCGTGGGATGGAGGCTGCCGATCGCGGTGACTTCGCGAGCCCTGAACGTGTCCGGGCGATGTTCGCCAGGTGGGGCGTGGACGTTGAGGGTTAGATGGACGACCCCGGCCGCTGATGATCTAGAGGCCAGCCAGACCTGCTACCTTGAGAAGAATCCGGAAGCCGCCCGTGCGATGGCCAAGCGGGTCATCGAGGCGACCCGGCTTCTGACGGACCAACCTCACCTCGGCCGCCCGGGACCGCATGCCGGCACTCGCGAATGGGTAGTGCGTGACACACCCTATATCCTCGTCTATCGACTCAGCGACGAGATCATCGAGATCGTGCATGTCTGGCACGGGGCTCAGGACTGGCAAAAGCAATAGGCTTGACCCGAGCGGGAGAAAAACCAGTGAGGAAATCCAGGACATGGACGACCTCCCGACAGCTGGTCGCGATTCCTGGTCTGCTGCGACATGACTGATGATCGGACAGTGCTTGGCGAGGGGTAACTTGGGCCTTTACTGCTGGCTTCAATTCAATGTTTTTTAGGAGACTCCATGACGACAGCCAAGGCAGTCAGGGATCGGATTTTTGCGCGGATTGCGGGTGAAATCGGGGCGCAGCTCAGGCAGGTAGACGCGGCGGTTGGATTGCTCGACGAGGGATCGACGGTGCCGTTTATCGCCCGCTACCGAAAGGAAGTCACCGGCGGCCTGGATGATGGGCAGCTGCGCGAGCTGCAGGTGCGTCTGGGTTACCTGCGCGAACTGGAAGATCGGCGTGCGGTGGTGCTGGACAGCATTGCCGAGCAGGGCAAGCTTGACCCTGCGCTCAAAGCAGAGATCGAAGCGGCCGACACCAAGGCGCGCCTGGAGGATTTGTACCTACCCTACAAGCCGAAGCGGCGCACGCGCGCCCAAATGGCTCGCGAGGCCGGGTTGGAGCCGCTGCTGGATGGGCTGCTGGCCGATCCCGGTTGCCAGCCAGAAAAATTCGCCGAATCATTCATTGATGAGCAGCGCGGCATTGCCGATACCAAGGCGGCGCTGGAAGGCGCGCGCCAGATCCTGATTGAGCGGGCCGGCGAGCAGGCCGACCTGGTTGGGTCTTTGCGTGACTGGCTGAACAAGGTCGGACAGATCCGGGCCCAGGTGATGGCCGGCAAGGAATCTGAAGGAGCGAAGTACCGCGATTATTTCGATCATATCGAGGCCTTGGCCCGGATACCCTCGCATCGCATGCTCGCGTTGCTAAGAGCGCGCAATAAAGGCGTGCTGAGCCTGGGCCTGGAGCCCGGACAGGATCCCGAGCAGGGACATGCCGAGGCCATTGCCAGGGTTGCAGGGGCGCTGGGTATCGCCGAACGAGGCAGGAGCGCCGATGGCTGGCTGATGGACGGTGCCCGCCTGGCCTGGAA
>SKKV01000201.1 GCA_007123575.1 Wenzhouxiangella sp.
ATCGTGCGTGCCAATGCCCTGGGCGAAACCGAACAGCTTGGCTACGACGACCGCGGCCGCTTGAACAGCCTGACCGATGCCCGCGGCCATACCTGGACGGCAGACTATGACGCCCTGGGCCGCCCGGTTGGTGAAGTGGACAGGCTGGGCGTGGAGCGCACGCGCGCCTTCAGCGCCCGCGGCTTCTTGACCGAAACCGTAGACGGTGACGGCGCGGTGACCGGCTGGGACTTTGACCCGGCAGGCCAGCTCAGCGGCGTGATTGACCCGCTGGGCGGCATCAGCGTGTTCAGCCACGATGGCGAGGGCCGCCTGGTCGAGCAAGTTGATCCCCTGGGCCGAATCCGCCAGACCGAGTTCACCGACCAGGATTTCCCGGCACGGCGTATCGACCCGCTGGGGCGGGCCACCGAAACCCGCTACGATGCCCTCGGCCGACCAACCGAGGTAGAGCACCCGGATGGTTCGATTCATCAAGTGGCCTACGACAACGATGGCCGCGTGGTCAGCCAAACCGACGCCCGCGGCAACGTGACCAGCTTTGCCTGGGACGATGCCGGGCGCCTGATCAGCGAGACGGATCCGCTGGGGCACACCGTCAGCTACGCCTATGATGCTGCCGGCAATCGAATCAGCCGCACCGATCAGCGCGGCCACGTCACTTCGTATGTTTATGACGAGCGCAATCGCCTGATCAGCATCACCCACCCCGACGGGGCGGTCGAAACCCGAACCTGGGATGCCGCCGACCGGCTGATCCGGCGCACCGACCCGCTCGGCCGCCACACCGACTTCAAATACGATGCCAACGGCAACCTGACCAAGGTCATCGATGCGCTGGGCGGCGAGACCCGCTACGGCTTTGATGCCGAAGGCCGCCTGGTCAGCCAGATCGATGCCAACGGCCACGCAACCGCCTACAGCTACGACGCCGAGGGCCGGCTGACTGGTATTACCTGGCCCGACGGCACAAGCGAGCAGCGCCAATACGATGCCGCCGGCCAGCTGGTCAGCGTTCAGCGCCCGGGTGGCGGTCGGGTTGAGCTTGAGCGAGATATCGCTGGACAGATTGTCGAGCGGCGCATCGGTGCTGGCGAAGACTACGTCGTTGCCTGGACCGCCTCGGGCATGATGCAGTCGGTCAGCGACAGCCGCGGCAGCACCGAGTACTTGCACGATGCGCGCGACCGCCTGCTGGCCGAGATCCTGCCCGACGGCAGCCGCGTCGATTACAGCTACGATGCCGACGGCCATTTGAGTGCACTGGCCGTGCAGATCGCCGGCGAAGATACCGCCGATGAGGTCAGCTACGCCCACGACGCGCTGGGCCGGCTGGTAAGCATGACGGATGCCACCGGCACCACCGCGATCAGCTGGGACCCGGCCGGCAACCTCAGCCGCATTGAGCAGCCCAACGGCGTGGTCACCGACTTCACCCACGACGCGCGCAACCGCATCACCCGCATCGAGGTGCGCGTCAACGGCACCGACCTGGCCCGCCACGACTACAGCTACAACCTGGCCGGCGAGCCGGTATCGGTGGTCATGCTGGACGGCAGCCGGATCGACTGGCAGCACGACGTCCTGGGCCGGCTGATCCGCGAAACCCGGCGCGATGCCGCCGATGAAGTGGTGTTTGACGAGCGTCATGTACTCGATGCCGTTGGCAATCGCATCGAACGCATCAATGCAATGACCGGTGTGATCGAGACCTATGTTTACGACGCCACTGATCGCCTGCTCAGCGACGGTGCCGGCAGCTATGGCTACGATGCCGACGGCAACCTGGTCCAGGTTACCGGGCCGGACCTGCAGCGCAGCTACCAGTGGGATGCCGATGGCCGTCTGATCGGATTTGCCGACGCTCTCGACCCCAGCCGCAGCCGCAGCTATGCCTACGATCACCTGGGCCATCGCGTGTCCGCCAGCGGGACGATGGGCACGGTGGGCTACGTCAACGCGCTGATCAATCCCACCGGCTGGGTCCAGACCGTGGCCGAAATCGGCCCCAATGGCCAGCGTCAGGCCAGCCTGCGCTTCGGACCGGGTCTGATCAACCAGGAGCGCAATGGCCAGACCCGCTTCCACCATGCCGACCGGCTCGGCAGCCAGATCATGTTGACCAACGCGGCAGGGCAGATCACCGACCGCTATGCCTATACCGCCTACGGCGAGACCTGGACCAGCGACGGCAGCTTCGCCAACCCGATCCGCTTTGCCGGCGAGCGCCTCGATGCCGAGCGCGATCAATACTGGCTGCGCGCCCGCCACTACGACCCACGCCAGGGCCGCTTCCTGTCGCGCGATCCCTTCCTCGGCCTGGAGCACCTGCCGATCAGCCGCCACCGCTACCTGTATGCCCATGCCAGCCCGGTCATGCACACCGATCCTTCCGGCCTGCTCAGCCTGTCCAATTTCTCGGTGACTTTCGCGACCATCGGCGATTTGCAGAAAAGCTACAACGGCATGCTGCTCAAGACCTACAAGGAAGCGCGCGCCATCGGCAACGAATTCCTGGCGGTCGCCGTGGGCATGCGTGAATACGCGCTGATGGCCATGACCGACCCGCGCACCTCCGGCACCGGAGCGCAGCATGCCTTTGGAATCTTCGAAAACTCTCAAGAAATCATTGCCGATTCACTGCAAATGATCGTGACCAAGGGCGCCCAGAACGCCCGCGAGTGGCTGGCAACCGCATGGCTGCCGACGGTGAAATTCAAGGTCGGCCGCCTTGAGTGGAACCTGACCTCGATGATGACCGACGCGCTGCAGGGTCAGCAGCCGTCGCTCGCGCCAGGATTGAGCATGAAAGATCTCAAGCTCGAGAACACCTGGAAGGCCTCCAAAGGCATCCACAAAGTCGTAAAGGCAATGAGGGACGGCGAAGACGCCGATATCGCCACCATGAGCGCCGTCATCGACATGCTGGACTGACGGCCTGGACACCGCCTGGCAACCGCAACCAGGCTATTGCAACGGGTTTGGCTTATACTTTTGAATTGGTTGGCAGAGACAGTTTCTTCCAGCCACCAGCTTCGGTGCAGCAGATTAGCCGACACGGGGATGTTCGGATAAAGATGCGGAGTTTTCCAGCCAGGGCAATGCGAGCCGCTATTTTGCTCCTGGCAGGTGCGTGTTGGGCCCACATGGCCGTCTCGGATGCAGCGGCCCAGGCGTCGGTTGGGCCCGGTGGTGACCACCTCATCCGTATCGGCATTCTCTCGCATCGCCCGGTCGAGGAAATTCAGGGTCAACTCCTGCCCCTGTTTGGCGGCGTGATCGTGGTTCGTGCAGATCGCGCCGATCTCCAGGACTTGTCCGATTTGTCCGGATCGCGCATTGCCGCGGTCGATCCGCAGTCGCTGGGTGGGTATCGGATGCAGCTATTCGAGCTGCATGCCAATCACTTGCCCCTGCCTGGCCGGCAACGGGTTTCGTTTACCGATATGCCGCATGACCGGGTCGTGGAAGCGGTTCTGGACGGATCGGCCGACGCGGGATTTGTTCGCACCGGCATCATCGAGCAAATGGCCGCCGGCGGGCGGCTGGATCTGGCCGAGATTCGCGTGTTGAATCCACAGGAGGTGCCCGGCTTTCCGCTGGCCTTGTCGACCCGGCTATACCCGCAGTGGGCATTGGCTGCCATGCCGGGGCTCAGGGTCGAAACGGCCAACCGAATCACGGCCGCACTCTTGACCTTGGCCCTGCCTGCCGAGCGTGATGTCGGTGCCGCCGGACTTGGATTTACGGTTGCCGTTGACTATCGCGCGGTTGAAGACCTGGCCCGGGAGCTGCGCCTGCCTCCATTCGAGGAAATTCCGCGTGTTACCTGGCGTGAGTTCGTGGCCAGCCATCCGGTCGCCAGCGCCGGTTTCGCGGTGATGGTCCTGGGGCTTGTCGCGTTGTCCCTGCTGCTTGGTTTTGCCCGCAGACGGCTGCAGGAATCCAGTGCCCGTTTCGCTGCAGTTTTTCAGCAGTCGCCCATTGGCATACTTGTTCATGACGCTGAAACTGGCGAGATACTCGATGCCAGCCCACAGGCCTGGAAAGATTACGGTTACGCCAGCCGCGAGGATTTGATCGCCAGCCAGGCCGCGACCTGGCAAACAGAAGGCCCCTATACGCTGAGTGAGGCAATGGTTCGATTGCAGCGCGCGGCAAGCGGCGAAAGGCTGAATTTCGATTGGCCAGTGCTTAAGGCAGACGGGTCGACCATGTGGCTGCGCGTGACCCTGGCGCCGGTCATGCTAGCCAAGACAGTCCGGGTATTAGCCCTTTGTGTGGATAGTACGGAGCAACGCCTGTTCGAGCAGCGCTTGAAAGACAGTGAATTGCGCTTCCGCTCCTTGTTGGATGACATCGAAGGCGTGGCGGTACAAGGCTACGGTCTTGATGGCAAGGTTCACTACTGGAACCGCGGCTCCGAACTGCTTTATGGCTATACCCG
>SKKV01000189.1 GCA_007123575.1 Wenzhouxiangella sp.
GCGCCGCGCGGCGGCTTGCGCCCGCGCCACAGGTCACTGCGTTCCTTCAGCAATTGTTCCAGCGGTGGCGAGGCTTGCGCGTTGGCCATGGCGTACTCCGGTTCTTAAGGGTGAGAATGCCGGAGCCATGCCCCGGGATCAGAATACTATACTAAAATACAGTATTCTCAAAACCTGAGAAGAAAGGACCCCTGAATCATCCATTGTTTCAGCCAATTTCGCCCCATGTCATGCCGATGTGAAACAGGGCTGCTATGGTTTAGACCTTGTTGCAAAACCACTGGCATGCCGGGCCTCTCGTCGGGCGTGTGTCAGCTAGGGGGCGCAATTCATGGTGGACGTCGTAAACAATTGCAATTTTGAGGAGCACATGGCTACCAATAAACCGGTACAAGATTTTGGAGACAACCCGGTCGAAGTTCGTGATACCGACCATTATCAGCAGGAATATGTCCAGGCTTTCGTTGATAAATGGGATCAGTTGATCGATTGGGACGCACGTTACAAGAGTGAAGGTGATTTCTTTATCCGGCTGCTCAAGGAGCGCGGTGCCAAGCGGGTTCTGGATGTTGCTACCGGTACCGGGTTTCATTCGGTTCGATTGATCGAGGCCGGTTTCGAGGTTTGCAGTGTCGATGGTTCGGCCGAGATGCTGGCCAAGGCGTTCGAGAATGGCAAGCAGCGTGGTCATATCCTGCGCACCATCCAGGCTGACTGGCGCTGGCTGAACCGGGATGTACACGCCGCTTACGATGCGGTGATCTGCCTGGGTAATTCGTTTAACCACCTGTTCGTCGAACGCGACCGACGCAAGGCGCTGGCCGAGTTCTACGCGGTGCTCAAGCACGACGGTTGCCTGATTCTCGATCAGCGCAACTACGATGCGATTCTGGACGAAGGCTTTTCTACCAAGCACAAGTACTATTACTGCGGCCACCAGGTCAGCGCCGAGCCCGAGCATGTGGACGAAGGGCTGGCAAGGTTCCGCTACACCTTCCCGGACAATTCCGTTTATTACCTGAACATGTGCCCGATCCGACGCGATTACACGCGCCGGTTGATGCAGGAAGTGGGTTTTCAGAAGGTCTCCACCTACGCTGATTTCGAAGACGAGGAAAGCACGGGAACCCCGGATTTTTTTATTCACGTGGCGGAGAAGAAGTATTTCGCTGACGGCGAAGATTCGGGTGAGCCTGCAGCACTGCACTCGAGCGATGACGATGCGGCGAAGGCACCTGCCGAGCCGGGCAAGGTCGCCGACAACGAGCGGCAACGCTACTCGGATGTTGTTGAAACGGCGCGTGAATACTACAACAGCGATGATGCGGACAATTTTTATTTCCACATCTGGGGAGGCGAGGACATTCACATCGGGCTGTATCAGTCTGACGACGAGCCGATCGCCGATGCCAGCCGCCGCACCATCAAGCATATGACAGATCTGCTGAGTCGCCAGGGTGGCAGCCCGGATGACACGACCCGGGTGCTGGATCTCGGTGCCGGTTACGGCGGCTCCATGCGTTACCTGGCACGCGAGTTCGGCTGTCACTGCGTGGCGCTGAACCTGAGTGAAGTCGAAAACGAGCGGAACCGTCAGTTCAACCGCGAGCAGGGCCTGTCACATCTGATCGACGTGGTCGACGGTGACTTCACTCGCCTGCCTTATGAGGATGACAGCTTTGACGTGATCTGGTCGCAGGACGCGATCCTGCACTCGGGCGATCGTGAGCAAGTCCTGGCCGAAGCGGCCCGTGTACTCAAGCCGGGTGGGCACTTGATCTTTACCGATCCGATGCAAAGCGACGAGGCACCGGTCGATAAGCTGCAGCCGATTTATGACCGTATCCACCTCGACTCGCTGGGGTCGCCCGGTTTCTACCGCGACACCTTGAAAAAACTGGGTCTGGAGGAGCTTGGATTCGAGGACCATGTTGATCAATTGCCACGTCACTATGGCCGGGTGCGTCAGGAATTGATTGCCAATGCTGCCGAGCTGATCAGGCATGGTGTCAGTGAAGCTTATATCGAACGCATGAAAGCCGGCTTGCAGCACTGGGTCGATGGCGGTAACAAAAACTACCTGGCCTGGGGTATCTTCCTGTTTCGCAAGGCCAGGTGACTCCTTGAAGCGTTGAGCAGGGGTGCAACGGGGCTTTTCATCGGTCTAAAAAGAAAAATCTTTAGGACACGAAGGTGCAAAGACGCCAAGAAGCCAAGTAAAAGGAATGGTTTAAAACCTTTGCGTCTTGGCTTCTTTGCGTCCAGAAGGTTTTTTTTCTGTTCTTGTGCTGACTTCAAGCTTGTTATGATCGAAGGCTTCATCAGCTAGCCGGAAAGTTCCCCAATGTCATTGCTTCGTGTTTTGGTCCCGCTGCTGGCCGCGGTGGCCTGTGGCCAGGCAGCCGCTGCTGTCCAGGGTTACTACAGCGAGCCCAGCCTGGGTGCTGATCGCGTGGTGTTCGTGTCTGAAAGCGATCTGTGGTCGGTGAGTCCTGCCGGGGGGCTGGCTTCGCGCCTGACTTCGCATGCCGAGCCCAAGGGGCAGCCGGCGCTGTCGCCGGACGGCCGCTGGCTGGCCTTTACCGGGCGCTATGACGGCGCATTCGAGGCCTATGTCATGCCGGCCAGCGGCGGGAGTCCGAAACGATTGAGTTTCGACAGCGCGCCGGCGCGGGTTGCCGGCTGGACGCCGGCCGGCGAGGTGCTCTATCAAACCATGGCCGCTTCGGGTCCGCTGTCGATGAGCGTGCTGCGCGCGGTGAACCCTGAAACCTTGGCCCGCCGCGAATTGCCCCTGATGGATGCCCGGCAGGCCGCCTTCGACGATGATGGCAACATTTATTTTGTTCGCTTTGGCCTGGCTACGACCAACGACAACGCGCGCGAATATCGCGGCGGTGCCATGGCCCAGCTATGGCGCTTCCATCCGGATCACGACGAGGAAGCCGAGCGCCTGGCGGCGGATCACGCCGGCAATCTGGAGCAGCCGATGTGGGGGGACGGGCAGCTCTACCTCATCAGCGATGCCGATGGTGGGGTGGCCAATCTGTGGCGGCTGCAGCCCGACGGCAGCGATCCGGTGCGCCTGACCGATCATGAGGACTTCGACGTGCGCGGGGCCAGCCTGTACGACGGACGGATCGTCTACCAGCACGGTGCCGACCTGCGCCTGTTCGACCTGGCCGATGACAGTGATCGGGTGCTGGATATTGAACTGGCCAGCGATCGTGGCCAGAAGATGACGCGCTGGCTGGACAGCCCGCTGAACTTCCTCGATAGCGCCCACTTTGCCCCCAATGGCGAGCGCGTGGTGCTGACCGCGCGCGGCCGCGTCGCCCTGGTCGGCACCGGTGCGATTCGTCGCATCGAGATTGACTTGCCTGAAGGCAGCCGCGCCCGCCAGGCTGTGCTCAGCCCGGACGGCGACTGGCTGTATGCGATTGTCGATGCTACCGGCGAGCACGAGATCTGGCGTTTTCCGGCCGCCGGCGACGGCGAAGGCGAGGCCCTGACCGATGATGGCCACACTCAGCGCGAACTGCTGGTGGTGTCACCCGACGGCCGCGCCATTGCTCACAGCGACCGCGATGGCGTGCTCTGGCTGCTGGACCTGGCCAGTGGCAGCAATCGCCGTATCGATGCCTCGAACGGCGCTGGCTACCGCGATATTGCCTGGTCGCCCGACAGCCGCGCCCTGGCCCTGGTCCGGCCCGACTCGACCATGCAGCGCCCGCAGCTGATGGTCTACGACATTGCCGGCGATCACTTGCATTTGCTGACCAGCGATCGCTATGAAAGCTACAGCCCGGCTTTCAGCCCCGACGGACGCTGGCTGTATTTCCTCTCCGACCGACATTTCGAGGCCAACCCGACTTCGCCCTGGGGCGATCGCAACATGGGCCCGGTGTTTGACCGGCGCACCGGCATCTATGCCTATGCCTTGCAGCCGGGCAATCGTTTCCCGCTGGCACCGCGCACCGAGCTGACTGCCGATGATCCCGACAACGGCGATGAGCTGCCGGCGATTGTCTTCGATGAGTTGGACCAGCGCCTGTTTGAAGTACCGGTCAGCCCCGGCAATTACAGCAGCCTGGCGGTGGCGGAGAGCCGCCTGTATTTTCTGGATCGGGCCTTCGAGCGCGGCAGCCGGGCCAGCTTGCGGACCATCGATTTCAGCCCTGATCGGGCCAGCATCGAAACCTTTGCCGAGAGCGTCGACCAGTTTGCCTTGTCGGGCGATCGCAAGCAGCTGTTCTACCGCCTGGCCGGCAACAACGGGGCCATGTACATCGTCGATGCTGGCGCCCGCCCGCCTGGCGATTTGGGCCCCGCCCAGGTCAGGGTAGGGGACTGGCGTTTGCCGGTGCAGCCGGGCCTGGAATGGCAGCAGATGTTTGTCGATGCCTGGCGCATGCAGCGCGATTACCTGTTCGAC
>SKKV01000167.1 GCA_007123575.1 Wenzhouxiangella sp.
AGAATCAAAAAGAAAGAACAAGATCGTCGCGGTGCATGAGGGGGCCGCGGCTGGCTTCGCCGAGGACTTCGGTGATGTCGGCGCTGCTCAAAACCACGATCTGGCGGGCCTGGTCGGCGCCGTAGGCGGTCAATCACTGACCGACCGGGCCTTCAGGGCCGTGGATGCGGACCAGGTCACCGCGAGCGAATTCGCCGTGGACGGCGCGCACGCCGGCGGCCAGCAGGCTGGAACCGCGGCCCAGGGCGGCCAGCGCGCCACTGTCGATTTCGATCCAACCCTGCGGCTGCTGCAGGCTTTTCAGCCACTGCTTGCGTGCCGCCATTGGCCGACGCTCGGCGTGGAAAGCGGTGTGTCTGGCACCGTTGGCCAGCTCGCCCAGCGGGTCTTCGCCGATACCGGCCGCCAGGATCACTTCAATGCCAGCTTCCGTGGCAATGCGCGCGGCCTGCAGTTTGCTGGCCATGCCGCCGGTGCCGACGCCATCGGAACGGGCGCGGCCGGCCAGGGCCTGGATTTCCGGGGTGATTCCATCGACCGTTTCGATGTGTCGGGCATTGGGGTCGTCCGTTGGGTCGGCCGAGTAAAGGCCGTCGACATCGCTCAGCAGCAGCAAATGATTGGCACCCAGCAGCGCGCTGACCCGGGCGGCCAGGCGGTCGTTGTCGCCGAAGCGGATTTCCTCGGTGGCCACGGTGTCGTTCTCGTTGACCACCGGTACGATGGCGCGCTCAAGCAGGGTTTCCAGCGTCGCCCGGGCGTTCAGGTAGCGTGGGCGTTGTTCCAGGTCACCCAGCGTGAGCAGAATCTGGGCCGCCTGCCGGCCAAGTGAGGACCAGGCGCTGGCCCAGGCGCCGGCTAGGTGGATCTGGCCGACGGCGGCGGCGGCCTGGGCCTGGGCCAAAAGGCGCGGCCTGCCCTCCAGGCCCAGTGCCGATCTTCCCAACGCGATGGCTCCTGAAGATACGACCACCACCGGCCCCGGCCGATTGCTTAAACGCTCAACCAGCCGCCGCATCCAGGCATCGCGCAGGCGGTAATCGCCATCGACCAACAGCGACGACCCGACCTTGACCACCAGCAGGCCCTTGCCCGAAACAATCTGATCCAGCGACCTTGACATAGCGACAATCCAGTCAGCCCTTGGAAACAAGCCGGCACTTTATCGTGCCGGACATTGGAAGGCCAGCGGGATCGAAGCTTGGATCGGTCTTGAGTGGAAGTGCTGAAACAGAAAACCTTTGGGAACCACCGAAGACACCGAAAACACCGAACGTTAATCAAGGAACCTTCGGTGATTTCGGTGTCTTCGGTGGTTTAGGGGTTTTTTCTTAACAAGCCATTTTTGGTAAATCGCGGAAAATCCGGGATTGGCATTGAGAATGCCGGGATCGCATTGCCAAACCATTGATCCGGTGAAGCTCCCAACATGGCCCCCGGCCGCGTTGGGCCGGGCTACGGGATCGCGAAAAAGGGGTGCTTGCCACAAGATTGCGTGGGTTGGCGCACTTGTAGCCCGGGGCAACGTCCCCGGGGACCATGTCCGGTGGGTTTCCGGACATCCGGGATTGGCGCGGAGAATGCCGGGATTGCATTGCCAAAACATTCATCCGGTGAAGCTCCCAACATGGACCCCGGCCGCGTTGGGCCGGGCTACGGTCTAAAGAGAGAACCAATCGGAAGCGCCGAAATCACCGAAGGATCATGGAAGCCTTTTCGGTGATTTCGGTGTCTTCGGTGGTTTAATGTTTCTTACCAAGCGCGGCCTAGCTGGACGAACAGGCTGCGGCCGGGGCCGGGGAAGTAGCGGTAGTTGCCGAAGGCGAAGTCGGCGCGTTCGGCGTAGCGGCGGTCGAGGATGTTGCGTACGCGCACGGCAGATTGCCAGCCGCCGGGCCACTGGTATTCGACATGGCCGTGCCAAAGGCGGTGGCCGCCATAGCTTCGGGTATTGGCCGCGTCCAGCCAGTAGCTGCCGGTGGATTCGAAGGCTAGCTGGGCTAGCCAGCGCTGCTGCGGGCGCCAGGTCAGGTCGGCCGAGTACAGCCGGCGCGGGGCCGAGGAAACATCGCGGCCATTGATAATGGTTTCGCCGCCCAGCACCCGATTGAAGCGGTAGCGGTGAATCGCATAAGTGCCGCGCGCGGCCACGCTGAGACCATGACCAAGCTGGTAGCGCATGGAGGCCTCGATGCCACGGTGGTCGGTCTTGCCGTCGGAAACGTTGAAGCCCTCGGCATCGCGGAAGATGAAATTGTCCTTGTGCTGGGCAAAGGCGACCAGTTCCCAGGCCAGGCGCTGGCCGCCGCGCAGACCCAGCTCGATCGCATCCAACACTTCCGAATCCAGTTCGGCCACGAGCTGACCGCGCTGAAGCCGGTACAGCTCGGTAGCCTGCGGGGCGCGAAAGCCACGGGCAATCCGCAGCCAGCCCTGCCAATCATCGAACTGGCGGCTCAGCGTCAGCTCGGGCGCCAGGTTGAAGAAGCTGTCGGCACGGTCTTCGGGCCGGGTGTAAAGGCAGCCACCAAAGCCGCACGCGCTGCCGTCTTCGGCCAGGTTACCGGGGGCCAGGGCGTTGTCGTAGTCGTAGCGAATCCAGTCCAGGTGAGCGCCGGCGCGCAGTTCCCAGTCATTGCCCAGGTGCCAAGTGCTGGCCAGGTATCCGCCCAGGCGCTGGCCGTCGACCTCGTAGTCGTAGTGCCGTCCCGGCGGCCGGATGCCGGCCACCGGCGGCGGTGCATCAGCCACGCCCTCCTGCTCCTGGAACAGGAATCCACGAAACAGCTCGGCATCCAGACCCCAGTCCATTTCCAGGCCGGCGATCGGCTGGCTGCGGTCAAGCTGCAAACCCAGCGACATCTGGCCGTTTCGTTCCAGCGGTTGACCAGGCAGGAAGTGCTGCAAAAAGGTCATGCGCGAACGGCGGGCGAAAACACTCAGCCGGTTTTCGGCGCCCTGGCCGTCCAGCCAGTCACCGCGGCTGTGCAGGCGCAGCGCGGTGCCGGTGCGAAACGCTTCCGGGTTGAGGTTGGCCCGGCGCGCCTGGGCATCGCGGTAGCTATCTTCGCCGAGAATGAATCCGGCCGTATCCTGGTCAAGCCGGGCTGCGGCCAGGGTCGTACGCCACTGACCGCGCTCGGTGGGCGCGACATGGTTCAACGTCAGAAACTGGTGGTCGTAGCCTTCATCAATGCGAAAACTGCCGGCATCGACCAGGTTGACATCGATACCCAGTACGCCCTCGCCCAGCTCCGCGGTCAGGCCCAAGTCCAGGCGTCGGTAGTCATCGCTGCCAATCTCGATCCGGGCGTGGTTGTCAGGCGACAGCAGCGGCGAGCGGGTGCGCACATCGATTACCCCATGCAGCCCGCCGGAGGCATGGCCCAGACCACCCGGGCCTCGCAGGACGCTGACCGAGTCGGCTTGCAGCAGGTTGATCTCGAAGAAGCCGTTGACGTTGCAAAAGCCCGGCGGACGCGCCGGTACGCCGTCTTCCAAGACCAGCAAGGCACCACAGCCGCCAGCGCCAGCCAGCAGCGGCGAGCGCACCGCACTCAAGTGTTCCTGGCCGGAGCCGCGCGTGACCCAGGTGCCAGGCAGGCGGGCGAATAGCTCCGAGGGGTGCGAAGGGCGTATCGTTTCCATCTCCGGCGCGCTCAGCTCAGCCGTGGCCTGGGCCTTGGCCGGGTCAATATCGCGCGCACGAACTACGATTCTGGGCAGATCTTCGGACTGGGCAAGCACGGCCAAAGCAATAAAGGCTTCAAGCATGATCGGATGTTTAAACGGGATTCGAGTGGATTTGTTCGGCTCGACGCAGGCGCGCGAGGACGACAAAGGTAACCGCGCCGCCCAAGGTCAGCGTGAACGGAAACAGCAATACCCAGCGGCCCAGGCCAGGCGCGTGCGCTTCCATCACCTGGTAGACCATCACGCCAGCCAGCGGTGCCAGCAGGCCGCGGATGCCGGTCAGGGTGACGTGGATACCCATGTACAGGGTCGATTGATCGTCGCTGGCAAAGTCGTTGTGGCCCAGGTTCCAGCCCAGCTTGCCGCCGGCAAAGGCCACCCCCATGGCCAGGGCACCGATCCAGAACAGGATATTCAAAGCGCTGATCGAGGCTGCGGTAAACAGGCCCAGGGCCAACACAAACATCCAGGCCTGGCGGGCACGGTAGTCGAGAATATGCACCGCATCCAGACGTCGCGCCCAGATCGGGGTGAAGATCGCCAGGGTGACCAACGGCAGCGTGGTGGTGATCAGCACCTGTTCGAAGCGCGAGAATCCGAACTGCTCGCTGAGCAGAATCACCAGCAGGGCAATGACCATCAGGTTGCCGGAGCCAAAGGCGAACATGGTCAGCATGTAGCGCCGGTACCAGCGATCGTTGACCAGGATGCGCAGGCTGGCCCGGAACTGTCCGCCCTGGCGTTCCAGACGCTGGGCTTGCTCGCTACGGCGCAGGCGCGCGCCATAGCGAATCCGGGTGCGCTGGTAGGCCCAGGCGGCGACCAGCCCCAGGACCCCGGCCAACGGAAAGATCAGCCGCCAGGACTCCGACCACCACGACAGGGCCACGCCAATGCCGGCCGCGACAACGGCGATGATGACCGAGTAGATCACCGTGATCCGGCCCGTGATGCGGGCCCGGACATGACGCGGGAAATTGGCCCGCCAGATCGCCGCACGCAGGGTAATCACGCCGGCCCAGGCCAACCGCGCCAGGATCATGGCCGCCGTGATCAGCACCAGGCCAAAGGCGTTCATCGGCGCCAGCGCCATCAGCATAAGAAACAGCGCGGTCAAGGTCATCAGGACCGAGACCCAGGCGGTTTTGTCGCGCCCTTCGGCCAGGCCGGACAGCCACAGCGAGGCCATGTTGGCTGCCGCCGGTGCGCCGGCAACCAGGGCCACGCACAAGTTGACCCAGGCCGGATCGGCCACCGCGTCGAACTGGTTCTTGACCACCACGCCCACTACTCCGCCTTCCAGCGCCCCCAGCGCCACGGCCATGGTGGCGTTGGCGTTGATCTCGCGGGGCATCAGGGTGCGGGCGATGTAGGGCAGATCAGACGGGCGGCGAGGCATGATGCAATTGTAGAGCCGAATGACATTCTGGCTGCGATAGAATCCGCCCATGGCTGATCATGATGCGGAGCGAAACTGGCTGGCCGGCGTGTTGACCGGGGACATCCCGCTCGGCCAGGCCATGGCGCTGGCAATCAGCCGCCTGAATGAGACCGGCATCTCGCTTGAGCTGCCGCTGGCGCCAAACATCAACGACAAGGGCACGGCCTTTGGTGGTGCCATGGCCAGCGCCATGATCCTGGCCGGATGGTCATTGCCCAGGCTGCTGCTGCGGCGCAACCAGATCGATGCCGACCTGGTTATCGGTCGCTGCGAATTGCGTTTTCTGAAACCGGTCGCAGCCGACTTTTCGGTGCACTGTGAATGGCCGGAAGAGGCGGCACTGGCCCGCTTTTTCAGCGAACTGGACGAACATGGCCGTGGGCGTCTGGACCTCTCGCCCCGGGTAACCTGCGGCGAGGACGTGGTCGCCAGCTTGCAGGCGCGCTATGCTGCGCTGAAAAAATCATGAAGGCGAATATGCCCATCAATTCGTGGTTGACGGCCCTGACACTGGTCATTTTTCTGCTCACCGGCTGCGGCGGGCCCGGCAATGTCCGCGAGCGCCAGGAGACCCTGGACGCCTGGGAAAACCGGGTACGCTGGAGCGCCTACGAGACCCTGATCGACTTCATCCATCCCGAGTGGCTGGAAGAAAACCCGATCACGAGCCTGGAACTGGAGCGCTTGAACCAGTTTCGGGTAACCGAGTATCGAGTGCGCGCCATCATGATGCATCCGGATGGCGACAGCCTGGCCAGACGCGTCCAGATTCGAGTGATCAACATTCATGATCAGCGCGAACGGATCATCGACCATCAGGAATCATGGCGTTATGATGAGGGGATGAAGCGTTGGATGCTGCACTCGGGGCTGCCCGATCCGCGGCGCTACTGATTTCGATCACATTGGAGGTTATGCCCAGCAAATGCGAACCATAGCCGTCATCAACGCCAAGGGAGGCTGCGGCAAGTCCACCATTGCCACCAGCCTGGCTGCGGCTCTTGCCTGGGACGGCCATTCGGTCGCCCTGGGCGACATGGACCCGCAGCAATCAACCAACGACTGGCTGGCGCTGCGCGGTGCCGACTATCCGGAAATCCTGCCGGTCAACAGCAAAGGTGGCCCGCTCAGAGCCCCGACCGAGGCCGATACCCTGATCCTCGACACGCCGGCCGGCCTGCACGGCACCGACCTGGGCCATATCTTGAGGCGGGCAGAGACCATCCTGGTGCCGGTTCTGCCCTCGCCTGTCGACATGCGCGCGGCCTGGCGCTTTCTCAATCACCTGGCCGAGCTGAAGCCGGTGGTCAAACGCGAAACCGTGGTTGGCCTGGTCGCCAACCGCGTGCGTCCGCACACCATCATCTATCGCGAGCTGACCGGATTTCTGAATGATTTTCGCTTCCCGGTGGTGGGCCAGCTACGCGACTCGATGAACTACGTGCGCGCTTTCGAGCGCGGCTTGAGCGTGTCGGACCTGCCTCCTTACCAGGCCTGGCAGGACTGGGAAGAGTGGGAACCGATCATGGCCTGGATCCGGAGCCGCCGCTCGCGGGGAAAGACCTGACGAATCTGCTGGCCGGCGCTCTGTTCCGGCTGACAGGTTCGCAAGAGCTGCCGTGAAGCCGAGCGCTTAACCGCGGCGTCATGACCGCATGGCAGCATTCGGGGCTTATGCGTTTGCGCTGAATCTCCATGACCGGTCGTCGCGAGCTGATTGCCAGCCCTGTGCATTTTCTGATTGGCGCGGCCGCGATCGTGGTCATCGCTGCCGGCATGAAAGCTGCCAGTGGACTCCTGATTCCACTGCTGCTGGCCGCCTTCATCACCATCATCTGCATGCCGGTGCTGAACGCGCTGACCCGCCGCGGCGTGCCCGACTGGCTGGCCATCAGCATGATCCTTGGCGTACTGCTGGTCGGTGGTTACTTGCTAATCGTGTTGCTGACCGCCTCACTGGAGGGTTTTCTTTCGCGCTTGCCGCGCTATGAGCAGCGCCTGGAGCTACTGCTTGAAGAACTCAGGCCGCAGCTGTTGAGCCTGGGCGTGGAAGAGCAGTGGCTGCAGTCTCCGCGCTACCTCGAGCCGGGCGCGTTGATGGGCCTGCTCGGCGGTTTGGTCGGGGGCGTGCGCACCTTGCTGTCGCACGGACTGATCGTTTTTCTGACCGTGATTTTCATGCTCCTGGAAGCGCGCACCCTGCCCGGCCGCATCGCCGGGGTGGCGCGCGATCCGATCCACCTGCGCGCCGTTCTGTCCGGTTTCTTCCACGACATCAACCGCTACCTGGGTATCAAGGCCCTGACCAGCCTGGCAACTGGAACGCTGATTGGGATCTGGCTGTGGCTGTTTGACGTCGATTTCGCCCTGCTTTGGGGCGTGCTCGCCTTTCTGCTTAACTTCGTGCCAACCATTGGCTCGCTGGTTGCCGCAGTGCCGGGCATTATCGTTGCCCTGATCCAGCACGGCACATCCGTGGCCTTGTGGGTGGCGGCTGGCTACCTGGTGGTCAACCAGCTGATCGGCAGTCTGATCGAGCCCAAGGTGCTGGGCGACCGCCTGGGCCTGTCCGCCCTGGTGGTGTTTTTATCGCTGGTCTTCTGGGGCTGGATTCTGGGGCCGGTGGGCATGTTTCTGGCCGTGCCCTTGTCAATGATGTTGAAGCTGGCCCTGGCCAGCCATCCGCGAACCGCACCCATTGCGGTGCTGATCAGCAACAGCTCGCCCGGTGACGATCAGTCAGCGGAAAAACGCCTGGTTGAGCGTTGATCGGTCGAATCAGTCGAGGGCGATATTGTCAATCAATCGCGCCTTGCCCAGCCAGGCCGCGGCCAGCAGGCGCTGCGGTCGGCCCGGTTTGGGCTCAGCAAGATCTTCGGCACTGCGCCAGGCCAGGTATTGCGGGCGAAATCCTGCCCTGACTAGCGCGGCACGGGCCTCGCTTTCA
The DNA here is from genome assembly GCA_007123575.1 of Wenzhouxiangella sp. GTDB lineage: Bacteria > Pseudomonadota > Gammaproteobacteria > Xanthomonadales > Wenzhouxiangellaceae > Wenzhouxiangella. The sequence goes on from SKKV01000167.1 coordinate 8,082, forward strand.
ACCGTTGCCCAGTCGTCGCCTGCCTGCAAACGCTTGGCCATTCCGGTCAGGGTTTGAAAAAGCGCCGGTGCCGCTGCCCGTTGCTCAGGATCCAGGTACTGGTTGCGCGAACTCATCGCCAGCCCGTCAGCTTCGCGCCGGGTAGGACAGCCCAGGATGTCGATGTCCAGGGACAGATCAAGCACCAGGCGCCGAATCACCAGCAGCTGCTGAAAATCCTTCTCGCCAAACACGGCCAGGTGCGGGCGCACCTGGTTGAACAAGCGCAGCACGACGCTGGCCACGCCGTCAAAGTGACCGGGGCGAAACTCACCGCACAGGCAATCGGCCAGTTGTGATGGCACGCGCACGGCAAATCCGGCTTCAAGCGGGTACATGGTGTCGACTGCCGGCAGCCACACTGCTTCGCAGCCGGTGGCGGCCAGCTTGGACAGGTCTTCATCGACCGTGCGCGGATAGCTCTCGAAGTCCTCGCCCGGCCCGAACTGGGTCGGGTTGACGAAGATGGTCACGACCACCCGGTCCGCGCGCCGGCGCGCATGCCGCACCAGGTCAAGGTGGCCTTCGTGCAAGTTGCCCATCGTCGGCACCAGAGCAATACGCTCGTTTTGCAAGCGCCAGTGGTCGAGAATGGCTCGCAGGCGGACCAGGTCGGTCAGGCGGTGCATGGGTTATCGATAGGTGTGCTCGGCGGCCGGGAAAACGCCAGCGCGCACCGCGTCGACAAAGGCCGCCAGGGCCGCCGAAATATCGACCTGCCCTTGCATGAAATCCTTGACGAACCGGGGCCGCGGTGACGGGCTGATGCCCAGCACATCGTAGAGGACCAGCACCTGTCCGTCGACCTGGGGCCCGGCCCCGATTCCAATGACAGGAATTGTCAGCGCATCGGTCACTTCTCGAGCCAGCTCGGCGGGCACGCACTCCAGCACCAGCAGGGTTGCACCAGCTTGTTCCAGGGCATGGGCGTCTGCGCGCAGGCGTTCGGCTGCATAGGCATCACGGCCCTGGACCCGGTAGCCGCCAAGCTGGTGGACATGCTGCGGCGTCAGCCCAAGATGAGCGCACACCGGAATGCCCTGCTCGACAAGCGCGCTGACCTGCGGAATCTGGACTGCGCCACCTTCGAGCTTGACCATCTCGGCCCCGGCTCGCATCAACCGTCCGGCCGAACTCAAGGCGCTGGCGCGATCGTGATAGGACAAAAACGGCAGATCAGCGATCAACAAGGCACGATCCAGCCCGCGCCTGACCGCGGTGACGTGGTAGACCATGTGATCAACGCTCACCCCAAGCGTACTGTCCAGACCCTGGATGACATTGCCCAGCGAGTCACCAACCAGCACGCAGTCGACGCCGGCCGAATCGACCAGGCGGGCGAAGCTCGCGTCATAGGCCGTCAGCATGGTGATCGGTTGCCCGTCGGCTTTCATTTTCCCAAGAGCCGGCACGGTGACCTTGGTGGCTGTTGTCATGTCGGTATTCATCGCTGATCCCTGTATTGTCCGGCGTATCCCCCCTGGTTGACTGGATTGGCAGGCCGCACGCCGGCGCGTTCATCGGCATCAAGCCCGGCCAGCAGACTGGCCACTGACCCAAGACCAGGAATAAACAGAGAAGGGGACAAGTCATGCAGTGGCACAAGCACGAACGCGCGCTGATGCAGGCGCGGATGCGGCAGGGTCAGCCCCGGCTCGTCAATGACTTCGCCTTCAAAGAGCAGCAAATCCAGATCGATCAATCGCGGTCCCCAGCGCTTGCCCGACCGCTGCCGGCCAAGCCGCTGCTCAATGGCCAGCAAATTCTCCAGCAAGGATCGCGGCGACAGCGTAGTCGCCAGCTTGGCCACGGCATTGAGAAACTCAGGCTGATCGGTTTCGCCCCACGGCTCGCTGATATAGGGTGCCGACAGCGCTCTTAGCTGGGTATCCGGCAGTCGGGCCAGCTGCGCCATGGCCCGGCGCAAGACCAGCAGAGAGTCCCCCATATTGCTGCCCAGGCCAATCCAGGCAGTTTTCATTGAGCTGCCTTGCGCTTGCGTGGACGACGGCGGCGACGGCGCTTACCCGGAGCAGCGGCATGGACACGCTGGGCCCGTTCCTCGCCGTCGACCTGCTGAATCTCGGTCCACCACTCGGCTAACTCGGCCAGGTCGGGCTCTTCGAGCACGCGCAGCAGCAGAAAATCATAGGCCGCCCGAAAGCGCCGCTCGTTCATCAAACGGGCAACGCGTTTACCCTGGCGTTTTTCGAAGCGCGGCTGCAGGCACCAGATTTCCTTGGCCATGCCGGAGAACCGTCGATGGATGGCCACCCGCCGGGCCTGGAAAACGATGGCTTCCTCGCCGGCTTCAGCCAGCGCTTCAACTGCGGGCATACCGTCTTCAACAAGCACCTGAGCGCGCTGCTTGACCCGCGGCCAGAGAAAGGCGGCAAACAGAAAGCCGGGGGTAACCGGCAAACCATTGGCAACACGCTGGTCGGTATTTTGCAGCGCCTGCTCGACCAACGGCGGCGGCTGCGAAGGGTCCTCGAACAGACCGGGAAAAAGCTCCTCCCACAGCGCCTGACGAACCAGGGCCTGGTAAGTCGGCCAAGCCTGGCCCGATAGAAACAGCTTGAGAATTTCATCAAACAGCCGGGCCGGCGGAATATCGCTCAGCAACGGCGCCAGCGACACCATCGGGCCGGCGGTTTGCGGCTCCACGGCCAGATTGAGCTTTACCATGAAGCGCACAGCCCTGAGCAGGCGGACCGGGTCTTCACGATAGCGGGTCACCGGATCACCAATCAGGCGCAGCCGGCGAGCCAGCACATCCTCGTAGCCGCCGACATGGTCGCGGATGGTTTCGCTGACCGGATCGTACATCAGGGCATTGACGGTGAAGTCGCGCCGCTTCGCATCTTCGGCCTCGCTGCCAAAGACGTTGTCGCGGATCACCCGTCCACCCTCCTCGATCTCGCGATGCTCGCTGTCTTCATCGGCGCCGCCACGAAACGTCGCAACTTCGATGATCTCGCGCCCAAAGCGAACGTGGGCCAGGCGGAAACGTCGTCCGATCAAGCGCGCGTTGCGAAACAATTCGCGCACCTGTTCCGGGGTGGCGCTGGTGGCCACATCAAAGTCCTTGGGCTGCTGCCCCAACAGCAAGTCGCGAATGCTGCCACCGACAATAAAGGCCAGATGCCCGCCCTGCTGCAAGCGCTCCACCACCTTGATGGCGTTGGCGCTGACCTGGCGGGTTTGAATGCCGTGTTCCTGGCGATTGATAATGCGCGGCTGGGCGCTGGAATTGGTCACGAAGTCTGTCTGATTGGGACTGGAAAGAGCCGATCCATCTATCTCGGGTGAGGCCGGCTTTGCTAATATAGCGCCAAGTTTATCACTTCATCGTTCCCGGTCGTCATTATGACGACTAGCCACAAGAAGCTAGCCCATGACTTTTGTTGTTACCGAAAACTGCATCAAGTGCAAATACACCGACTGTGTCGAGGTCTGCCCCGTGGATTGCTTCCACGAGGGTCCCAATTTCCTGGTCATCGACCCCGAGGAGTGCATCGATTGCACGCTTTGTGAACCCGAATGCCCGGTTGAGGCGATCTACCCGGAAGACGATCTGCCGGCAGACCAGCAGGAATTCCTCGAGCTCAACGAAGAGCTTTCAAGGGAATGGCCGGTCATCACCGAAATGAAGCCAGCGCCCACTGATGCCAAGGACTGGGAAGACGTTCCCGACAAGCTCAAGCTGCTGGAGCGCTGAACACGGCCGCCAGCAGCAATTTGTCCTGGCGCTCAGCCCAACCGCTCTCGCAACACGGCCAGCACGTATTCGGCCGTTTCCATGTCAACCAGGTTGCCATTTTCGTGGTAGAGATTGACGCGCGCATTGTCGCCGTCGGCATGAACCTCGGCCAGGTACTGGCCACTGTAATCCATCACCTCGGACCCGCGCCAGATCGCCAGCCTGGCCAGCCCGGTTCGATTGACCTCGATCGGATCATGATCGAACCGAAAATGAAACCGGCGGCTGGATTCATCGACTCGCCGCACGCTCATACCACCGCGATTCAAGGCAAAGCTCAGCCGGCGCCAGACGCTGTCGGCTTCATCCTCCACGGCCAGGAACAAGCCGCTGGGTCCAAACCGGATATGTGAACGCGACGCTTCGGCCTCGGCACTGGGCAGCACCCGGGGAGGCCTGGCTTCGTCACCGACGGCCGCCAGCTCGGGCAGAGAGTAGCCAGGAATACGGTAGGTCGGGCGAATGCTGGGCGTGCTCAAGCCATCCGGCACGCGGATGGTCGACACTTCCTCGCTCGCAACATAAACCGGCTGGCGATCACGATTGGCACAGCCGGCAACAACACAGGCCACCAGCAGCAGCATGATCAACTTGAGCATGGGTTTTGAGTTCATAAACCCCTAGAACTTGGAATGGGAAGGTGGGCGCATAAGGCTTAGCGCAATCTGTCAGTTTACCGCAACCGGCTTGGTCAATGCATGCGCCAGGGTTTTGCCGCGCTCGTGCCAGCGCGCATCCAGCGGCACAAGCGGCAGTCGAATGCCGCGATCAATTCGACCCATGGCACTCAGCAACCATTTGACCGGCACCGGATTGGATTCGACGCCAAGAAACTCATACAGTTCAGCGTAGCCTGCGTCCAGGGCCCGCGCCTGCTCAGCCTGGCCGGACAGGGCCAGCTTGCACAAGCGCGCGTACGCAGCGGGTATGACATTAGCGGCCACAGAAATCACACCCTTGGCGCCAAGCCGCATACTTTCACAACAGCTTGGATCATCCCCGCTTAGCACCGCCAAGCCGCCATTGACCAGGGTAGCGATGCGCTGCTGGTCGGACACGGCTTCCTTGATCGCAACGATATTGGGGTGTTCGGCCAGGGCCAGGCTGGTTTCCGGCTGCAAGTCCACGGCCGTGCGCGCCGGCACGTTGTACAAGACCACCGGCCTGTCGGCCGCATCGGCCACCGCGCGGAAATGGGCCAGCAGACCGCGCTGCGACGGCCGATTGTAGGACGGTGTCACGACCAGGGCCGCATCCGCGCCAAGCCGCGCCGCCAATGCCGTGCGCTCGATGGTTGCGGCCGTCGACGAACTGCCGGTCCCGGCCAGAATGCTCATCCGGCCGGCGGCGCGCTCGACGGCCAGCTCCAGTAACCTGGCAAACTCGGATTCGGTCAAGGTTGCCGACTCACCGGTGGTGCCGCCAACCACAACCCCGTTCGTGCCCGAGGCCAGGTGCCAGTCCAGCAGCGCAAGCCAGGCCGCCTCATCGACCTCAGTTGCGGCAGTCATTGGCGTGACCAGGGCAACGATAGAACCTTTCAACATGTCAACTCCGTTAAACATGACAGGGCAGCCCGTTCCGAGCCGCCTAAGGGTGACGCAAGTATGCTAGTTTACCTCATAAGCGGGCTGGCTTTTCGCGCCCCGACCATCCAAGTAACTGAATTAACAATAATTTTATGAGCTCACAACCCAAGCTTTCTGCAACGAAACTCGAAGCCAGCGGCGGCCGGACCTTGAAACTGAATGAATTCAAGGGCAAACCAGTGGTCGTGTACTTCTACCCCCGCGACAACACCCCCGGCTGCACCAAGCAGGGCCAGGGCTTCCGCGACCACTATGCCGATTTCCAGGCCGCCGGCTGCGAAATCATCGGCGTGTCACGTGATACCGCGGCCAGCCATGACAAATTCGCCGCCAAGCATGAATTTCCCTTTCCCCTGCTGGCCGACACCGATGAAAAGCTCTGCAAGGAGTTTGACGTCATCAAGGAAAAGAACATGTACGGCAAGAAGGTGATGGGCATCGAGCGCAGCACCTTCCTGTTTGATGCCAAGGGCAAGCTGGTGCGCGAATGGCGCAAGGTGCGCGTGCCCGGCCATGTCGAGGAAGTGCTTGCCGCCGTGCGCGAGCTCGGCTGAGCGCTTGCCCTATCCAAAGCCAACGGATCCAACCCTTTCCCTTCTAGGAGCCACCTGCCCATGATGGCCGAGTGCCAGCGTCTGTACATACTGGACACCAATGTGCTGATGCACGACCCCACCGCGCTGTTCCGCTTCGACGAACACGATATTTACCTACCCATGATCGTGCTCGAAGAGCTCGACAAGGCCAAAAAAGGCGTTTCCGAGGTGGCTCGCAACGTACGCCAGGTCAGCCGCTTTCTTGGCCAGATGATCCGTCCGGGCGATGCGCTGGAAAAAGGCGTCGAACTGGCCGAGCCGGAAGGGCTGAACCTGAAAGTCGGCAGCGGACGCCTGTACTTTCAGACCGGCCACTTTGAAAACGGCGCTGACCTGGTCGGCGACGGCTCCCTGGCAGACAACGAGATTTTGCTGGCCGCGCTCAACCTCATCCGCAAGCACCCGGACAAAGAGGTCGTGCTGGTCTCCAAGGACATCAACCTGCGGATCAAGGCGGCCATCCATGGCGTTCTGGCCGAGGACTATCACAATGACCGTGCGCTGGATGATCTGAGCCTGCTGTACACGGGCCTGCGAGAACTTGACAACTCGTTCTGGGAAGCACACACCACGCGCGACTCGTGGACCGAGGGCAGCGGCACCTTCTACCGCATGGGGCGCCAGGCCGAAGATGACTGGTATCCCAACCAGTGCCTGCGCCTGGCCGGCGAAAACGGCCTCGAGGCGCTGGTACGCGAGGTCGACAGCGATGCCATCGTGCTCGAAGTCGCACGCGACTTCCGCCGCGAGCAGCATGGCGTGTGGGGCATCATGGCCCGCAACCCCGAGCAGAATTTCGCCCTAAATCTGCTGATGGACCCGCAGATCGATTTCGTCACCCTGCTCGGCACGGCCGGCACCGGCAAAACCCTGCTCGCCCTGGCCGCCGGCCTGGCCCAGACCCTGGATGAAAAGATCTACCGCGAAATCGTCATGACCCGGGCCACGGTTTCGGTCGGCGAGGACATTGGCTTCCTGCCCGGCACCG
>SKKV01000127.1 GCA_007123575.1 Wenzhouxiangella sp.
CGCCGCGCCGACCAACTTTCCGGCGGCCAGCGCCAGCGTGTTGGCATCGCTCGTGCGCTGATGCAGCAACCCGGCTTGCTGCTGGTTGACGAGCCTACCGCCAGTCTGGACCCGCGCACCTCCCGCCAGATCATGCGTCTGCTGCTCGAGCTGTGTCGCGAGCAGCAGCTCGCCGCCATCATCAACTTGCATGATGTGCCGCTGGCGCGCGAGTTCTGTCAGCGCATCATTGGCCTGCGTGCCGGGCAGGTGGTTTTCGACGGTGCGCCCGAGGCGCTGAACGAGGCCTGCATGAACACGATTTACGGTGCCGATGAATGGTCGTCGCACGAGCCAGAGCACGACCCGGACTCGCCTGCGGAAGTACCATGACTGCCGTGGCAGAACCCCAATCATGGCGTCGGCCGCCGCTGATCCAGTCGCGATCCTTGCGCTGGCTGCTGACCGGGCTGGTGCCGGCCTATCTGCTGGTCGTATTGCTCACTTTGGACGTCCCGCTGGCCCGTATCGCCGCTGGCATGCCGCGCGCTATGGAGATGGCAGGCGCCCTGCTGCGACCCGATTTTTTTAGCCGGGCAGACGCCATCTGGCTGGGCTTGAAAGAAAGCCTGGCAATGACTTTCGCCGCGACCTTTCTCGGATTTCTGCTCGCCATTCCGTTCGCCTTCGGTGCCGCCGCAAACATTGCCGCTCGCCCCGTCTACCATTTCTGCCGAGCGGTGATCGCGATCTCCCGCAGCTTCCAGGAAATCATCATTGCCATCCTGTTCGTTGCCATGCTTGGCTTCGGGCCGTTGGCTGGCCTGGCGACCCTGGTATTTGCCGGTTTCGGTTTCATTGCCAAACTGGCCGCTGAAGAAATCGAGGCGATGCCGCCGGCCACCCTGGAAGCGATGCGGGCCAGCGGCGCAAGCTGGGGCCAGCAAATGGTATACGGCGTCTGGCCGTTCCTGTTGCCGCGACTGACCGGCATCACCCTGTATCGCCTCGACATCAACTTTCGCGAGTCGGCGGTCATCGGCATCGTCGGCGCCGGCGGTATCGGGGCAACCCTGAATACCTCGCTGGATCGCTTTGAATACAACAGTGCGGCGGCGATCATCATTCTGATCATCGGTATCGTGTTGATGACCGAGTATTTGTCGCAGTGGCTGCGGCGGCGCTTGCGATGACTGCCTCGGCACCGCACTGGAACCCCTGGCCGCGCGACCGCCTGTTGCGCTGGGCTGGTTTTGCTCTGGCCCTGATCGGGGTGCTGGCCTGGAGCTTCATGGTGATCAGCGAGGCCACGATCTGGGCATTTGTGCTGGATGCACCGCAGCAGGGCCGCGACCTGTTTGGCCGCATGATTCCGCCGGACCTGGGTTTTGCCCGCGAGCTTGGCCGGCCCCTGCTCGAAACCCTGCATATGGCCACCCTGGGCACGCTGCTGGCCATGGTGCTGGCCGTGCCGCTGGCCTTCGCCGCAGCTGAAAACACATCGCCGCCCATACCGGGCCTGCGTTGGTTGGCCCTGCTGCTGATTGTCGCCTCGCGCTCGGTCAACTCTCTGATCTGGGCGCTGCTGCTGGTCATTATTCTTGGCCCGGGCGTGGTCGCGGGCATCGTTGCCATTGCCCTGCGCTCAGTGGGGTTTATTGGCAAGCTGCTCTATGAGGCTATCGAAGAAAGTTCGCCCAAGCCTGTCGAAGCAATGCGCAGCCTGGGTGCCAGTCCCATGCAGGAGCGTGTTTACGCGGTCTGGCCCAGCGTCCTGCCGGCCTTTGTCGGCATCGTCGTCTACCGCTGGGATATCAATATCCGCGAGGCCAGCATACTCGGGCTGGTCGGCGCCGGTGGCCTGGGTCTGGCGCTGATCGGCGCGATCGACACCCTGGCCTGGGGACGTGTCGGCACCTTGTTCCTTGTGATTCTGGCCACAGTGCTGTTTAGCGAATGGCTGTCAGCTCGAATTCGGGCAAAAGTGACTTGAGGATTCAAATGAAACGTATCTCCCGCCTGTTGTCCTGCTTTATTGCGGCCTTGGCGCTTCCGGCGTTTGCCCTGGGGCCGGCCTGTCCCGAGAATCGGCGCCCGGACGCACCACCATTGGCCGAAGCGGGACCGAGCGCCGCTGGCGTGCAGGACTTCCGTCTCCCGGCTGGCGGCAACGGCCGCGAGCTGGACTTGAGCCTCTGGTACCCGGCCGAAGGGGATAGTGGCGAGGCTGTTACCTATCGCGATGCGCTGGGCAGCGGGCCGAACGACCCCGAGCGACCGGTGGTGCCTTTCGATTTCTGCGGCCATTCACGGATGCAGGCCCGTCCCGCGACAGTGACCAACCCCTTGCCCGTGGTTTTGATCAGCCACGGCTACCCGGGCTCCCGGGTGCTGATGGCCTGGTTGGCCGAACATCTGGCCAGCCACGGGTTTGCCGCCATCGGCATCGACCACAGCGGCGCCTTGCATTCCGACCGTGGCGAGTTCGCCGATGTGCTGATCAACAAGCCGACCGATATCCGTGCCGTGATCGATGCGATCCAGTCAGGCACGGTGGGCATTGATGAGCTTGATCTCAACGCAGATCGCATAGGGCTGGTTGGTTACTCCATGGGCGGCTATGCAGGATTGGTCAAGGCCGGGGCCGGCTTGCACCCGCGTTTGACTGAACTACCGCCGTTGGCTGGGGTGGATTTGACGCCTTTGCTGGCCCCCAAGCACGAAGCCGATCCGCGCATTGCCGCCCTGGTTGCCATTGCACCTTGGGGTGGGCCGGAGGCCCTGGAGCGGGTTGGATTGAACGGGCTCAGCCTGTGGCCGGCCGAAGCACTGGGCGAGATCAACGTGCCGCTGCTGTTGATCAGCGGTGATGCCGACCTGGTATCGGGCTATGAGCGCGGCGCGCGCTGGATTTTCGAGCACGGCCGGCAACCACGCTGGCTGCTGACCTATCACCAGGCCCGCCACAACGTGGCACCAATGCCGCCGCCGCCGATCAGTCGTGACAGCCTGCGCGAGTTCCAGCACTACGCCGAGCCGATCTGGGACATTGAGCGGCTCAACGATCTCAACCGCCACTTTGTCCTGGCCTTCTTCAAGTCTCAGCTTCAGCTTTGGCCCGATGCAGGCGACTGGCTCAGTCCGCACCGCAATGGCGCCGAGCCTCCCAAGGGTTTCACCGAACACAGCGCGATTGGTTTCAGCCTTGAAAAGCGCGGAGCACAGCAGTGACCAGGACCGCAAAAAGCTTGTTGGGCTTTGGCAGTCTGGCCATGCTGGTGCTGGCCGTGGCGGCCTGGCCCCGACCGGCCGAATGGCCCCATATCGAAAAACTCTGGCGGGTGCAAGTGATTGCCCATCGCGGCGGGCTGATCGAACGGCCTGATTCCACCGTGGCGGCATTTGATCACGCCGTGGCCGTCGGCAGTCACTGGCTGGAGCTCGACATTCACTTAAGCGCCGATGGTGTGCCGGTGGTCATTCATGACGATACCGTGGATCGAACGACCAACGGCAGCGGGCCGGTCAGCAAACTGACCCTGGCCGAACTGCGTGCATTGGACGCCGGCTATCGGTGGCCATTCGACATGACGCCTGGCGAGCGCCAGTTCGGCCCCTACAGCGACGCATATGTGTGGCGCGGCCGCGGCCAGCAGATATTGACCCTGGAGGAAGTGCTCAATCGCTATCCCGACCATCGCCTGCTGATCGAAATCAAGCCACCGGGGGACGAGGTCATCGAAGCTGTGATGGATTTGATTGCCGAGCACGAGCGCCAAGGCAGCGTCTTGCTGGCCTCTTTCCACCAGCAAACCCTGGCCAGCTTGCGTCGGGCGGCGCCCGAGCTGGCCACGGTGGCGTCAGCCAGCGAGGCGCGCAGTTTCGTGATTCTGTCCAGCCTCGGCCTGGCCCGATTCTGGCCGCGCCACGCCGATGTGCTGGCTATCCCTCCAACCCTGGGCGAACGTCGTCTGCTGACCCCGCGCCTGGTCCGCGCGGCACGCTCCATCGGCGTGCCGGTCTATGTCTGGACGATCAACGACGAAGCGACCTGGGACGAGCTGATTGACCTCGGCGTGGACGGCATATTGACCGACCGCCCGGAAGCCCTGAAGCGACATCTTCAGCAGCGAAGGCAGTCTATTGCAGCGACAGCCGGCCGTTAAATTTCTGTTATCCCGGCGTCGCCGTATTGTCATCAGCCTGGCCAAGAATTGCGGGGTTAGCGATCTCTGCCGATCACATTCTCCGCAACGTTCAACTGCCAGGAAAAACCATGATCAATTGCCCCCGAAAGCTGCTCTTTACCGCCATCCTGTCGTCCCTTTGCTTGCCCGCCTTTGCCCAGCAAGCTGCTCAGGCCAGTGGCGAGACCAGCGATTCCATGGATCTGGACCGCTTGACGGTCACCGCCCAGCGCCGCGA
>SKKV01000257.1 GCA_007123575.1 Wenzhouxiangella sp.
AGCTCCAAGGCCCCGAGGCTCAATTGCCTCCGATCACGCAATGGCAATACCTGAAAGCCCGGAAAACGCACCTCGCCAGCTTCCGCACCCGCCCATCCCGCGATCTGACAGATACCACCCGTTGCGAAAGTTGGAAGAAGACTGAAAGTCGGGCATCCCCGACGTCGTGTCAAACGGGCACTTTCCCCTTCCCCTCTTTCCCTCTTTCCCTCTTTCCCTCTTCCCCCTTTTCCGTTTTTACGCCGCACTCCGATGTCTTTTCAAATACACCAACAACTGCGAAATTGCCGCCGGCGTCATCCCCGGAATACGCTGCGCCTGGTCCACTGAATGCGGTCGGATGTGGTTCAACTTTTCCAACAGCTCGGCTGACAGGCCCTTGACCTCGGCAAAGTCAAAGTCGTCGGGAATCTGCTGCCCGGCGGCGCGCTGCTGACGCTCGATCTCGGCCTGCTGGCGGGCCAGGTAGCCGGCATAGCGGATCTGGATGGCAACCTGCTCGGCCACGTCCTCACGCTCGCTGCCGGGTCCGAGCTCTTCAATCTTCATCAGGTCGGCATACTCCACCTCCGGCCGGCGCAGCAGGGTTTCGGCGGTTACGTCCTTCGCGATGTCCACGCCCAGCGCCTGGCTGCAGGTCTCGGCCAGGGCCGAACCGGTGGCAATGCGCAGGCGGCGCAGGCGTTCCAGTTCTTGGTCGATGGCTTCGCGGCGGTGGCAGAAATCGTCCCAGCGCGCATCGTCGACCAGGCCCAATTCGCGGCCGATTTTAGTGAGGCGCAAATCGGCATTGTCTTCGCGCAGGTGCAGGCGGAATTCGGCCCGGCTGGTGAACATGCGATACGGCTCCGGCGCGCCCTGGGTGACCAGGTCGTCGACCAGCACGCCCAGGTAGCCCTGGTCGCGACGCGGTAGCCAGGGGTCGAGCTCGCGCACCTGGCGGGCGGCGTTGAGGCCGGCGAGCAGGCCTTGGGCGGCGGCCTCCTCGTAGCCGGTGGTGCCGTTGATCTGGCCGGCAAAGAACAGCCCCGGGACATGGCGGGTTTCGAGGCTGGGCTTGAGCTCGCGCGGGTCGAAGAAGTCGTATTCGATGGCGTAGCCGGGCCGGGTGATGTGAGCCTGCTCCAGACCGGGAATGCTGCGCACGAACTCAATCTGGGCATCGAAGGGCAGGCTGGTCGAGATGCCGTTCGGGTACCACTCGTTCAGGTCTAGCCCCTCGGGCTCGAGGAAAATCTGGTGCGAGTCCTTGTCGGCGAAGCGCACGATCTTGTCTTCGATGGACGGGCAGTAGCGCGGGCCGGAACCTTCGATGGCGCCGGAATACATCGGCGAGCGGTCCAGGCTGCCGCGGATGATGTCGTGGGTGGCCGTGGTCGTGCGGGTGATGTAGCAGGACACCTGCGCGGGGTGATCGTCGCGACTGCCGAGGAAGGAAAACACCGGACGCGGCGCATCGCCGGGTTGCTCGGTCAGCTGCGAGAAGTCGATGCTGCGCCCGTCCAGGCGCGGCGGTGTGCCGGTCTTCAGGCGCCCGACTGTAAACGGCAGCTCGCGCAGGCGCCTGGCCAGTGCATTGGACGGCGCATCGCCGGCGCGGCCGCCGGCCAGGTTGGTCTCGCCAATATGGATGCGGCCGCCAAGGAACGTGCCCGTGGTCAGAACCACTGCCTGGGCGCGGAAACTCAGCCCCATGCCGGTGCGAACGCCGACCACGCGTCCATGCTCGACAATCAGGTCATCGACGGCTTGCTGAAACAGGGTCAGGTTGGGTTGATGCTCGACGGCTCGTCGAATAGCCGATCGGTATAGAGCGCGGTCGCACTGGGCGCGGGTGGCGCGAACGGCCGGCCCCTTGCGCGCATTCAGTCGCCGCCACTGGATCCCGGCCTGGTCGGCGGCCTTGGCCATGACGCCACCCAGCGCGTCCACTTCGCGCACCAGGTGGCCCTTGCCGATTCCACCGATGGCCGGGTTGCAGCTCATCTGGCCAACGGTTTCAATGCTGTGGGTGACCAGCAGCGTACGCGCACCGACCCTCGCCGCGGCCAGGGCGGCCTCGGTACCGGCGTGGCCACCGCCAATGACGATGACATCGAAGGGGTCGGGGTAGTGCATGGGATGGACCCAAGTGTTTGGCGACACTGTAGTCTAGCAAGGGAAGATGTAAGAAGAAACTCTCACCGCTCCTCCCCAAACGGCCAGGGGTGCAGGTCTTCGCCCAGAATCATCAGGGCTTCTGCCACGCTATGATCAGTGATCACCGGGGTCAGCAGAATCAGAGCGGCAAAGATTGCGCTTGTGCCCACCGTCAGGCGGTCTCCCCAGCCCCAGCGCAGGCGCCAGGGTAGCGGTGGGGGCGGGCTGTTTCTCAGGCCTGCACCGTTTTCACCGTTGACTGACTTGTTGCCGAATGCGGCTTTGGCAGCCAGCGCGGCTTCGTCGACGCTGAGCAGAACGCCACGGATGGCACGCTGCCAGGCCAGCACGCGGGCCGAGACCTGGGCGCCGGTGCGAGCCGCGGCCGACAGCCCGGCGACCCCGAACAGCAGGTCGATGTAGAGGCCCAGCCAGAGTGCGGCCAGGACCAGCATGATGTCGAGCTTGATATGCCAGAGCGTTCGGCCAAGGCGATGATCGCGGATACCCTGCTTGCCCAGCGACCAGTATTCGATGACGCCGTGGGCGGCAACCACGGCGACCAGCCAGAACATCGAGATGGCCATGGACAGCACCAGGGCCAGGGTGATGTAGATGATGGTGAACGTGACCCGATTGTCGTGGTCCAGCAGCCAGCGCCGTGAGCGGGCCAAACGCCTGCGCAGGGCCCAACTCATCGCCAGTCTCCGAATAGTGCCTGCAGCGCAGCAATGGCTGCAGGTCCAGCGGTCTCGGTGCGCAACACGCGTGGACCTAAGCGAAGACCGATGTAGCCGAGCTTTTCCAGGTGCGAGATTTCGCCGTCGCTGAGTCCGCCCTCGGGGCCGATCACCAGGTCGATTTTTTCAGTGGTCTTGCCGGTCAGCGATGCTGGAGTTTGCTTGGCGCGTGGATGCAAATAAAGGCTCAGAGCACTGGCCGGCGCAAGATCTTTGACAGCGATCGGCTCTTCGACGCTCGGAACCTTGGCCCGGCCGGACTGTTCGCAGGCCGAGATCGCTACCTGCTGCCAGCGGGCCTGGCGCTTGGCCGCGCGCCTTTCGTCCAGGCGAACCTCGGTCCGCTCGCTGAACAGGGGTTGGATCGCGGTCACGCCAAGCTCGACGGATTTCTGAATCGCCCAGTCCATGCGCTCGCCGCGGCCAATCGCCTGAAGGAGGCGGATTTGCAGCGGCGACTCGGTTCGCGGGTCCTCGCTGGCCCGAATGCTGGCCAGGCAGCGCTTGGGGCTGGCTTCGACCAGGGTGGCCGGATAATCCAGACCGTCGCCGTTGAACAGGATCGCGTGGTCGCCCGTCCGCAGGCGCAGCACGCGCACCAGGTGCCTGGACGGCCCCTCGGCCAGCTCGGCCGTTTCGCCGACGATCAGGCTCGCGTCACAGTAGCTGCGTGGCAGGCGCATGATCGGCGGCATCGTCGTTGACTGGCATGCGCGTTATCATGCCATGAGTGCAGCGCAGGTTCACGATCCCAACTATCGGGTCGATGGCTTGGTTTTGGATGATTGGAACGACCTGGCCCGGCGTATGGTCTGTTGAAGTGAGCCTTGACTAACTCTGAACAGGCTTGGGTTGATGGAAGGAACCAGGCTCGGGCAGCCGTTCTGGGGCGGGGGTTCCGCTGAAGGCCTCGCCACCGCGTCGAACTGAAGCGGAATCCCCGCCCCAGAACGGCGTAAGATGGCAGGTTCTGGTCCGATGCAAGGTCCTTGAAATTAATGGGCTTTACATCTGCTGACGGTATTGTCTGACAACAGTCAAAGGTAAGGTTTCAATGACAGGTTTTCCCTCCCGCCTTGTGCGCGGTTTCTCTCTGATCGAGATCCTGGTCGTGGTGGTCATCATCGGCATTCTGGCTGCCGTGGTCGTGCCGCGGGTCATGGATGAGCCTGATCGTGCGCGGATCACCAAGGCCAAGCAGGATGTGCAGGCCCTGGTGACGGCGCTGAACATGTACCGTCTCGACAACTATGCCTACCCGTCTACCGAGCAGGGTCTGGAAGCGCTGGTGCGACGTCCCTCGGGTCAGCCGGAAGCGCCGAACTGGCGCCAGGGCGGCTACATTGATCGGCTGCCGCGTGACCCCTGGGGGCGCGACTACCAGTATCTCAACCCAGGCGTTCATGGCGAGATCGACGTTTGGTCTTTCGGCGCCAACGGCATGCCGGGCGGCGAGGGCATCAACGCCGAGATCGGTAGCTGGATGGACTGACGGGATTGTGCTTTG
>SKKV01000085.1 GCA_007123575.1 Wenzhouxiangella sp.
ACCGCGTTGACTGCAAACAAAGTAGCGGCGAACGATAGCACGGAGATGGCCAGGCCGCCGGCGAACGACACCTCGAGGGCGTGCCGCCAGATATGACCGTTGACAGCCAGCGACCAGAAGAAAATGGCTACCAGGATCAAACCGTTGACGGTCGAGGCCTGGTCGCCGGCGGCCCATCCAAACGGCAGGCTTACCGCAGAAAGCAGCGCGCTGGTGCCGAACAGGGCAGCGACGGTTTGTTGCCATCGGGCCAGTTTGCCGGCGGCAAGGAGTATGATTCTCGACACTACCAGCGGTACGGCGACGGCCATGAGCATCACAAGCGCGGTGTTGGGCGCCGGCTCCGGGCTGATCAAGCTGAGACCTGCAATCAGCACGTAAAGAACCAGGCAGGTGAGCATGACGCTGGGGCCAGGCGGCAGGTCTTGCGGCCCCATGCGGAACAGGGTAGTCGCCAGCAGTTTTTGCAGTAAATCGATCATGAGGGAATAGACACTGGAATCTGAATCATCAAGACGAACATCTGCATCTGGCCGGCGGGTTGATGCCCGCGGTCAGCTTTGCCCGGTGCCGGCGAGCTTGTGTAGCCGTGCGCTCAAGACCATGAGTCCGGGTCAGATACTCGAAGTGCTGGCAACCGATCCGCTGGCAGAGATGGATTTGGCCATTTTGTGTGACAGGCTTGGCCATGAAATCGTGGCTGTCGAACGCAGCAGCGATCAGTCGCTGCGCATCCTGATTCGAGTCAGCCCAGCGCAGTCGTCAGACGCTGGTTGATTTCTTCGATGCTGCCCATGCCGTCAACCTCTTGCAGTAGCTGCTTCTCGGCGTAGTATCCGGTTACCGGCGCGGTCTGCTCGCGATACACGGCGAGGCGATTGCGAACCACTTCCTCGGTATCGTCGGAGCGACCCTCTTGTTCGGCGCGCTTGGCCAGGCGGTGGACGATCTGCTCTTCGTCCACGGTCAAGGCCAGGGCCTTGTCCACTGGTAGTGCCAGTCGGTCTAGCAGTTCATCCAGAGCCCGGGCCTGGGCCAGGTTGCGGGGATAGCCATCGAGAAGATAGCCGGCCTTGACGTCGGGCGCTCCCATGCGCTCTTCGATCAGGCCCAGCATAAGCTCATCGGAAACCAGTTCGCCGGCGTCCATGGCCGCTTTGGCCTTGATCCCCAGCGGGGTGCCGTCGCGGACAGCGGCCCGCAGCAGGTCGCCGGTTGAAATATGGGGGACGCCAAGGCGGTCCTTGAGCAAAGCAGCCTGGGTGCCCTTGCCGGAGCCCGGCGGGCCGAGAAGTACGATGCGCATAGCGGTTGTGTCGGCGATTTTAAGTGATGGTCAAGCCGTTAAAAGTACTTGGGAAGCGAGCGGGTGTCAAATTGGCTATGCTGTCGTCAACTCGACCTTCAACAGAGGATCTATTTCATGGTGGGCAAGACCTTTCTTTACGCGCAGTCCGGCGGCGTTACGCCAGTCATCAACGCAACGGCTGCGGCACTGATTCGTCAAGCCCGCGCCGATGGTGACCGCGTGCTCGCCGCCCGCCACGGCATTCTTGGCGTTCTGCAAGAGCACCTGGTCGACACGGCAAGCCTGTCGGACGCCGAGCTGGATGCCCTGGGCCACACCCCAGGCGGGGTGTTCGGGTCGTGTCGCTACAAGCTCAAGAGCCTGGAGGACAATCGGCGCGAATACGAACGACTGATCGACGTCTTTCGCGCCCACCAGGTGGACTGTTTTTTCTACAATGGCGGTAACGATTCGGCCGATACCGCGCTGAAGGTGTCGGGCCTCGGCGAGGTGATGGATTATCCCATTCAATGCATCGCCGTTCCGAAGACCATCGACAACGATCTGGCCGTGACCGACAACTGCCCGGGCTTTGGCTCGGTGGCCAAGTACGTGGCGGTGTCCATACTTGAAGCCAGCCTCGATGTCATGTCCATGGCGTCTACCTCAACCAAGGTATTCGTCCTGGAAGTGATGGGGCGCCATGCGGGCTGGATTGCCGCCGCCGCCGGCCTGGTGGCAGAGGCCCCCGGCGACCCACCG
The DNA here is from genome assembly GCA_007123575.1 of Wenzhouxiangella sp. Classification (GTDB taxonomy): domain Bacteria; phylum Pseudomonadota; class Gammaproteobacteria; order Xanthomonadales; family Wenzhouxiangellaceae; genus Wenzhouxiangella. Next base: position 2,051 of record SKKV01000085.1, read on the forward strand.
CAGGTGATTCTCTTTCCGGAAGTGCCATTCGACCGCAAGCGCTTCTGCGCGGCTGTCCGCCAGTCGGTGGAGCAGCACGGTTACTGTTCGGTGGTCGTGTCGGAGGGGTTGCGTGATGCGGATGGCGAATTCCTGACCGCAGCTGCCTCGCGCGATGCTTTCGGTCATCACCAGCTTGGTGGCGTGGCGCCGACCGTAGCCGAGATTGTCAAGCAGGAGCTGGGCTACAAGTATCACTGGGCGGTCAGCGACTACCTGCAGCGGTCGGCTCGCCACATTGCCTCGGCGACCGACGTCGAGCATGCCGAAGCGGTGGGCAAGGCGGCGGTCGACCTGGCCCGGGCGGGCAAGAGCGGGGTCATGCCGGTCATTCGGCGCCTGTCCGACCAGCCCTATCGCTGGGATATCGCCACGGCCGAGCTGGACCAGATTGCCAACCGCGAAAAGAAAATGCCGGCCGAGTACATCCGCGACGACGGCTTTGGCATTACCGAGGCTGCGCGCCGTTACCTGGCACCGCTGATCCACGGCGAAAGCTTTCCGCCCTTCGGCGAGGACGGCTTGCCTGAGTACCTGCGCCCGGAGCTGGTCGAGATCGAACAGCGCTTGCCCGCCTTTCGCGTCTGATCCAGCCTGACCATGGCCGGCCTGGTTCACGGTCTGTTTGGCATCGCTGCCTTGCTGGGGCTGGCCTGGCTGTTGTCCGAGAAGCGCTCGGCGATTGCCTGGCGAACGGTGTTGGTCGGCTTGGCCCTCCAGTTTGGCCTGGCGGTATTCGTGCTTTGGGTGCCGATCGGTCAGCGTTTTTTCGAATGGCTGGCCGGCCTGTTCGTGACCGTGATTGGCTACACCCGGGCCGGCTCGGAGTTTGTGTTTGGTTCACTGGTCGACGTCGAGACCTTCGGCTTCGTGTTTGCCTTCCAGGTTCTGCCGACGATCATCTTCTTTGCCGCGCTGATGTCCTGCCTGTACCACTTGGGCCTGATGCAGCGCCTGGTCGAGGCCATGGCCTGGGTCATGAAGCGGCTGATGGGGGTGTCGGGCAGCGAGTCCCTGGCTACGGCAGCCAACGTTTTCGTTGGCCAGACCGAGGCGCCGCTGGTGGTTCGGCCATTCATTTCCGGCATGACCCGGTCGGAACTGTTCGCCCTGATGACCGGTGGCATGGCCACTATTGCCGGTGGCGTGCTGGCCGCCTACGTGCTGCTGCTGGGCGGCGCCGACCCGGAAACCCAGACCTTCTTTGCCCGCCACCTGATATCGGCCTCGATCATGGCCGCGCCGGCCGCGCTGTTGATGGCCAAGCTGCTGGTGCCTGAAACTGCTGAATCGGAAACTGCCGGCGCGCTTAGCGTTGCGGTCGACAGGCCTCATGTCAACCTGATCGAAGCCGCTGCCGGCGGTGCCAGCGAAGGCTTGAAGCTGGCCTTGAACGTGGGCGCGATGCTGCTGGCGTTCCTGGCCCTGATCGCGCTGGTCAACGGTCCGCTGGGCTGGCTGGGGTCGATTTCAGGGCTGGAAAACCTGCTTGGCCAGCCCTTGGACCTTGCCCTGCTGCTGGGCTGGCTGTTTGCCCCCCTGGCTTTCGTCACCGGCGTGCCCTTGAGTGAGGCCATCGCCGTCGGCGGCCTGATCGGGCAGAAGGTCGTGGCCAACGAGTTTGTTGCCTACATCGCCTTGAGCGAGATGCAGGATGGACTGTCGCAGCGTTCTGTGCTGATTGCTACTTACGCCCTGTGCGGTTTTGCCAACTTCGCCTCGATTGCAATCCAGCTCGGCGGCATCGGCTCGATTGCCCCGAGCCGCCGTCCCGACCTGGCCCGGTTGGGGTTGAAGGCGGTGTTGGCGGGGACGTTGGTGTCGTTGTTGAATGCGGCTTGGGCTGGGATTTTGGTTGGGTAAAACAACGGGTTACGGTTTACGGGTTACGGTTTCGGGGGTGGCGCGGCTTGAAGGTCAGGGCTGCTGAGTTGATGCAATAGCGTTGGCCGGTGGGGGGTGGGCCGTCGTCGAAGATGTGGCCCAGGTGAGCGTCGCAGCGCGGGCATAGCAGTTCCACCCGGCGCATGCCGTGGGAGCTGTCGAAGCGCTGCTTGATGCCGGCCTCGTCAAGCTCGGAGTGATAGCTGGGCCAGCCGCAGCCGGAATGAAACTTGGAGGTCGAGTCAAACAGCGGGTGATCACAACACACGCAGTGATAAACGCCATCCTCGTCGTGGTCGTTGTACTCCCCCGTAAACGGCCGCTCCGTACCCGCCTGCCGGGTCACTCGGAACGCTTCATCACCCAGCCGTTCCCGCCATTCGCTTTCCGATCGTTTCACTTTTTCCATAAATGTTTACCAGGGGTTCAGGTTTCAGGGTTCAGGTTTCAGGGCGGGCTCCAATCTGGCTTTCCTGAACCCTGAACCCTGAACCCTGAACCCTTATTTTCCAGCAATAACAATCATCCTCTCCGCCTCCAAATCATACTCATCCCCGGTATAACTCCCGTAAATGCCGTCGATCTTGAAGTTGGATTGTTCGAGCAGGGCGCGGATTTCGCCGGCTGACCAGACCCGGTGGGAGAAGTGATGGCGGATGACGTGATCGCCGTCGATCAACAGCCATTCGTTGTCCAGGCGGGTCATGCCGTCGATCAGGTTGGGTCTCTCCAGCAGCAGTCGCCCGTCCTCGTACTCGGTGACATGCGCCGGTTCCAGGTTGCGGCACAGGTATTCCAGGCCCACCAGGTCAAGCACCAGTCGGCCGCCCGGGCGCAGGCTTTGGTGAATATGGGCCAGCACCCGGCGATGATCGGCCTCGTCTTCGAAGTAGCCGAAGCTGGTCCACATCACCAGCACCAGGTCAAAGGCATCGGCCCTGGCGAACTCGCGCATGTCGGCATTGATGATTTCGATCGGCAGCTTACCGCGCGCTTGGTCCAGGTGCTCAAGCAGGGTGGGGCTGGTATCAACGGCGGTTACCGTGTGCCCGGAGGCCGCCAGGGGCAGGGCGTGGCGGCCGGGGCCGCAGCCCAGGTCCAGCACGGTTCGGGGTACTATCCCGGCAAGCTCCAGCAGGCCCGGCAGTTGCTCGGCGGCCTCGCGAAAATTGTCTTCGCCGAACATCAGAGGGCCGAAGTTGCGCCAGAATTCGTCGTCCAGGAACCAGTCCTTGCTCAATTGCCTATTCCTCGTCGTGATGGCGATGGGGATGAGCGCCTGCGCGACCTTGAGCTGGTACGGGCAGGCGATCAGTGGTCAGCTCGATCTGTTGGCCAGGCGTGAGCTTATCGCAGATTTGATCGATCGGCCGGATACCGACCCCGAGCTGGCGCGCCGGCTTGCCCTGGTGCTGGACATTCGTGCCTATGCGGCCAGCGAGCTTGGTCTGCCTGAAAGCCGGTCCTACCGCCACTACGCCGATCTTCAGCGCGATGCGGCGGTATGGAACGTGGTGGCCGTGCCGCCGGGTAGTTTCCAGGCACGGCAGTGGTGCTATCCCTTCGCCGGCTGTGTCAGCATGCGAGCGTTCTTCGATAACGACCGGGCCTGGGCCAAGGCGCGCCGCCTGGCTGACGAGGGTCTGGACGTGGCCGTTTTTCCGGCCGTGGCCTATTCCACCCTGGGCTGGTTCTCCGACCCGGTTCTCAACACCATGCTGGCCTGGGACGATGCCCGCCTTGCCGCCTTCCTGTTTCACGAGCTGACCCACGAAAAACTCTACATTCCCGGCGAGCTGGCTTTCAACGAGGCCTACGCGGTGACCGTGGAGCGTTTCGGAGCTCGTCAGTGGCTGCTGGCGACCGGCCAGGGCAAGCTGTTGGACGACTGGCGGCAGCGGCAGGCCGAGAGCGCGCTGTTGACCGACATGCTGCTGGCCGCCCGCGCCGACCTGGTCGAAATCTTCAACGCAGGGATGGAGCAGGAGGCGATGATGGCAGCTCGCCAGCAGAGATATCAGCGCCTGTCAGAGGACCTGGCTGGCGCGGCCGCCGAGCAGGACAGCCGCCTGCTGGCCCGCTGGGCCCAAGTCGAGCTCAACAATGCCCACTTGGTCATGACCGCTACCTACGAGGCCGGCGTGGCCGCGTTTGAGGCTTTGCTTGCCGAATGCAACCAGGAAATCAAGTGCTTCCATGCCCAGGTCGCTGATCTGGCCAACGCCGACCGGGCAACCCGGGACAAGTTTTTGCGCCCTAATGCGCGCTAATGATTGATCATTGCGCCCGACTGTGCGACTTTATCCGGCTTGATCCCGCTGGGTAACTTTGATTTTGTTTCGAACCCTGTTTCTGGCTTCCGGGCTGATCCTGCCCATGCCGCTGCTGGCGCAAGCGCCGGCCGGCGGCAGTGATCGACCCGAGCTGGTTTGCCTGGAGCCGGAAGACGAATCGCCGCGGCGGCGCCTGGACCGCGACGGCAGCTCGCCGCTGCGCATTTTTTCCGAACAGTTCGAAGCCATCCATGACCAGCCGGTGCGCTTTCACGACTCGGTTCGGGTCGAGGTCGGCGACCAGCGCCTGGAAACCGACGAGCTGATTTATGACCGCGCCAGCGGTCGCATTGAGCTGCCTGCGCTGTTGCGCTACAGCGATGCGCTGATCACCCTCAAGGCCGAGCGCGGCTGGGTAGAGACCGAGATTTCCCAGGCCCAGTTCCAAGGTGTCGACTACCGCTTCACCCGCGGCGAGGGCAGCGGTGCGGCCGCCAGTATTGAGCTGCTGAGTGGAACCACGGCCCAGGTCGATGCGTTCAGCTTCACCACCTGTGATCCGGACCGCCCCGACTGGCAACTCAAGGCCGGCGAAGTGCGTCTGGACCTGGAGCGCGGCCAGGGCACCGCTCGCCATGCCCGACTCGACTTCAAGGGTGTACCCATCCTGTACTCGCCCTGGCTCAGTTTCCCGCTGGACGATCAGCGCAAAAGCGGCTTCCTGTACCCCAGCCTGGGCTTTTCCAGCGATGACGGTTTTGACCTGCGCGTGCCCTGGTACTGGAACATTGCCCCCAACCAGGATGCCACCTTCACCCCGAGGCTGATCCAACAGCGAGGTTTTTGGCTAGGCACCGAGTACCGCTTTCTGACCCGTCGCCAGCGAGGGCAGGTCGACCTTGAGCTGCTGCCGTCGGATCGGGAAGCGGATCGCAATCGTTATTACGGTCAGTTGGCCTGGCAGGCGCGTCTGGCGCCGCGCTGGTCGGCACGGGCCGATCTGCGGCGGGCCAGTGACGAGGATTATTTTGTTGATCTGGGCAGCGATCTGGCCGACTCGGCGGTGCAGTTCCTGCGTTCCAGCGTGTCGGCGCGCGGCAGCGGTCGAAACTGGTCGTTCCAGGTCATGGCCGATGCTTTCCAGGTGCTTGATGTGAACGTCGCGCCCGGCAACGAGCCCTACCGCCGGCTGCCGCGCATTCAGCTGGACATCGACCAGCCGCTGACCCGGGGCTTGGAGTTCGTTATGGACAACGAGCTGGTCTATTTCGATCGTGATGCCGGGGTAACCGGCGCGCGTTTCGATACCCACTCCCGGCTGCGCTACAACCTGCTCCGGCCTGGCTGGTTCTTGCGCCCGGAGGTTGGCGTTCGCTCGACAGCCTATGATGTCAGCGGCTGGGAGGCTTCCAGCCCGACCCGAACCACCCCCATCGCCAGCTTCGATGCCGGCCTGATCTTTGAGCGGCGCACCCAGCGCGGCGACGTACAGACCCTGGAGCCACGGTTGTTTTACCTGTACGTACCGTTCGAAAACCAAGACGATTTGCCGAACTTCGACACCCGCGACCTGACCTTCGGCATGAGCCAGCTGTTTCATCACAACCGCTTCAGCGGCGCCGACCGGCAGGGTGATGCCAACCAGCTGACCCTGGCCTTGAGTTCGCGCTTGATCGGCGCCGATGATGGCCGCAGCCGGCTGGAGGCCAGTATTGGCCAGATTCTGTATTTCCGCGACCTGAAGGTGCAGCTGGACGATCAGCCGGTCGATGAACGCAGCCGTTCGGCCACGGTGGCCGAAGTTTTCTGGCGTCCGGCCCGGCAAGTGGTGCTGAACGCGGGCTTGCAGTGGGATCACAAGGAAAGTGAAACCCAGGTGGCCAGATTTGGTCTCAGTTTCATCGGACGCGATGCTCGCCAGGCTTCGATCGGTTACCGTTATCGGCGCGACCGGGTTGACCAGGTTGATCTGCGCTTCCGTTATCCGGTGCGTGCCAATATCAACCTGATCGGGCGCGTGAACTACTCGTTCGAGGATGATGAAACGCTGGAGCTGCTGGGCGGTATTGAATATGAGAGCTGCTGCTGGGCGCTGCGCCTGACCGGCCGCGAGTACATCAGGGATCGCGATTCAGAAACCCGGCGAACGGTGTTCATGGAACTGCACCTGAAAGGTCTGGGAAGCCTGGGTCGGCGACCCTATCCATTGTTTACCCATCAACATTTTTGATTTTTTTGAATTCGGCCTTTGAGAGCCCCAAATTCTTAGGATGACCATGAAAAACATCAGTCGCGGCCTGCTTGCCGCCATCTTTCTGCTGCCTGCCCTGGTTCTGGCCCAGGACGCTCGCACTATTGATCGCATCGTTGCCCTGGTTGAGGATGATGTGATCTTGCAAAGTGAGCTTGACCAGGCCATCGACATGATCGGGCGTCAAGCCCAGGCGCGCGGCGACCGACTGCCGCCGCGCAGCGTGATGGAAGAACAGATGCTGGAGCGTCTGATCATGAGCCGCCTGGAAGTACTGCGCGCCGAAGCGACTGGTATTCGCGCTTCGGATGCCGATGTCGACCAGGCCCTGGAGCAAGTTGCGCAGCAAAACCGCATGACGGTTGGCCAGCTCCGGGCCGCGATTGAAGCCGACGGCATTGATTTTCGCGAGTTTCGGCGCGACATGCGCGAGGAATTGCTAACCAGCCGTCTGCGCCAGCGGGTGGTCAACAGCATGGAAGACATAACCGAAACCGAGGTCGATATCCTGCTGGCGTCTGACCGCTTCGGAGGCGCCGAATACCTGCTGTCCCAGATCGCGATCTCGGTGTCTGAAACCGCGACGTCCAGCGAAGTTGACGAAGCCCGCCGGCGCGCCGAAGACGTGCGCCGCCAGCTCGATGACGGGCTGGATTTCAGCACTGCGGCGCTGACCTTTTCGCAGGCATCGGACGCGCTGGAAGGCGGTGATGTGGGTTGGCGTAGCATCAATGCCCTGCCGCCGCTGTTTGCCGATGCAATCGAGCAGACCCCGGTCGGTGCCTACACCGATCTGCTGCGCACCCCGGGCGGATTCGTGATTCTGCATGTGCGTGATCGGCGCGATCAGACCGAGGTTATCGTCCGCGAGTTTCGCGCCCGCCACCTGATGATCGAACCCTCGGAGCTGGTCACGCCCGATCAGGCTCGGGATCGCCTGTTTGCCCTGCATCAGCGCATTGTCGACGGCGAGTCTTTTGCCGATCTGGCCCGCGAGTACTCTACCGATGAGACCACCGCCAACATAGGCGGCCGGCTGAACTGGTTCACCGCCGGTGAATACGGCTCCCTGTTCCAGCAGATCATTGACGACCTGGAGCCTGGCGAAGTCAGCAATCCATTCCAGAGCGGATTTGGCTGGCATATTCTCAAGCTCGAAGAGACCCGCCAGGCTGATCGCACGACCGAAACGCTGCGCGCCGAAGCGCGTGAAATGCTGTTTCGCCAGAAGGCTGAAGACGAAGTGGAACGCTTTCAGCGTCAGCTGCGCGGCGAGTCCTTCGTGGAAGTGCGTTTGTAGTCTGATCTTTTGAGGTGACCGCCGCGCTGCTGCTGACGCCGGGCGAACCGGCAGGAATCGGCCCGGAGATTGCCTGCCGCCTTGCTGCCGATTGGCACGGCAATAGGGACGGCAATAGGGACGGCAATACGGTTGGCATCTGCCTGGTGGCGGATCCGGCCCTGGTCCAGCGAACGCTGGATCGGCTGGGTCTCAAGCGAGAACTGCTCGTGCTTCAGGCACCGGCGGTGGCCGAACCCGGTAGCATCGCGGTATTGCCAGTCGGTATGGCCCAGCCAGAAAAGCCCGGCCATCTTGACCCGGCCAATGCCCGCTACGTGCTCGATACCTTGCGCGTGGCCGCTGACCACTGCCTGTCTGGCCAGGCTGCCGGCCTGGTCACCGGCCCCGTGCACAAGGGTGTGATCAACGATGCCGGTGTGCCCTTCAGCGGCCATACCGAATTCCTGGCCGAGCGCGCCGGGGTTGAGCGGGTGGTGATGCTGCTGGCTGCCGGCAGGCTGCGAGTGGCCCTGGCGACCACCCATCTGCCGCTAAGTGCCGTACCCGCGGCCATTCGTCCGCAGCCGCTTGCCCAAACCCTTGAAATTCTAAATCGCGATCTAAAAACCCGCTTCGGCATCGCGCAGCCGCGCATCGCCGTGCTTGGCCTGAATCCGCATGCCGGCGAGGGCGGTCACCTGGGCCGCGAAGAGATCGAGGTGATAGAGCCGGTGATTGCAGAAGCCTGCGCACGAGGTTTGAACCTGGTTGGTCCGCTGCCGGCCGATACCGCCTTTGTGCCTGAGCGATTGCGAGCATTCGATGCCGTGCTGGCCATGTACCACGACCAGGGTTTGCCGGTGCTCAAGTACGCCGGGTTCGGCCAGGCCGTTAATGTGACCCTGGGTTTGCCGTTTGTCCGCACCTCGGTTGATCACGGCACCGCGCTGGATATCGCCGGTGGCGGACAAGCCGACATCGGCAGCCTGGCAGCCGCCGTTGACTTGGCTGAGCAGATGAGCACCCACCGATGACATCGCACCGCCCACGCAAGCGTTTCGGCCAGCATTTCTTGCGTGACCGGCAGGTCATTGATCGCATTGTCGCCGCGATTCGCCCCGAGCCTGGCCAGGCCCTGGTCGAAATTGGCCCTGGCGAGGGCGTCTTGACACGGCCGGTTATCGAGCGCGCCGGCCGACTGGATGTGGTTGAACTTGATCGTGACCTGGCCACCACCCTGGCCGACCGCCTGGGTCAGCCCAAGGGCCTGACCATTCACCAGGCCGACGCCTTGAAATTCGACTTCGCCAGCCTGGCCGGCAGCGACAAGCTGCGGGTAATCGGCAATCTGCCCTACAACATATCGACCCCGCTGATTTTCCACCTGCTTAACCAGGCCGAAGCCATCAGCGATATGCTGTTCATGCTGCAAAAGGAAGTGGTTGATCGGCTGGTCGCTGTGCCCGGCAGTTCGGCCTACGGGCGCCTGTCGGTGATGGCCAGCCTGTACTGCGACATGGACTGGCTGTTCGACGTGCCCCCGCAAGCCTTCAAGCCCCCGCCGAAGGTGGACTCAGCCATCATCCGAATGGTGCCAAAGTCCCTGAGCGACAGCGACCGGGCCCTATTGCCGGCCCTGGACCAGGTCGTCAGAACCAGCTTCGGCCAACGTCGTAAAACCCTACGCAAAAGCCTGAAGAGCCTGATCAACGATCAAGCCTTCGAGGCCGCAGGCATCAACCCCACAGCCCGCCCCGAAACCCTATCCCTATCTCAATTCCAAACCCTGGCCAGAACCGTAACCCGTAAACCGTAAACCGGTTTCTACCATTCCACAATCTTCCACCGCGCCGGATAGACCGGATCCACCTGGTCAACATAATGCCGAGCATCGAAGTTGCCGTCTCCGGTGGAATCAATCAGGTAGTAGGCCGGGCCAGTCGCTGGTATGACGCGGATCATGTAAACCACGCCGCCGGACATGTACTCCTCGATCGTGCGATCGTCTTCGCGCCGAATACGGACCTGGGGCTCGAGCTGGTCATCCGGGTCTTGAACTTTTGGCGGCAGCGGTTCCGGCTCGGGCATGGGCGGTGGCGGGGGAGCGTCGCTCTGCATTGCCAGGGCAAGCGATGAGACCACCAGCAGGGGGAGAAGCAGTAGCGCTTGTTTCATAGAGCCAACCTCCGCATACGTCTAACAGAAGTCTAACAGACTCCCGTAGCTGCACAGATGACGGCCATCAGTTCCCGTATCATTCAGCCAAGACACTTCCCTGAATCCGCTCAAGCTTGCCATGTCGAAATCCGAAACCCTGTGCCTGGTCGACGGCTCGTCGTACCTGTACCGCGCCTTTCACGCCTTGCCCAGCCTCACCGACGGCCAGGGCCGGCCCACCGGCGCGATCTTTGGTGTCGCCAACATGATCAGGCGCCTGGTCGAAGCGCTTGAGCCCGAGCGCATGGTGGTGGTGTTCGATGCGCCCGGCCGCAACTTCCGCCACGAGCTTTACGATGACTACAAGGCCAACCGGCCGCCGATGCCGGACGAGCTGCGCGCCCAGATCGACCCGCTGATGGAGCTGATCGATGCGCTCGGCATTCGCCGCCTGGCCGTGGCCGGCGTGGAAGCCGACGATGTCATCGCCACCCTTGCCCGCCAGGCGCGGGACCAGGGTTTGGAGGTGTTGATCTCCTCTGGTGACAAGGACCTCGCCCAGCTGGTAGATGATGGCGTGGTGTTGGAAGACAGCATGCAGGAAAAGCGCTATGACCGCGACGCGGTGCTGGCCAAGTTCGGCGTGCCGCCGGAGCGGGTCGGCGATCTGCTGGCCCTGACCGGCGACAGCTCGGACAATATTCCCGGCGTCGACAAGGTCGGCCCGAAAACAGCGGCCAAGTGGCTGGACAAGTACGGCGATCTGGATGCCCTGATCGACAAGGCCGACGAGGTAGGAGGCAAGGTTGGCGAGAATCTGCGCTCAAGTCTCGATCAGCTCCCCCTGAGCCGCAAGCTGGTGGCCCTGGATGATCAGGTCGAAACCGGTATTGAAGTGGACCAGATTGGCCCGGCAACGCCTGATCGCGCGCGCTTAGTCGAGCTGCTGAAAGGCTTCGGTTTTTCCACCTGGCTGAAGTCCTACGAGGAAGAAGCACGCGCCGACCAACCAGCACTCGAGGTCGAGACGGTGACCACGCTCGACGGCCTGAAGCAACTGCTGGCAAAACTTGAAAAGGCCGAGCTGATCGCCTTTGACACCGAAACCACCAGCCTGGAACCCCTTAACGCCGACCTGGTCGGCTTCGCCTTTGCGATCGAACCGGGCAAGGCCTGGTACGTGCCGCTGACCCACGCTGACCAGGACACCGAATTCGATCGCGACCAGGCCGTCGCCCTGTTCAAGCCGCTGCTTGAGGACAAAACCCGGCCCAAGGTCGGCCAGCATCTGAAATACGACCTCAACGTGCTCAGGCGTGCCAACGTCAATCTGGCCGGAATTGTTCACGACACCATGCTGCAAAGCTATGTGCTGCAGTCCACCGGCACCCGTCACGACATGGATTCCCTGGCCGGCCGCTACCTGGGCCGCCAGACCACCAGCTACGAGGCCGTGGCCGGCAAGGGCAAGCAGCAGCTGAGCTTCGACCAGGTGCCCACCGCGCAGGCGGCCAGCTATGCCGGTGAAGATGCCGAGGTCACCTTGGCCCTGCACCAGACTCTGTGGCCGCGCCTAAGCGAGCAGAAAGGCCCGAAGCGCATCTACGAAGAGCTGGAGATTCCGCTGATTCCGGTGCTGGCGCGCATGGAATGGAAGGGCGTGGCCCTGGACCCGGACCAGCTCAGGGTCCAGAGCGCGGAAATCGAAACCCGCCTGGCCGAACTGGAAAAGGCCTCGCACAAGGCAGCCGGCAAGGCCTTCAACTTGGGCTCGCCGAAGCAGCTTCAGGAAATTCTGTTTGCTGAACTTGAGCTGCCCGTGATCCGCAAGACGCCCAAGGGCCAGCCGTCGACGGCCGAGGATGTACTTCAGGAGCTGGCCGCCGATTATGAGCTGCCGCGCCTGATTCTCGAGCACCGCTCCCTGGCCAAGCTCAAAAGCACCTACACCGACCGCCTGCCGGCAAAAATCCACCCCGACACCGGCCGCGTTCACACCCACTACCACCAGGCCGTCACCGCCACCGGCCGGCTGTCGTCCACCGACCCCAACCTGCAGAACATCCCGATCCGCACCGCCGAAGGGCGGCGCATCCGCAAGGCCTTCATTGCCCCGCCCGGCCGGGTGCTGCTGGCGGCCGACTATTCCCAGATCGAACTTCGCATCATGGCCCACCTGTCCGGCGACAAGGGCCTGCTCGATGCCTTCGCCGACGGTCAGGATATTCACCGCGCCACCGCCGCCGAGGTGTTCGACTTGAGCCTGGACGAGGTCAGCGGCGAGCAGCGCCGGGCGGCCAAGGCAATCAACTTCGGCCTGATGTACGGCATGAGCGGCTGGGGCCTGGCCCGACAGCTGGAAATCGAGCGCAAGGAAGCCGATGCCTATATCGAGCGCTATTTCGAGCGCTACCCGGGCGTGCGCCGCTACATGGACGAAACCCGCGCCCTGGCACGCGAGCAGGGCTATGTCGAAACCCTGTTCGGACGGCGCCTGTGGCTGGAGGAAATCCGCTCGCGCAACCCCGCCCGCCGCCAGGCCGCCGAGCGCGCGGCGATCAACGCCCCCATGCAAGGCTCGGCCGCCGACATCATCAAGCGCGCCATGATCGACGTCGATGACTGGCTGCAGTCCTCGGCCGCCGGTGCCTGCCTGGTCATGCAGGTTCATGACGAACTGGTGCTGGAAGTCGACCAGGGCGAGCTGGAACAGGTCCGCTCCGAGGTGGTCAAACGCATGCGCGAGGCTGCCAGCCTGGATGTGGTGCTTGAAGTTGAGGCCGGAACCGGCCCGGATTGGCAGGCAGCTCACTAAGTATTTGAAAAATAAAGCAAAATATTTTTCAAATTTTTTGAACCGAATAGGAACTTTTCCCGAGTGTGCCCGTCTCAGTAGTTACCATGCGCATGGTGCGGTTCGCCTCCCTCCCTAGGCGGACCACAGGATTCGGTTACAGTCCCCAAACCGGATCCGAACCTAGGCCCCGGGTCCTCCCTCGCCCGGGG
>SKKV01000162.1 GCA_007123575.1 Wenzhouxiangella sp.
GTGGATCGGACGTACCCTGGGGCATGCCGAGGAGACAGCAATCCTCGTAAAACCTGCTGTACCAAAGTTAGTTGCCAACGACGACAACTACGCACTGGCTGCCTAAAAACCAGCCTGCTCCTGACCGGTTGAGCCTGCGCAGCCGGCTCGGGATCACTTAGCAGGATCGCAATCTGTCGAGTTTCGGGGCAGATTGTTAAATCAAACCGCAACTGGTCGGCATGTGTGCCCTGCCTCTCGGGCGGCATGACGACGAGAAATAATCGAGTGGGCTAAGCATGTAGAACCAGGATCAGAAGGTTTGCGGACGCGGGTTCGACTCCCGCCGCCTCCACCAGATCCCCGAGACAAAACCGGCCACTGTGCCGGTTTCGTCGTTTCCGGGCTCAATTCAACGCTGATGGACGCCGCCGGCGACTTCACCATCGATGTTGAGCTCTACCCGCGAGTCGACGCGGACCTGGCCGAGTACGCGAGCCTTCGGGGCGATGGTGAGGCTGGGAATCTCGGCGTTGTAGTTGGCCGGTAGGCGGATGATGACATCACCCTCGACCACGCTGTCGTCAAGGATGCGAATGTGACCGGCATCGTTGTAGTCGACGCTGCGACCAAACAGCCGCCGTCCACCCGACTGTTCGCTGATCTCAATGATGACATCGCCGCCGACGCGGCTGCCCAGGTGCAGCTCGATGTTGCCGGCGCGGCTGGTCACTTCTTGACCCACATTGGCCTGTTCCAGGCGAATAGCGCCGTTGCGGCTCTCGACCTGACCGGCGACGCTGCTGCCAGGATGCAGCTGAATACTGCCATTGCGGGTACTGACCGAACCAAGCACCTCGGCAAGCTGGCCCACGCGAATGGTGCCGTTACGCGTATGCACCTGTCCGTCGATACGGCCACCAGCTCCGATGGCTATGCTGCCGTTACGGGTGTCCAGCGACAGGGCGTGGCTGTCATCGCCCAGTTCGATACTGCCGTTACGGGTACTCACATCCCCGGCCTGATTGCGCGCGCCCAGGGTGATGGCCCCATTGCGGCTATCGATATCGCCGAGGCGACTATCATCGCCGATGCGAATCGCACCGTTGCGGGTGGAAACTGAACCGTCAATATCCACCTCGCTGCCGATTCGGATCGGTCCGCTCCGAGCGCTCAGGTCGCCAACATGGCTGCTGCCATCAGCGATATCAATCCGATCCGAGGCGATGGCCACGGAACTGCCAACCCAGATGGTAAACAGCAGCGTCAGCCAGACGCTCCTTTGAAAAGCCTTCATGAGGTATCCTCCGATCCACAAGTTGTGGCTTGCATCAGACCACAAATCGCCAATTCAGGTAAGTGTAGAAAGTCACAGTCAATCCAGACCTGCTCATCAATCAAATTCAAAAAATGTCCCGCTCCCGCAAACGCAAGCAGCAATCGCCCGCCACAATTGACGATGCCGGCAGCGAAGCACCAAGCAAGACGGCGCTGAAAAAGCAGGCCCACGCCCTACAGCAGCTCGGCTTGGCACTAACCCGTCTGCCGGCGGATTTTCGCCAACAAACGCCGATGGACGAAAACCTGCGTGAAGCTATAGCGCACTACCTGAAGATTCGATCCCATGAAGCCCGGCGGCGCCAGATGCAGTTGATTGGCAAGCTTTTGCGCGGCGTCGACCCCGCACCCTTGCAGGCAGCTGTCGATGCTTTTGCGGCCGGCCGAGCCCTGGATGCCGAGCGGCTGCATGGCGTTGAGCGCTGGCGCGACGAGCTGATCGCCGACGACGAAGCCGTGACCCGGTGGATGTCTGAGCATCCGCAGACCGATATCCAGGCACTGCGCAACCTGATTCGCAATGCTCGACGCGAGGCCGGCCAGACCGAGCCTGGCCAGCGCCAGTCGCGCAGCTACCGCGAGCTGTTCAGGATGATTCGACAGAACCTGGACCGCGCGAAATCCAGCTGATGCCGCTCTGCCCGGTGTGCCGGAACCCGTCCTGCACTGAATTCATGTCGATTGACGGGCTGGACTACTGGCGCTGCCCGCGCTGTCAGGTCCGGTTTCTCGAACCGGCCCAGCGCCCCGACCGCCAGCGCGAAAAAGCCGAATACGACCGGCACCAGAACTCAACCGATGATCCGAACTACCGGCGCTTTTTCTTGCTGCTGTTCGAAGATTTGACCAAACACCTGGCCACGGGCCTGAACGGCCTGGATTTTGGCTGCGGCCCCGGTCCTGCCCTGGCCGTCATGCTTGAAGAAGCAGGTTACAGGATGTCGCTTTTCGATCCCTTCTACGCACCCGACTCTGGCGTCCTGGAGCGAAGCTATGACTTTATTACCTGCACCGAAGTCGTCGAGCACCTGCACGACCCTGCCGGGGTGTTCAAACAGCTGGATGGCTGCCTTAAGAGCGGCGGCTGGCTGGCAATCATGACCCGCTTTCAGACCGACGATGCTCGCTTTGTCAACTGGCATTACCGGCGCGACCCAACCCATGTCGTGTTTTACCGCGAGGAAACCTTCAACTGGCTGGGAGAGCACTTCGGCTGGAAAGTGGAAACCTCGCCGCCGAACCGGGTGCTTATTCAGAAATAGCGGCTGGGCTAAAAGCTGGCTACCCGCGCAACCCGATTAACCAGCAGTTTGCCGCTGGTGAAGGAAGCGTTCAAAAACGCCATGACGTTGCCGGGCGGCTGGCCGGATTCCTGGTGCAGCTCCTCAAGGGTGATGGGGCCACGAATCAGGATCTGGGCAAGCTGCTGAAGCTGCTCGTTCTTCATCGCCTCGGACGGCACCTGGGTCAGCATGAATTGAACCTCGCCGATCAGGTCGGGGTGGAGCTGGCCGCGCGCCTGGGCCAGGCCGGCAAACCACTTCAGCTCGCTGAGAGGGCGCTGGCGATGGCCTTGGACACGATCAACAAACTCGGCATTTGACACCGGCACGCCCGCCGAATCGGGCATCGGCTCGGCAAACATCGGAGGGGCAAGATCCGAAATCGAACCGTCAAAGAACCAGGCACCTGAGCCCGGATCAATCAGAATCAGAGGCCACCCTGGGCGAGTGATGACCACGGGCTTCTTCCAGGTTTGGCGCCGAAGGTGTTCTGCCAGCGTGTAATGACCGGCCTGGGGAGAAGGCATTGGCGGCCAAACCGAGTTACCGCTTGGCGCAGCAGCGATCGTTTCACTATCCGACTCAGTTTCGGGCAGCGCATCATAGTCTCCGCTAGCGAGCTTGTTGAGCATCTTCAGAAATTCCCGGGACCGCAGCGGCTTATGCAATACGAAACGTCCGCGGAATTCCTTGCGGCTGGTGAGCGCGATCACCAGCGGACTGATCTGATTCTGCTCTTCTAACAGCGACTCGCCCCCTTCGCTGTCGATATCAACAATGCTGACATCACCACCCGTATCGACAGAAATCTGCCAGCTATCTGAACCATCCCTACCGTTGGCCAGATTGAGCAAGGACCGCATGACCATCATGTCTTTCGGGCCAACATTCAAGGCAGACAAAATCCACTCTCTGGCCATTAGTCCTAGACTCCAGTTTGCTGCTTAGCGACCACAGCATACCGCTGCGAGCCATCAATCCCAAGTGAAAGTGCCGCGAAATGTTTCACATTTTGTCCTTGATGCTGCTTTGACGAGAAAGCAAAGCGCCGAATAAACACATAACTGTGACCAGCGTCACGCTTCGAGAGCCAGCAGTATTTGAACCACCTTGCTCATGGCCCGCTCGAGTACCGCATGTATTTCTTCTATTGAAATCGGTTCGGCACTGACACCTGCCGCCGGGTTGGCGACGACACACAGCATACCGTAATCGATTGTCCGTTCCCTGGCCAGCGCGGCCTCCGGCATGGCTGTCATGCCGACCAGACTGCAGCCATCTGCCGCCAGCCGACGAATCTCGGCTTCGGTTTCCAGGCGCGGTCCCTGGGTAACAGCATAGCAACCATGGTCGACAATCGGTACCGCGCATCGCGCGGCTGCATCAACAATGGCCGCGCGCGCATTGGCACTGAAGGGCTGGCCAAACTCAACATGCTCAAGCGCCGATTCGGCATCGTCGCTGAAGGTGTGACAACGGCCCCAGGTGTAATCGATCAGCTGGTCCGGTACGACCAGAGCACCGGGTGCAAGCGCTGGATCAATACCACCGACTGCGTTGATGGCGACCACCTGCCGGGCTCCAAGATCATGGAGAGCCTGGATATTGGCCTGATAGTTGACCCGGTGCGGTGGAATGCTGTGCGGTTGTCCGTGGCGCGGAAGAAACCAGGCCGGCTGGTTGCCGAGCATCACCCGGGAAAGCGGCGCCGACGGAGGACCGAACTCGGTCATCAGCGTACGTTGATCCAGCACCTCAAACAAATCCAGCGCGCCGGTTCCGCCAATGATTGCCAGACGCGGATCAGCCATCTTCAAGGGCCCAGATTTCATCGAGTTGGCGCCAGTAGCCGTGCCAATCCATGCCGCAGCCAAAGACGTAGCGGTCTGGCAGCTCGATTGCGGCATCGTCAACCCAGTCTCGGCGCAGGCCCCGGTCATGCATTTTGACCGTCAGACTGACCGTGATGACCTTGGCCGCTCCTTCTTCAAGCAAGCGTTGCTTGACCGCTTGCATGGTGTATCCCTCATCGAAGATGTCGTCGACCAACAGGATCGTACCTTCTACCGCATCAGGCCAGCGGCCCCATTTCAGTTCACCGCCGGTCGTCTTGCCACGGTAGCGGGTGGCATGCACATGATCGAACAGCAGCGGCCGATTGATGCGGGAGCCCAGCGCAACGGCCGGGTACATACCCCCGTTCATCAACACCATCAGGGTGACGCGCTGTGAATCGCTCAAGCGCGCCTCCAATCGTGCGGCCTGGTCATCGAGGGCCTTGGCCACCGCCGCTTGGTCGAACAGACGCTGGGCATTTGGTGGCCAGCATTCGCTGAGTTGATGCGCGGTCACCGGGCGGCCTCCGAGGCGGCCTGATCGCGGGCCATTTGCTCGGCCATGTCGACTTTCAAAGTCCGGGTCGGGAACGCAATCTCGGCACCATGACCGGCAATGATGTCGCCGATTTTCAGCAGCACGTCTTCGCGGACGCGGTGATATTCGGCCCAATCCGTAGTCTTGGTGTAACACATCACCATGATATCCAGCGAGTGCGGCCCATACAGGTCGAAATGCACCATGACAATCAGGTCAGTGTCGATGTCTTCGTGGCCCATGATCATGGCGCGAACGTCGTCGACGATGGGTTTGATCTTGTCTTGATCGTCGTAGCGGATGCCGATGTGGTCGAAGATACGCCGATGCGTCATGCGCGACGGGTTTTCGACGGTAATGGTCGTGAAGGTGGCGTTGGGTACGTACATCGGGCGCCGGTCGAACTTGCGAATGGTAGTCATGCGCCAGCCGATATGCACTACCACACCCTCGATCTCCTTGTCAGGCGAACGAATCCAGTCGCCAACAGAAAATGGGCGGTCCATGAACACCATGAAGCCGCCGAAAAAGTTGGCCAGCAAGTCGCGCGCAGCCAGACCAACGGCAATACCGCCGACTCCGCCGGCAGCCAGGAAACCTGAGATCGGGATTTCGAGAATACTCAGGATCGTCAGGACACCGGTCAGAACGACCGCGATCCGAACAATCCTGCCCAAGACGCTGACGGTGGTTATGTCGACCGATTCGTTGCGTTTGCGGCGTTCAGCAACAAAGGCCCTCTCGAAGCCGCTGGCCAGGCGGAAAAAGAACCAGGTGGCAGCGACGACCAGCCCCAACTGTTGCAGGGCATTGAGAAAATCGGTGGAAAAGCCAATGGCTTCGGTGTTCGGCTCGATCACGCGCGCAGCCATGACCAGACCCTGCCACCAGATCAGTAGCGAAATCGGACGTTTCCCTGCATACACCACGGCGTCGTCCCAGAGATGACGGGTCTTCTCGGCCAGCCCTGCCAGCTTGGTGACGAAAATCCGGTAGACGAATTCCAGCAGAAGGGCTGCCAGAATGATCATGAACGCCTGCAGCACCCAGCCCGGCAGCCCGACGAAGGCGCTGAGACGGTCGAAGTATTCAGTCATGGTTTGTTTCGGCGATGGATTGTAATGATTCACGCCAGGCCCGAAACTCAGGAACCAGCGTTTGTTCTTCTATGGTGGCCATGGCCCGGCCATACAAGCCGGCCAGAGCATCCGGATTCGGCTTCGGCCAGTCGAAATCCTTTTCCAACAGTCTCTCAACCGAAGCCGGCTGACAAACCAGGGCCAGATCGCAGCCTGCCTCGAAGGCCTGGGCCAGCCGCTGGTCCAGGCCGCCGGCCGGCGCTGCACCAGCCATATCCAGATCGTCCGAAACAACCAGGCCGGAAAAGCCAAGCTGCCGGCGCAGGCTGTTGTCGATCCAGCGCGACGAGAAACCCGCAGGTCGCTCGTCATAGGCCGTGAAGCAGACATGGGCCATCATCACGGCCTGAAACTGGCTGCTCAAGCGGGCAAATGGCGTTAAATCCTCGACCAATTCATCCCAGGGACGTGGGTCGGTGACCACCTCGTGATGAGAATCAGCCGCCACCGAGCCATGACCGGGGAAGTGCTTGGCGCAGGCGGCCATGCCGGCATCGCGCATGCCGGCGATGTAGTAGCCGGCCAGATCGGCCACGGCATCCGGCGAATCGGCCATGGCCCGATCACCGATCACCGTACTGCCGCGATCCAGGTCCAGCACCGGTGCCCAGCTCAAATCCACGCCGTGACCCAGAACTTCAGCAGCCATGATCCGACCGTGACGGTAGGCCAGATCGCGGGCGCGATCCGGGTGCGAGCGATACCAGCGACCCAAAGTGCCCAAGGGTGGCAAGCGGGTAAATCCCTCCCGAAAACGCTGCACCCGGCCGCCCTCCTGGTCAACGGTGATCAGCAGACGTGGGTCACGCAGCTCGGTCAATGCGCGGCAAAGCGACTTCAGCTGCTCCGGCTCAGAATAGTTGCGGGCAAAAAGAATTACCCCGCCGACGGCGGGGTGCTTGAGACGCTCGATCGTGGCGCCATCCAACTCAGTGCCGTCAAATCCGACGATCAAGGGACCTGGAGCTATCGATAAGGTCATTAGCGTTCAAACAGGGCGATGGATTCAACGTGTGCAGTATGAGGAAACATGTCGGCTATGCCGGCCGAGACCAACTTGAAACCGTGCTCTCGGACCAGGATACCGGCATCGCGCGCCAGCGTGGCCGGGTTGCAGGACACATAGACCACGCGCCTGGCCCCGCAGCCAGCCACCAGCGGCAGTATTTCCAGGGCACCCGAGCGCGGCGGGTCAATCAGTACCGCATCAAATCCGGCCCGGTACCAGGCACGTCCAGTCACATCCTCGGTCAGATCGGCGACGTCAAACTCGACGTTGTCGATGCCGTTCAGCTCCGCGTTGTCGCGGGCCGCCTCGATCAGCGCTGCTGCACCTTCAATACCGGTCACCTGCCCAGCCTTTTTAGCCAGCGGCAGGCTGAAATTGCCCAGGCCACAGAACAAATCCAGCACACGTTCGCTGCCATCTAAGGCCAACAACTCGATGGCTCGATCCACCAGCTTCGCGTTGACCCGGGCGTTGACCTGGATGAAGTGCTGGGGGTGGAACTGCAGGGTGAGATCGTATTTTTCCAGCCGATACTCAAGCTGATGCGCTTCTGGGTGCAGACGATGGACGGTATCCGGCCCCTTTGGCTGCAGGTAGACGGCAACCGACTCACGGTCCGACCATGCCTTGAGCTCGGCTTCGTCGGCATCGGTCAGCGGATCCAGATTTCGGATCACCATGGCCGAGCCGTTGTCACCGCTGGCAACCTCGATTTGCGGCACGGCAGCGGCCACCGACAGGGTGCCCAGCAACTCAGACAGACTGGCCAGGCGGTGGCTGAAATCGGGATGCAGGACCGGGCAATGACCGACGTCGGCGACGAAACGCCCCTGCGGCTCGCGAAAGCCGACCAAGACCCGACCCTTGGCCGGCACATTACGCGCGCTCAAACGCGCCCGGCGCCGATATTGCCAGGGCTCATCGGCAATAGGCTCATCCCAGACGGCGGGCTCGACCTCGCCGATGCGAACCAGGTTATCAACCAGGCGCTTGTGCTTCCAACGCTGCTGGGCCTTGGGCTCCAGATGCTGCAGGGCACAGCCACCGCAGTCGTTGAACCAGGGGCAGCCTGGTTCGACCCGTTCGTCAGAAGCCTGCAACACCTCCTGGCAGATGGCCTCGTCGAACTTGCGCGTGCGATCTATCAGACGCGCGCTGACGCGCTCGCCCGGCAAAGCGCCATGGACAAAGACTGCCTTGCCATCAATGCGCCCGACACCGCGACCGTCGTGGGCCAGATCGGTTACATCGACAACGACCGGCTCGGTCGGCAGTTTGCGCCGTCTGCGCCTACCCATGCCGCATGCCTGCCGACAAGGTTGGGCGGAACGCCGAAGAACGGTAACAGACTGGCGCGCCGGGCGATGCGCCCGGCGCAGAATTCACCGCCATCACTTACGCGTCCAGCTCCCGTCAGGCTGCTGGTAATGCCAGCCGGACCGGGCATTGGAAATCCATTGGCGGGCGAAGGTCTGGCGAATATCCGACTCCCACTCCGGGTGGCCGTTGGCGACGGCAATCTCGCGATAAACCGCATTCCGATCGCTGTTTTCATCGGCCACGATCCGCTCCAGGTTGCGCCGGTCGGCCAAACCAACCGCTGAACGGTCACGGATTTCCACCAGGCCGTTATTGGTCAGGCCGATCGCGCCAGCGTCAAACCAGGCCGACAGGTGCTCGCGATGACGCTCGGACATGCGCTGCTTGATGGCCTGAACCTGGGGTGTGTCGATATTGATATTGGGTGTTTGGGCATAGGCACTGGCGATCAGCAGATTGGACCAGTGAAAGCCCCCCGTAGCCGGCGGTGGCGGCGCTTCGGAGCGCCGGTCGTTCTCACCCAGCACATCCTGGATGAAGCGATCGGCAGCGCGCTCAGCGGCTGCTTCCGGAAAATAGACGTTGATGGTGACGCAAGCCGCCAGCGTCATCACCAGTGTGATGGCCAGCAGTGAATAAAGACGTTGCATGGTCTTGAACCTCCAGTTTGGCCAGAAAAACGAATACCGATGCGCTGGGTCCGCCAACGGTATTGGCGTTAGAACAGGATCCGCCGATACGCTTGAACGCAGGCTGAACATTGTAATCTCAAACCGCCTGCAAAGCCTGGGCCAGGGTGCGAAATCCGCGCGCCGTGATCCGGGCCTTGACACCCTTGAGATTGCCCTCGGGCACCAGCGCCTGGTCAAAACCCTGCCCCGCCGCCTCGCGCAGCCGCTCCTCGCCGTTGTAGACCGGACGCAGTTCGCCGGCCAGACCGATCTCGCCGAACGCAACCAGACCCTTGGGCAGTGCCTGCTCCTTCAGCGACGATTTGAGTGCCAGGGCGATAGCCAGATCACTGGCCGTTTCATTGACCCGAATGCCACCGGCGACGTTGACGAACACATCCTGGTCACCAATCTGGATGCCGGCATGCCGGTTCATCACCGCCAGCAGCATGCCCAGCCGGTTCTGGTCAATACCAACGGCCACCCGGCGCGGATTGGACAGGGTCGACGGCGCAACCAAGGCCTGCACTTCAACCATCATTGGCCGCGTACCCTCGCGCGTGACCAGTACGCAGCTTCCCGGTGCCGGCTCGGACTGACCGGACAGAAAAATCGCCGAGGGATTGCCCACCGCCTTCAAACCCTTGTCGGTCATTGCGAAAACACCCAGCTCGTTGGCTGCGCCGAAGCGATTCTTGACCGCCCGGACCAGGCGGAAGCGGCTGCCTGAGTCCGACTCGAAATAAAGCACGGCGTCGACCATGTGTTCGAGCACGCGCGGGCCGGCCAGCGCGCCCTCCTTGGTCACATGCCCGACCAGCACTACCGCGCAGCCGCTTTGCTTGGCAAACTGCACCAGCCTGGCCGCGCACTCGCGCACCTGGGCGACCGCACCGGGCGCGGATTGCAGGGCCTCTGTCCATAAAGTCTGAATGGAATCGACCACCATGAACGCCGGGCGCCGGGCCGCCGCGGTCGCCAGCACGGTTTCCAGACTGGTTTCGGTCAGGCATTCCAGCCTGGCCGGGTCAAGGTCCAGGCGCCGCGCCCGCATCGCCACCTGCGCGGCCGACTCCTCACCGGTAACATACAGGCTGGCATGATTGGCTGCCAGGTGCGCCTGAGCCTGCAGCAGCAGGGTGGACTTGCCAATACCCGGGTCTCCACCCAGCAAAACCACCGAGCCCGGCACCAGCCCGCCGCCGAGCACGCGGTCCAGCTCGGTCAAACCGGACGACAGGCGCCGGATGCTGTCCTCGCCCTGAACATCGGCCAGGCGGACCACCTCGGCCGAAGCAGTACCGGCCCAGTTGCCACGGCCTTTCGGCCCCTTGGCCGCTGCTGGTGCCGCGACGGATTCTTCAAGCGAATTCCAGGCACCGCAGTCCGGGCACTGACCCGACCACTTCGGAAAACTGGCGCCGCACTCGCGACAGGCGTAAATCGTTTTTGTTTTGGCCATGGCCGCTATTGTGGCAGAGCCGGCCGCGCGCCGGGCCGGCCCGGACAAAACCTGACCACTGCCGACAATTTTTAGTTATCGTTGAGAAAAGATCTTCAAACGGTAACCGATGACCCGCGACGAACAGCCACTGATCGGAGAGTCACAGACCTTTCTGGAAGTGCTCGATGAGGTATCGCGGGTAGCACCGCTGGACCGACCGGTGCTGGTGGTGGGAGAACGCGGCACCGGCAAGGAGCTGATCGCCGAGCGCCTGCACTTTCTGTCCGGGCGCTGGGACAGACCGCTGGTCAAGCTCAACTGCGGGGCGATCAGTGAAAGCCTGCTGGAGTCGGAGTTGTTCGGCCACGAAGCTGGCGCATTTACTGACGCCTCGCGCTCACGTCAGGGCCGCTTTGAGCTGGCCGACGGCGGCTCGCTGTTTCTGGACGAGCTGGCAACCACGTCGATGAATGTGCAGGAAAAGCTGCTGCGGGTGATCGAGTACGGGCAGTACGAGCGCCTGGGGTCGTCCACCACCCGCGAGGTGGACGTGCGTCTGATCGGTGCCACCAATGTTGATCTGCCGGCGCTGGCCGATGAGAACAAGTTCCGCGCCGACCTGCTCGACCGACTGGCTTTCGACGTCATCACCCTGCCGCCGCTGCGCCATCGTCGCGAGGACATCATGCCGCTGGCCGAGCACTTCGCCATGCGTATGACCCGAGAACTGGGTCGCGAGCTTTTTTCCGGCTTTTCGACCAAGGCGCGCGACCTGCTGCTCAATCATCGCTGGCCCGGCAATATCAGGCAGCTGAAGAACGTTGTGGAGCGCGCCATTTATCGTCACGCCGACCCCGAGCAGCCGGTCAGCGGCATCCAGTTCGACCCCTTTGAGTCACCCTGGCGCCCCGACTCCGATCAGGACGCATCACCCTTGAATCGCCAGCAGCAAGCGCTGCCAGACGACCTACGCGCCTACCTGGACGAATGCGAAAAAAGCCTGGTCCTGCAAGCCCTGACGGAGCATCAGGGCAATCAGCGCAATGCCGCCGATCGACTGGGGCTTAGCTATGACCAGCTGCGTGGGATCATCAAAAAGCACGCAATCAAGGTGCGTCGCTAACCTGCTCAGGTCAATTCACTGATGCGGCTCTGCCCGTTCAACCCGGTTGCGGCCGTTACGCTTGGCCTCGTATAACGCATGGTCGGCGCGTTTTAGCAGGCTCAAGAAATCACGTTCGCTCGAGCTGGAAACGGCCACGCCGATGCTGACGGTCAGCTGAATCTCGTCCTCATCGATCTTCAGCGGCGAGCTTTCCAGCCTCCGGCGCAGCTTGTCGGCCACTTCTATCGCATCGGCTTCCGAGACTTCCTGAAGAAGGACGGCGAACTCCTCACCGCCCATGCGGCCGATCAAGTCCTGGTCACGCAGGCACTCCCGGCAGGCCTTGGAAAACCAGCGCAGCGCCTCGTCGCCTACCGGATGACCATGGTTGTCGTTGATGGACTTGAAATTGTCAAGGTCCATTACCAGCAAGGCCGCGCCTTTGGCCAACTTCATCGATTCGAGATGTGCAGACCTGGCTCTCTCGAGGAACTGGCGTCGGCTACTGAGCCCGGTCAGCGAATCGGTATTGGCCAGATTGGCCAGTTCCTGCTCGGCGCGAATACCCCGGATCGCCGCTCCGATCGTCGCCGCCGCGATGCCCAGCGCATTGATCTCGGCTTCCGTCCAGCGTCGTTCCTGGCTGCAATCGTCGAAGCCAATCTGGCCCCAGAACTCACCTTCCATGATGATCGGCACGACCACGATGGAAAGAATATTCTGCGACTGCAGCAGCGACCTTTCCGGCTCCGGTATCTCGGCGACCAGTCCGTGTACGGCCTGCCCGCGCTCGAGGCTTGAGCGAAAGCCGGGAATAACAGTCTCGTAGTCCATGTTCTGCATGGCCGGATTATCGAGCTGCGGTTCGACCCCAAGCGCGCACCATTCATGACGCTGGCTGGCCAGCAGGCGGCCGGTTGTTTCGTCGTGGTGATTTTCGAAAACGTAAACCCGATCTGCGCCAACGGCTTCGCCGAGTTCAGCCAGCGCACGCTCCATGGCCGACTGCTTGTCGCGGTTATTGAATAGCACCCGGGCACCATGTGCGAGGGCAGCAAGTATGGCCTCACGAGAATCACGCTCGCTATCTGCGCGGCGCTTGCCACGCCGCTCGGCCTGGGTCAGGACACGGCCTAGCCGGCGTTGGTGTTGAAACTGAAAAGCCAGCAGGAGCAGCAGCAAAACGATGACCATCACCGGCCAAAGCCATTGCGCTATATCTGTCCCCACGAACACCTCCTCCGTGCCGCCATCAATCAGTGGCAGTCGATTTTCCCCGGCCGCTGTGCGTTGGCACCAGCCAAAAAACCGCCGCGATGGCCAGCAAGGCCAGCCCCAGCAGCAGCCCCATCCAGGCCTGAGAGTCGGCACCGGGAATCAGCACCGACAGCGACGGTCGCCGCGGATGATAATGAACATCCACCTCGGCACCTTCGGCGTACTGCACCCGGGCAGCGGAAATCTCTTTATCGGTCAGCCCCGCGAAGCCCTTGGCAAAGCGCCATTGGTCAGAGGCATACGCCTGACCATCCACTGAATAAGTGTATTCCACTTTCAGATGCCAACCATCGCCCGACCTGCCCATGCCGATCGGCCGGTATTCCAACGACTGTACAGATCCCTCAACCGTCGGCCAGTTCTCACTATTGCTACCCATCCACAGCAGGTACAACCGATCCCCCACCAGGATCAGGCCCATAAGCAAGACAAATACCGCCGCCACGCGACGAGCCCATTTTTGCACCGGCCGTTCCAGTTCATCACCCCCGTCGAAAGACGTGTCGAATTGGCTTTTCTGTAAAGGAATTAGCCATCACATGGCCGGGTCTTTCTCTTCCAGCGCCTCCTCCAGCGCCCGCTCCATTCTGTCCACCCGCTCGCGCGCATCCTCTCCGACCGAGCGAGCGTCATCCAGCGCACGCTGCTGCGCCCGCAAAACGTGATCAGGCTCATCGGCTGACTCCGAGCCGCTCCCCCCGCAAGCGACCAGAGTCAGGCTCAAAACCACAACCACCCAAAGAATCTTCATACTTTCCGTCCGCTTCGCTAGTTGCCCCCTACGATACCACCGCCAATCGGTCAAGAAATGATGCGCTCGCCAAGACGCAGAGTCGCAAAGTGAAGATATTTTCGTTCCACTCCCTTCCTCCCCCTTACCTCTTCCCGCCGCTAATACATCACCATCGCCACCCCAATCGCGACCAGCGTCGCCATTACCGGCACCACCACCGTGACCACGAAAATATCCCGATAGGCTTCGGCATGGCGTAGTCCCATGATGGTCAACATGGCAATAACCGCACCGCTATGCGGCAGCGAATCCAGCCCCCCCGAGGCAATCGCTGCAACGCGATGCAATGCCTCGGGGGCGACGCCCTGGACAAGATAGGATTCGGCAAAAGTCTGCATAAAGATCTGCAAACCTCCAGAGGCGGATCCGACGATGCCGGACACCACGCTGATCGACAGGGAAGCTGACAGCAACGGCGGCAGATCCAGGGCCATGACCGCCTGGGCAAACCCGGAAAAACCGCTGGTCTGGGTGACCACACCACCGAAGCCAATCACGGCGGCAGTATTGAGCAGCGGCATGATGGCATCGTTGGCGCCACTCCCAAGGGCTTCCATGAAGCGGCGGCGCAGCCGGGCGAACAGCCCGCCGCAGGTCAAGGCCCCCAGCAACAGGGCGAAGCTGGGCCAGACGATTGGCTGGGTATTGGCAAAGGCAACCAGGCCGCCTATCACCGGCGTATCAGCATCCGCCAATCCGGCGGCGGTCAGCAGTCGCGGCAGCAGGATGGTGCCAAGGACAACGATCAGCGGCACCAGAGCCGGACGCCAGTCAGGAATGTCCCTGGCATCCGGGCTCATCTTTTCCATCGCCACATCCTGCTGGTTGGACTGATACCCTTCGCCACGGGCGCGGGCCAGGCGCCATTGGCACTCAAGGTAGTAGAGACCTCCGCCCAGCATCACGGCAGCAGCCAGCACCCCGACGATGGCCCCGGCAAACAAATCCGTTCCCAGTGCCGAGGCGGCGATCACGTTATGCACTGACGGCGTGCCGGGCAACGCCGTCATGGTAAAGGTACCTGCACCCAGGGCAGCGGCCCCGCAGAACAAGCGCTTGGGCAGATCAGCCTCGCGCATCAGGGCAATACCCAGCGGATACATCGTGAAAATGACCACGAACACGACCACGCCGCCATAGGTCAGCA
>SKKV01000104.1 GCA_007123575.1 Wenzhouxiangella sp.
CTGCGCGGGCTGGATGTTGTGGTGATGATGCTTTAAAGGATAGGGTTCAGGTTTCAGGTTTCAGGTTTCAGGAAAACCTTCATCGAAGCCTCCCCCTGAACCCTGAACCCTGAACCCTGAAACCTTTCCCAAAAACCATGCCCCTCCCCCTAACCATCCGCAACCTCGGCCGCCAGCCCTACCTCCCGGTGTGGGAATCCATGCGGGCGTTTACCGATGATCGGGACGAATCCACGCCCGATGAGCTTTGGCTGGTGGAGCATGAGCCGGTGTTTACCCAGGGGCTGGCCGGCAAGCCTGAGCATGTGCTCAATCCGGGCCATATTCCCGTGGTTCAGACCGATCGCGGCGGGCAGGTGACTTATCACGGGCCGGGGCAGGTGGTGGTTTACCCCTTACTGGACCTGGATCGGCGGGGCTTGGGCGTGCGCTGCCTGGTCGACAAGCTCGAGCAGGCAGCCATTGATGTGTTGGCCGATCTGGGTCAGATCGGGCAGCGGCGCGAGGGTGCGCCGGGCGTGTATGTCGCCGATGCCAAGATTGCCTCGATTGGCTTGAAAGTCAGGCGCGGCCGCACTTATCACGGCCTGGCGTTCAACGTCGATATGGACTTGAGCCCGTTCGCGCTGATCAATCCCTGCGGCTTTGCCGGCCAGGCCATGACCCGCCTGGAGGACCTGGTGCCGACCGTTTCCATGGCGGCTGCTCGTCACAGCCTGGTCACGGCGATTTGCAAGTGTCTGGGTTACGATGCAAACTGGCAGCTTGAGCAGGAGGCCCTGTCTCAAGAAGCCTGAATAACCGCCGAAACCTATTGCCCTGCTTGCGGGTCTGAGTCGACATGAATAGCAAACTGCCCAGATTTATGATCCTCGGTCTGATCGCCGCCCTCACCATTCCGGCGGCCGTCTTGTTGTCGCCCGGTCAGGCCACCGTCATTGAACAAAACGCCGAGGTGCTGGCGCCGAAAAGCGAACACCGATTCGCCACGCGCCTGGCCAACCGATTCATTCGCAGCTATCACTACCACCGCGATGATTTCAACGGCGACATGTCCTCGCGCATTTTTGAACAGTACCTGCGCCTGCTTGACGGCAATCGCATCTACTTCACCGCCGCCGACGTGGCCGACCTCGAACGCTACCGCGAGCATCTTTACGAAGCCCTGCGCTCGGCCGACCTTGAGCCGGCTTTCGACATCTTCAATCGCTACGTGCGCCGCGTCGACGAGCGCACCAGCCACGCGCTGGAACTGCTAGAGCAGGGCTTTGATTTCACCGAAGACGAGGAATACCAGTTTGATCGCACCGAGCTGCCGTGGGCGGCCGACCGCGCCGAACTGAATGAAATCTGGCGCAAGCGGGTCAAGAACGACTGGTTGTTGCTGAAGCTTGCCGACCAGGAAGACGTTGATATCGTCGAAACCCTGAGCCAGCGCTACTCCAACCTGAACCGGCGCATCAGCGAGTTCAACAGCGAAGACGTGTTCCAGTTCTTCATGAACGCCTACACCCGCTCCATCGAGCCGCACTCGGCCTACATGGGGCCGCGCAGCGTCGACAATTTTGAAATTTCCATGCGCCTGTCGCTGGACGGCATCGGCGCCATGCTGCAGCGCGAAACCGAATACACCACGGTGATGGAAATTGTGCCCGGCGGCCCGGCCGACCTGGACGGACGGCTGCAGCCTGGCGACCGTATTGTTGGTGTCGCCCAGGGTGAGGACGAAATGGTTGAGGTCATCGGCTGGCGCCTGGATGACGTGGTCTCGCTGATCCGCGGCGAGCGCGAAACCGTGGTTCGCCTGCGCGTGCTGCCGTCCGAAACCGGCTTGAGCGGCCCGACCCGGGAGATTGACATCACCCGCGATCAGGTCCGCCTTGAAGAACAGGCCGCCAGCAGTGACATTCTCGACGTGCCGTCGGGCGATGAAATCCTGCGCATCGGCGTGGTTCGGGTACCGGTGTTTTATGTCGATTTCCAGGGTCGCGCCCGCAACGAGCCCAACTACCGCTCATCCACTCGCGATGTACGCCGCCTGATCAACGAAATGAAAGCCGATGGTGGGCTGGACGGCGTGGTCGTCGACCTGCGCGGCAACGGCGGCGGCGCGCTGCTGGAGGCCACCACCATGACCGGCTTGTTTATCGACGAAGGCCCCGTGGTCCAGGTTCGCGACTCGCAGGGCCGGGTAACCCTGGAACGCGATCGTGAGCCCGGCATGGCCTGGAACGGTCCGCTGGCGGTGCTGGTTGACCGGCGCAGCGCCTCGGCTTCCGAAATATTTGCCGCTGCCATTCAGGACTATGGCCGCGGCGTGGTCATCGGTGAAACCACCTTTGGCAAGGGCACGGTGCAAAACCTGATCAACCTGGATGAATTCTCGCGCAGCGAAAACGCGCGTCTGGGTCAGATCAAGCTGACCATGGCCCAGTTCTACCGGATCAAGGGTGGTTCAACCCAGTCTCGTGGTGTAATTCCGGACATTGTCCTGCCCACCCCGGGCGACCCGGCCGACTTCGGCGAAAGTGCGCTGGAGTTTGCCCTTCCCTGGGGCGAAATCGATCCCACCGACTTCGAGCCGTTTGCGGATCTCTCAGGGCTGATCGAAACCGCCCTCGAGCGTCACCAGCTGCGCCTTGAAGATGATGAGGAATTTGTCCGCTTGCGTGAAGACCTGTCCGAGTGGGAGGCCAATCGCGATCGCAAGACCGTGTCGCTGAACCTGGAAGCCAGACGTGAGGAGATGGAGCGGGCCGAGGAGCGGCGCATTGCCCGCTTCGGCCACGGCTCGGCAAGCGCGGTCAACGGTCTGGCCGATGGCCCGCCCGAAGCCAGCGACGATGATGACGAAGCGGAATCATCCGACCTGTTCCTGCGCGAGGCTGGTCGCATCCTGGCCGACCTGATTGACCTGGACCGTGACAAGCATTTGCTGGCCCATCGTGGTTCGCCAGCCAGCCCTGCAAGCCTGGACTGAACCAGCTGTCAGCACCGACGCTCCGCCCCCTGGGCGGCGGTCGGTGCCGTGACGCTGCAGGTTGTCCAGGTGGCGGTACCGGTGCCGGTGCCGCGCCTGTTCGACTACCGCGCGCTACCTGACCAACCGCTGCCGCCGGTCGGCAGCCGCGTGCTGGTGCCGTTTGGTTCGCGCCGGCTGGTAGGCCTGGTGATGGCCCAAGCCCGGGTTGCGGCGGCCGATAACATCAAGCCCATCGAGCGGCTGCTCGACTCGGCCCTGATTGACCCAACGCTGCTCGACCTGTTCATCTGGTGCCGGCGCTACTACGCCTGCGCGCCGGGCGAGGCCGTCAACCTGCTGTTGCCGGGCGCGCTGCGACGGGTCAAGCCCTTTCGCCAGCCGGCACCTGGCTACATTGCGTTAACCGAGAAAGGCCGCGTCGCCGACCTGGCCCGCGCCCCGCGCCAGGCCGAGGCGGTCGAGCTGCTCAAGGCTGGCGCGCGCGAACGCGGTGAGCTCAAGGCTGCCGGCATTGGCCCGGATATCCTGCGTCGCATGCTGGCCGATGATCTGGTTGAAGCGGTCGCTTGCCCGGCCGACCTGGCCGGCGAAAATGGACCTGATCTGAACCCCGAACAACGCCAGGCCGTGGCCGCGATTCTGCGCCACCGCCACCGCTATGCCGCGATGCTGCTGGCCGGCGTGACCGGTAGCGGCAAAACCGAAGTCTATCTGCGCGTGGCCCGCCGCCTGCTGGCCCGCAGTCGCCAGGTGCTGATCCTGGTGCCGGAAATCGGCTTGACCCCGCAGCTGGTCCGCCGCATCGAAAAGCGGCTGGGCTGCGCGTCTACGGTGTATCACTCGGGCTTGAGCGAAGGCGAGCGCCTGGCCTCCTGGCAGCAAGCCCGCGATGGCCGGGCACGGGTCATTGTCGGCACCCGCTCGGCGGTGTATTTGCCGCTGGCCAGGCCGGGGCTGATCGTGGTCGATGAAGAGCACGATGGCTCCTTCAAACAGCAGGACGGAGCGCGCTACCACGGCCGCGACGTGGCCGTGCTGCGCGCGGCGCGGCTGGGCATTCCCGTGGTCCTGGGCTCGGCCACGCCCTCGCTGGAGAGCCTGAACAACGTTGATGCCGGGCGCTACCAGCTGCTGACTCTGAGCCAGCGCGCCGGTGGCGCCAGCCTGCCGCGTTGGCAGGTGCTGGACACGCGCGGTCAGGAAGGGATTCTGGATCAGCGCCTGGAAAAGACCGTCGAGCGGCATCTGGAAGCTGGTGGCCAGGTCTTGCTCTATCGCAACCGTCGCGGCTATGCGCCGGTGCTGATCTGCAACGACTGCGGCTGGCAGGCCGACTGTCATCGCTGCGATGCGCACATGACCTGGCACCA
>SKKV01000051.1 GCA_007123575.1 Wenzhouxiangella sp.
AAATTACGTCAGGATGGAGTGATTGAGCCAGTCGATCCACATGCATCGGCTTTCCAATTTCGATACCGCTTGGTCAGTTCTTGAGGCTGACAGCTAACAAATCGTGGCAGCGGACATTTGACCAGCCGCCCATTTTTGCTTCCGCCAAAACAGACGTCGCCTCAAATACCGCTGAACTCAGGCGTTAGCTGCTTCATGAAACCAAGAGATGTGAAATGAAGCCGGAAAAGCGCGAACGTGATGCCCTTCTCTTCCGGAGGAAGCTGAGGTGGGTGCTTACTAGAGATTACTTCGATGCTGACCCATACCCCCCACCGCCAGGCGTACGCACAACCAACATATCGCCGGGCTCTACTTCGACCTGATCGATGCCGGCCAGGTCCTTGCGACTGCCGTCTGCGCGTTCCAGCCAGGCTTCGCCGGTAAGGCCATCTCCGCCGCTTTCAAGGCCGGATGGTGCCACCTTGCGTGAGTTGGCCAGTAGGGCGACGGTCATGTTTTCCAGGAAGCGGATGCGGCGTTCGGCGCCGTGGCCGCCTCGCCAGCGGCCCTTGCCCCCAGAATCTTTGCGAATGCCGAAACCATCGAGCAGGACCGGGAAGCGGGTTTCGAGGATTTCCGGGTCGGTCAGGCGGGAATTGGTCATGTGGATGTGGACTGCATCGCAGCCGTCGAAACCATTACCGGCCCCGGCACCGCCGCAGAGGGTTTCATAGTGCTGGTAGCGGTCGTTGCCGAAGGTGAGGTTGTTCATGGTGCCCTGGCCATTGGCCAGCACGCCCATGGCGGCGAGCAGGGCATCGGTCACTACCTGGCTGGTTTCGACGTTGCCGGCGACCACGGCAGCCGGATGCACCGGGTTGAGCAGGCAGCCTTCCGGCACCACCAGCTCTATCGGCGCCATGCAACCGTCGTTCAAGGGAATGTCGTCGGCCACCAGGCTGCGCAGGACGTACAGCACGCAGGCCCGGGTCACCGCGGCCGGGGCGTTGAAGTTGTTGTCGGCCTGCTCGCTGGTACCACTGAAGTCAATCTTTGCCCGGCGCTGGTCGCGGTCGATGCTGACACGGACCTCGATGCGGCTGCCGTTGTCCATGTGCTTGACCCAGTGGCCGTCGCGCAGGGAGTCAATCACCCGCCGCACCTGCTCGGCGGCGTTGTCCTGGACATGGCCCATGTAGGCGCGGACCACGTCCAGGCCAAAGTGCTCGACCATGGCTTCCAGCTCATCCAGGCCGCGCGCGTTGGCCGCGACCTGGGCTCTCAGGTCGCTCAGGTTCTGGTCGATATTGCGCGCCGGCCAATCGCCGGCACCAAACAGTTCGCGCAGGCGCTGGTCCCGAAGTTCGCCGTCGCGCACGATCAGCTCGCTGGTAAAGAGCACGCCTTCTTCGTCGATATGGCGGCTGTGCGGTGCCATGGAGCCCGGCGTGATGCCGCCCACATCGGCGTGGTGAGCCCGGCTGGCGGCAAAAAACAGGATTTTTCCCTGCTCATCGAAGCAGGGGCTGATCACGGTCAGGTCGGGCAGGTGAGTGCCGCCTCGATATGGGTTGTTGAGCAGGTAGACATCGCCGGGGTGCATGTCGTCGGCGTGATCCGAGATCACCGCACGCACGCTTTCACCCATTGAGCCCAGGTGCACCGGCACATGGGGCGCGTTGGCGATCAGCCGTCCCAGGTCGTCGAACAGGGCACAGGAGAAATCCAGCCGCTCCTTGATGTTGGCCGACCAGGCCGTGCGCTGCAGGGCAGCACCCATGTGCTCGGCGATGGCCATGAACAGGTTGTTGAAAACCTCCAACAGCACCGGGTCGGCGCGAGTGCCGGCGGCCTGGCGGTCGGGCAGGGCCTGGTAGCGGCTGAGCAGCAGATGGCCGTAATCGTTGAGTTCCGCCTGCCAGCCGGGTTCGACCACGGTGGTGGCATTGTCCTCGATCAGGATGGCCGGGCCGCGCACGCAGTGCCCTGGTTGCAGGTCGGCGCGTTTGATGACGGGCGTGTCCGCCAGCGCTTTGCCGCCGCTGAACATCGCGATGCGATCCACCGGCTCGGGCTGGCCTGACGATTCTGCGCGCTCAAGTCGGCTTTCCTTGGGCGGCTTGTCCGTGCCGCGGGCCTCGACCACTCCGGCCTCGACCACGATGTCGCGTCCCGGCATGGTGAAGCCGAACTGGCGGCGGTGCAGGGCGGCGAATTGGTCGGCCATGGTTTCGGGGTCATCCAGCTCGACCAGTAGCGTGGTATCGGTACCCGCGTACTTCAGCTGGGTGCGACGGCTGACCTGGCACTGATCGCGATCCAGGCCCTGCTCAACCAGTTCCGACAGGGCTTCATCCTCGGCCTGGTCGAACCGCTTGGCCAGCGCGTCCTGGTCGTGGCCCAGGGACTGCTCGACGCCGAACTCGCGCATCGCGCTGAGCTCGGCAAGGCCCATGCCATAGGCCGACAGCACGCCGGCCATGGGATGCACCAGCACCTGTTTCATGCCGAGCTCGTCGGCAACCAGGCAGGCGTGCTGGCCACCGGCGCCACCAAAGCAGTTGAGCAGGTAATCGGTGACATCGTGGCCGCGCTGAACCGAGATCTTCTTGATCGCATTGGCCATATTGGCCACGGCAATGCGCAGAAAGCCCTCGGCGACCTCGCGTGGACCGCGCTGATCACCGGTGGCCTCGCTGATCTTGTCAGCCAACTCGGCAAAGCGCTCGGCCACCGTATCGGCATCCAGGGCCTGGTCGGCCTCCGGACCAAACACCCGCGGAAAGAATTCAGGCTGCAGCTTGCCCAGCATGACGTTGCAGTCGGTCACCGTCAGTGGCCCACCGCGGCGATAGCAGGCCGGACCCGGATCGGCGCCGGCCGAATCGGGTCCGACCCGGTAACGGCTGCCGTCAAAATGCAGGCAGGAGCCGCCGCCGGCGGCCACGGTATGAATCTCCAGCATCGGCACGCGCAGGCGCACGCCGGCAATCACGGTCTCGAAACTGCGCTCCAGCTCGCCCTTGCTGTGCGAGACATCGGTCGATGTGCCGCCCATGTCGAAGCCGATGACCTTGTCGAAACCGGCCAGGCTGGCGGTCTGCATGCAGCCTACGATGCCGCCGGCCGGCCCGGACAAGATCGCATCCTTGCCGGCAAAGTGCTCGGCTCCGGTCAGGCCACCGTCAGATTTCATGAACTGCAGGTTCACCTCTCCCAGCGCGCGGCTGACCTGGCGCGCATAGCGTCCCAGCACCGGCGACAGGTAGGCATCGACCACGGTGGTATCACCGCGTCCGATGTAGCGAATCAGCGGTGAAACCTGGTGCGACAGGCTGATTTGCGAAAACCCGAGCTCTTCGGCGAGCTTGCCGATCAGCTGCTCGTGCTCCGGGTAACGATCGGCATGCAGCAACACCACGGCCAGGGCATCAATCCCCTTTTCTCGAAGTTGCATCAGCTGGTCACGGATCAGGTCAGGATCCGGCGCCTGGATCACCTCGCCATCGGCTGCGACCCGCTCGTTGACCTCGATGACCGCGCTATACAGGAGTTCTGGAAGCCGGATGTTCAGGGCAAAAATGTCGGGCCGGGCCTGGTGGCCGATGCGCAGGGCATCGGCAAAGCCCTGTGTAGTCAACAGCGCAACAGTCTCGCCGCGCCGTTCCAGCAGGGCATTGGTGGCCACCGTGGTTCCCATCCGCACCAGCTCGATATCCTGATCAGGCATGGCCTCATCCGGCCCAAGCGCCAGCAAGCGCCGAATGCCCTCGATCGCGGCATCCTTGTATTGCTCCGGGTTTTCGGACAGCAGCTTGGTCGTGCGCAGGGCTCCATCCGGCGCCCGCCCGACCAGGTCGGTGAAAGTGCCGCCGCGATCAATCCAGAACTGCCAGCGGCCCCCGCTCACGACAGCCGCCGCAGCCACACCGTCATCACTTTCTCAGCCTGCTTGTCGCCGTTGGCTTCAGCGACCGCAATGCCCTTTTCCCAAGACGTTCTTGCTCCATCCTCGTTTCCTGACTCCAGCTGCGCCCGTCCCAGCTCCTGCCAGGCCATGCTGCGATCGGGTCCCTGCTCGCAGGCCAGCTCAAGATGCGTAATGGCCTGATCAACATCGCCTCGCTTCAGTCGCGCCTGCCCGGCCGCCAGCCGCGCTTCATAGCTGTCGCGGCCTTGCGCAATCATTTTTTCGATAACCGAAGGATCCATGGAAGCGGAATCTTGCTCAAGAAGGACTCAATAGCCGAAGGGTACACTGCCAGCCGTTAAGTTTTACCTGATTGGCGTCGTGTCTCAGTAAAGCTTGGCAGTATCGTCACGTTTCGATAAGGCAAGCCGTCCTCGGGTGGGGGATTTCGCTGAAGG
>SKKV01000078.1 GCA_007123575.1 Wenzhouxiangella sp.
TCATCAAATCCCTGAGCTGGGCGGGCTCGGCCTGCTCGTTCGCCACCAGCTCATCACCCATGGCAATAAACCGATCCAGCAGCTCCAGGTTCTCGGTCTGAACTTCCTGGCGCTTCTCAAAGTAGGGCTTGGCAGTATCAAAAGCCTGCTTGCAGGCGGCTTGAAAACGGCGCCACTGCCCCGGCGGCGCGGCAAAACGCTTGCGATCGCCCGGCAGCACTTCCAGCGATTCCAGCCGTTGCCATTCATCGCGGGCCTGCTTCAATAGCGCAGAGATGGCATCCGGGTGTTGACCGGACTCCGGAATGGCTTCGACCTGCTTGATCAGCTCGTCACGGTGCTCGTTGTGCGACCAGTGCTGGTAATCGCGCATTTCCTTAAGCCGGCCTTCCATGCGCTGCAGGCGTCCACCAATCTCGCGCGGGCGCTGGCGAGTGGGCAGCGCGTTGAATCGTCCGCGCGCCTTGCGAATGAGCTCGTGCGATTTGCCGATGTCGCCGCCTTCCAGTGTGTCGGCAATCTGATCCAGCAAGGGCCTGAGCTCGTCAACGGGCTTCCCTTTGTCGGGCGCTTTTTCAGCCGGCCGGGCCTGCATGACCTGGGCCTGCAGCTCCTTGAGCAGCGGCAGCATCTCGGATTTCAGCGCCTGATCAGCGTCCGATGGTTCCCGGATGGCATTCCAGCTCCGGTCCCAGTCGCCCAGCAGCTCGCCCGGTGCAACCGATTTGTCGGCCTTTCGAATCACCTCGCGAATATGTTCAGCAGCCTTGACCAGATTGGCATCCGCGCTGACCTCCTCGGCCGGCTGATCGGCGACTTCGGCCTCAGCCGAAACGTCAACTTTGGGCCGATTCAATGACGCCTTAACAATCCTTGCAGCGCCCTCGAACCGGCGCGCCAGGGCTTCGGGCTTGTCACTCAAGTCAGACCACTTGGCTTGCAGCGCTTCCAGCTGGGCGGTACGGTCCACCTCGGGCTGGCCACGGGTCATGGCTTCGATGCTCGCGACCAACTCACTCGCCTCGGTCTGGTCGTCGTCAATCTCACCGCGTTCAATCAGGATGGCGCGCAGCCGCGCCGCGGCAGCCTGGGCGCGTTTCTTGCGCTGCTTGCGCAGCTGCTCGGCCAGGCGTTCCAAGGTCGAGGGCTGATCGATTCGGGCCAGGATCGCGGCGGCCAGTTCGTCGCTGCGCTCACTTCCATAGCAGTCGCCCAAAAATCCCTGGGCATCGATCCTGGCCAGCGCGGCGCCGCGCAGTGCCGGGTCGACGGCATCCCTGGCCAGTCGACGAACCACCTCGGCCTGGTCAATCCGCTCCAGCCACTGCAAGCGACTTTCGCGCAGGGTATCGTCGCTGGACTTCCCAACCTCACGGGCCAGAAAGGCGTCGGCCGCGGCTAGAATATCGGCGTCTTTCTCGCGGAGTCGCGCATCCAGCCAGAACGGTTCGGTATTGATCCGCTTCAGCGCCGCCAGGCGCACGCTCACCGCCTCGTCGTGCTGCGCCATGCGCGGGAGTTCGGCCTTCAAATCAGGATCAGTGCCATCGCGAACGGCCTCCGCCCGGGTTGACGCATCCTTGCTCTGCCAGGGCTTCTTGAAAAAACGGGATTTCAGATTCATCGAAAACGCCGAGTCGATTGCGAAAAGTGCCAACCCCATAGGTTACAAGGCCCGCGCCCCCGCGGCTAGAGAAATTAAGGGTTAGCAGCTTTTCAGCATCACGATCGATGGGCCTCCGAAATTGTGTTGTACCATGGCCGCTGGCTGGCCGAAGCCAACAGGCAGGGTGCCGGATTGAGGACAAAACAAGAGGGAATGCTCGGCAATGAGTGAAACACCCAGAACTCCTTCCTACCTGCAGGCGGCGTTGCCGCTGCTGGCGCTGATTTTGATGCTGGCCAGCTCGGTCTGGCTGTTTGGCGATGATTCATCCTACGGGCCGAACCAGATCGCACTGCTGATAGCAGCGGCGATTGCAACCATCATTGGCCTCTACAACGGTTATTCCTGGACCAACATCCAGGACGGCATCGTGCGCGGAATCTCCGTGGCCCTGATCGCCATTCTGATTATTCTGATGGTTGGTGCCTTGATCGGAACATGGCTGCTCGCTGGCATCGTGCCGACCATGATCTATTACGGACTGGAGCTACTCAGCCCAACCGTGTTCTATGCCGCAAGCTGCCTGATCTGCGCCATTATTGCCCTGGCCATCGGCAGTTCGTGGACCACCGCGGCCACCATTGGCGTGGCCCTGATCGGCGTCGGTGTCGGCCTGGACATGTCGCCGGCAATTACTGCGGGTGCGGTGCTGTCCGGCGCTTATTTCGGCGACAAGATGTCGCCGCTGTCCGACACCACCAACCTGGCCCCGGCAGTCAGCGGTACCGAACTGTTTGCCCATATCCGCTACATGACCTGGGTTGGTGTGCCGGCGCTGGTCATTGCCCTGGTCCTGTATGCCGTCATTGGCCTGCGCGGTAGCGGTGCCGAGGATGCGGCCGGGCTGCTGCAGATGCAGGAACAGCTGCAATCGCTGTTCACCATCAACGTGTTCATGCTGATTCCCCTGCTGGTGCTGTTCGGCCTGGCCGTGGCTGGCCAGCCGGCGTTGCCAAGTATCTTCATTGGCGCCTTGCTGGGCGGTCTTTGGGCGATCCTGTTCCAGCCGGAGCGGGTCGCAGAACTTGCAGGCGGGGAGGGCGTTCTGCAGGCCATCCAGGCAGCATGGATGGCGCTGGCCGACGGTACCTCGGTAGAGAGTGGCAACGAGGATCTGGACCGTCTGCTCAGCGGCGGCGGCATGTCGAGCATGCTCAACACCGTTTGGCTGGTGATCTGCGCCATGACTTTCGGTGCTGTGGTTGAAACCACCGGCTTGCTGCAAAAACTGCTGCGTGGTGTGATCGGCATGGTCAAGTCAACAGCATCGCTGGTCACCACCACCATCTTCACCGCCTTCGGTACCAACGTGCTTACTGCCGACCAGTACATGGCGATTGTCCTGCCCGGCAGAATGTTCCGGGCCGAGTTCCGCGATCGCGGCCTCGATCCGCGCGTACTCTCGCGCAGCCTGGAAGGCGGCGGCACCATCACCTCGCCGCTGATTCCCTGGAACACCTGCGGGGTATACATGTTCGGTGTCCTCGGCGTCAGCCCGCTGGCCTATGCGCCATTTGCTTTTTTCCTGCTGCTGGTGCCGCTGATAGGCATTCTCTACGCCGTGTTTGATTTCCGCATTTTGCGGGTCGAAAACTAAGGGGCTTGTAGTCTGAGGTCGATGGGCAATGAGCCTGAGCAGTTCGCCAGCCGAGGTTTTGCAATTCTGGTTCGAGGAGATCTCCGAGGATTCCTGGTGGACCGTGGATCCTGCCTTCGATGCCCTGGTTAATAAGCGATTCGGCAAACTGCTGGACGAGGCCAGACAGGGCGAGTTATTTGAGTGGCGCGAGGATGCCAGGGGGCGCTTGGCCGAAGTCATCGTGCTTGATCAGTTCCCGCGCAACATCCATCGCGGCACACCGCTGGCTTTTGCCTGTGACCCGATGGCGCTGGCCCTGGCTCAGGAAGCCGCTGCTGGAGGCGCCCTGGCAGCACTCAGCGATATTGAGCGCACCTTTCTATTGCTGCCGTACATGCACAGTGAGTCGCGGCTGATCCACGAACAAGCCGAACGCCTGTACAAGCGCCACACCCCGGCCGAGAACTACGAATTTGAGCTCAAGCACAAGATCATCATCGATCGTTTCGGCCGCTACCCGCACCGCAATGCCATACTCAGTCGCGAGTCCACGGCCGAAGAGCTGGAGTTTCTGAAGCAGCCCGGGTCGAGTTTCTAGCTCCAAGCGCGTCACCAACACAGTCGGACGTTGCCCCTGAACTGGATTCATTACGGTCCGGCATGTTACAAAGGCGCGAGCGCTAATGGTGCCCCGAGAAACTCCAGCATGAAACAAAAAAGCTCAGTGTTCTACGTGCTTTGTCACGCCATGGTCATTCTTCTGTTTGGTTTGAACAGCGGCATCCCGCAAAACGCTCATGCGACCGTGATAGTTGATGGCATCGGCGATTTGGTGGCCGAAGATGGTGTGTGTACCCTGCGCGAAGCTATTGCGGCGGTCAATAACAATTCAGTTGTCAACGAATGCGATGGCACGAATACCAGTGTCATCGAGATCACGGTAAGGCCCATTGTTTTGACTTCCGCGCTGCCTGCGCTGAACTCCATGACAATCAGGGGCAATGGCAACGAGGTCAGCGGCAATCTTGTTACCCGGGTTTTTGATGTTTCTTCCGGCGCCCAGGTCA
>SKKV01000161.1 GCA_007123575.1 Wenzhouxiangella sp.
CCACGTCCAGGCAGGCCCTCAGCGGCTGGCGTGCCTCGATCCGGCGCCGGTCAACCTGGCGGCGGGCGGCTTCGATCTCGACGATTTCCAGGGCGTGGGTGGGCACGCACAGCAGGCGGCTGACCTGGCCAGGCCGGTGGCCGGATCGCCCGGCGCGCTGGATCAGGCGGGCAATGCCCTTTGGGCTGCCGATCTGGATGACCTGGTCGACCGGCGAGAAATCCACCCCTAAGTCCAGGCTGGAGGTGGCGACCACGCATTTCAGCTCGCCGGCCCGCATCCGGGCCTCGGCCTGCAGGCGCTGCTGGCGGTCGATGGAGCCGTGGTGAAGCTGAACCCGGTCGGGCCAGGGCACGACCGATGAGATCGCCCGGTACCAGAGCTCGGCCTGGGAGCGGGTGTTGGTAAACAGCAGGGTGGATTCGGCCAGCTCCAGTGCTTTCAACACGCCCGGCAGCTGCGGCAGGCCGGAGCGGCCGGCCCAGGGGAATTGCTCGATCTGCTCCGGCAGGAGGATGTCGATGGCAATGTCGCGCTCAAGGTCGCCGGCAATCAAGGTGCCGCCTCGATTCGGGCCCAGCAGGACCTGCATTGCCTGCTCGACATTGCCCAGGGTGGCCGACAGGCCCCAGGTTTTCAGTTTCGGGTTGAGCGCGCGCAGGCGCGCCAGGCACAGCTCCAGCAGCACGCCGCGCTTGGAGCCCAGCAGCTCGTGCCATTCGTCAATGATGACCGCACGCAGGCGGCCCAGGCGCTGGTTGGCATCGGCATAGCTGAGCATCAGGGCCAGCGATTCGGGGGTGGTGACCAGGGCCGGCGGTGGGGTTTTCTGCAGGCGACGACGTTCGCTGGCAGAGGTGTCGCCGGTGCGCAGCGCAACCCGCCAATCCAGGCCCAGCTCGGCCAGCGGTCGATTCAGGTTCTCGGTCGTATCGCCAGTCAAGGCGCGCAGTGGCGTAATCCAGAGGTAGCGCAGGCCCGGTGGCGGCTGGTCCAGGCTTTCCAAAACGGGTCCGCCCCAGGCGGCCAGAGTTTTGCCAGAGCCGGTGGGCGCATGAATCAGGCCGTTTTCACCATCCGCGTAGGCTTGCCAAGCCTGTCGCTGGAAGGGAAACACCGGCCAGTCGCGCTCGGCGAACAGACGTTCCAGGGCATTCATCGCGGCAGGTCGGGCAGCAGTTTCTTCAGGTCTTCGAGACAATCGGCATCGGCTACGCCAAGGTCTTCACGCCAGCGGTGAATGCGCGGAAAGCGCATCGCAATGCCCGACTTGTGCCGGGGCGAAGGCTGGATGCCTTCGAAAGCCAGTTCGAACACATGGACCGGTTCGACCGAGCGCACCGGGCCGAATCGCTCGCGGGTGTGGTTGCGGATCCAGCGGTCGAGGCGGTCGATTTCGGCCTGGTTCAGGCCGGAGTAGGCCTTGGCCACCGGCACCAGTTCGTCGCCGTCGTGAACGGCAAAGGTGTAGTCGGTAAACAGGCCTGAGCGCCGGCCGTGGCCGGGCTGGGCGTAGATCAGCACGCCGTCGAAGGTGTAAGGCTCGACTTTCCATTTCCACCAGTCGCCGCGCTTGCGACCGACCTGGTAGGGCGAGGCCAGGCGCTTGAGCATGATGCCTTCGACACCGCGCTCGCGCGACTGGGCCTGCAGCTCGGGCAGGGCCTGCCAGTCATCAAAGGCAATGATCTCGGAGCGATGCAGGCCGTCGGCCCTGGCGAGGACCTTGTCCAGCGCTTTCACGCGCTCGCTCAATGGCTGCTCGCGCAGGTCCTTGGCCTTGTGCTCCAGGCAGTCGTAGGCGAGGAAAGCCACCGGCGCGGTCTGCAAGGTCTTCGGGCCGGGCTTCTTGCGTCCGATGCGCTTTTGCAGCACGGCAAAGGGCAGCGGTTGGCCGTCGCGCCAGGCCATGATCTCGCCGTCGAGCACGCTGCCGTTGGGCAAGGCCTGGGCCGCGGCTTCGATTTCGGGGAAGCGGCCGTCCATCAGCTCTTCGCCCCTGGACCAGATAAAGGTCTGGCCACCGCGTCGGATCAGCTGGGCACGAATGCCGTCCCACTTCCACTCGGCCTGCCATTCGTCGGCCTCGCCCAGGGCCTCGAGCTCATCTTCCAATGGTGATGCGAGAAAGAACGGGTAGGGCGTGGCCTGGTCCAGATCATCGTCCGATGCCGGCGCAATCAGGCGCTGAAAGAATTCAGACGTGGCCTGCCAGCGGCCCATCAGGCGATGGGCGATCAGGCTGGAGTCGACTCCGGCCACCTCGGCCAGGGCGCGGGTGACCAGGCGCTTGGACACGCCGACGCGAAACCCCCCGGTCAGGATCTTGTTGAGCAGAAAGCGCTCGGTGCCGCTCAGGCTGGCCCACAGTTCGGTCACCCGCTGCTTTCGTGCTTCATCGTCAAGCTGACGCAGCGGCTGGATCTGCTGCTCGATCAATTCGTGCAGGGCCGGCGACGGCTTGTTCTTTTGAGCATCCGGCAGCAGCAGGTGCATGGTCTCGGCCAGGTCACCCACATGCTCGTAGCTGTCCTCGACCAGCCAGGCCGGCAGACCGCTGGCGGCCACCGTCCACTCGCGCAGCTCCCGGGTATTGACCAGACGTTTGAGCCGCCGCCCGGTCAGAAAACGCACCGCCCAGGCTGCGTCCGCTGCCGGCGCCTGGCGGAAATAATCAACCAGCGCGGCCAGCTTGGCATTGGTCGCCGTGGTCCGGTCCAGGCGATCGAACAGGGCGGCAAATCGCTTCATGCGGATGCCGGACTCAGGGTCTGGCGCAGGTTCCAGGCTTCGCTGTCGATGCCCTGGTCGCGCAGAAAGCCGGCCAGGGCCTCGCCGTTGCCGTGGATGGTGATGACGCGTTTGGCACCCATGTCATGGGCGGTACGGATCAGAGCCGGCCAGTCGGCGTGGTCGGATAGGACGAAACCGCGGTCGTAGCCGCGTCGGCGGCGGTTGCCGCGAATGCGCATCCAGCCGGAAACAAAGCCGGAGCCGTGTTTCGGAAAGCGCCGCATCCACGGCGAGCCGGCCGCCGAGGGTGGGGCCATGATCAGGTCGCCGGCAAATTTGTAGCCTTTTTCCGCCTCGCTGACCGGGCTGGTTTCGATCAGCTCCAGGCCCTGTGCCCGGTAGCAGTGGGTCAGCGGCAGCATCGCGCCGTGCAGCCAGACCGGTCCTTCGGCGCGGCCATGCAGTTCGGCCAGCACGCGCTGGGCCTTGCCCAGTGCGTAGCAGAACAGCACGGCCGGGCGCTGTTGAGCGCGGCAGCCTTGCCACCAGTCGATGATCTCTTCGATGACCTCGCTTGTATCCGGCCAGCGATACACCGGCAGGCCAAAGGTGCATTCGCTCAGCCAGGTGTCGCAGGCAAAGGCTTCGAAGGGCGCGCAGGTCGGGTCAGGCGCGCGCTTGAAGTCGCCCGAT
The DNA here is from genome assembly GCA_007123575.1 of Wenzhouxiangella sp. GTDB lineage: Bacteria > Pseudomonadota > Gammaproteobacteria > Xanthomonadales > Wenzhouxiangellaceae > Wenzhouxiangella. The sequence goes on from SKKV01000161.1 coordinate 3,427, forward strand.
ACTCCCCAGGTGCCCTCGTCGGTCTCGACGCGCACAGTGGCCGAGCCCAGGATATGACCGGCGGGAAACAGGGTTACCCGAGCCGCGCCGAGTTCGAATGGTTGACCGTAGTCGCAGGCTGCAATCGTATCTGCGCCGCCAACGCGATGATCGAGCACCGGAATACCAGGCGTGGCGGCAAACACCTCGGCATTGCCGGCGCGTGCATGGTCGGCATGCGCATGCGTAATGATCGCCCGCGGCACGGGCTTCAGCGGATCAATCCAGAAATCACCGGCAGGACAATAAAGCCCGCCCGCATCAGGGTATAGCACGCCCTTGTCCATAAGTGTCAGAGTGCCTCACAGCCAGTGAAGCAACCGCCAATCAAGGTGCCGATCTTTCCCCTTTTCCCTCAATCCTCGCCGTCAACCAACCACCGCCTCATCCACGCTTCCAATCGCTCGTACATATCCACCCGATTGGCCACATCCTGAAACTGATGCGGCTCATCCGGGTAGCTGACCGCCTCGAAGCTGCGCCCATGTTTTTCCAGGGCCTCGACGACCAGTTCGAACTGGCGGAAGGGGGCGCGGATGTCAGCCTCGCCGTGCATGACCAGGACGGGTGTGCGCACCTGGTCCAGCAAAGCAACCGTGTCGCTGCGGCGGTAGGCTTTCGGGTTGTCTTGCGGCGAGCCGCGGTGGCCTTCGCGGGTAAACAAGCGGCCAATGCGGTCGGCGTTCTGGTAGGCATCGGCAAAATCGTAAATGCCAGCCATGGGCACGGCGGCATCGAAAGCGTCCAGGTCGCGGCTAACGGCGCCCAAGGCAATGATGCCGCCATAGCTGTAGCCGTAGACGCCGACCTTGCCGTTCGACCAGCTTTGCCTGCGTGCCCAGTGGGCGGCGTCGGCGGCATCCAGCGACTGGCTATTGGCCCAGTCTTCAACGGCCATGTTCTGGAAAGGGCGACCGAAGCCCGAGCCGCCGCGATAATTGATTGCCAGAACCACGTAGCCCTGCTGCGCCAGGCGCTGTTCGACCAGGTTCAGGCCGTTGTAGTAGGCGTTCGTGCCGCCTCCGTGGGCCTGGATCAGGGTCGGATAAGGGTGGTCGGGATTGAAGTCGGGCGGGACAAACTTGAGAGCCTGGATATAAAGGCCGTCGCGCGCGCGGTAGCTGATTTCGGTGGGTTGCTGCAGCCCTTGCCAGCGGCTGGCCACTGCAGTGGCCTGGCGCACGGGCCCGCCGTCGCGACCAATCAGATCCAGCTCGCGACCGCGCTTGGCCGTGGAGCGAACCAGCGCAAATTGCTCGCCGTTGGCGCTGATATCGAAGCGGTGAATCATGCCGCCCATATTGGTCATTCGGGTAGCGACGCCGCCGCGGGCCGGTATCCGCCACAGCTCCATCTCGCCACGCTCGTGAACCGGAAAAAACAGCTCACTGCCATCGGCAGACCAGGCTGGCGAATCGATTTCCGCAGCGGTGACCTGCATGTCCACGCGGGTTTCGCCGCCGTCCAGGTCAACCAGGTAGATGTCGGCCAGTTCCAGGTACCAGAAGCCGTCCTTGGGCGTGCCATACATGGCGATCCGAGTACCGTCCGGACTGAAGGCCGGTATGCCGTTGGCCATGAAGTCGGTGGACAACTGACGGGCCTGGCCGCTTTTAACTTCCACCAGCCAGAGATCGTCTTGCCAGTGATCGGCCTGGTTGGAAACAAAGGCAACCGTTTCCCCGTCCGGCGACCAGGCATGGCCGAAACGCGGATCTTCGATATCCATGGCGCCTTCGGTGAGCTGGCGCGGGTCCGATGCGCCGTCAGTGGCGACCAGCCACAGGTCCTGGTAGCCGGAGCGGCTGCTGGCGAACAGCACCTGGCTGCCGTCAGGAGCGGGGCGCGGCAGGCGCACATCAAACTTGTCGTCGGTCAAGCGAACGGTCTGGCGCTCTGCCAGATCGAGCAGATACAGGTCGCTGTCGTGAATGAATACCAGGCGCCGGCCATCATCGAACCAGGCCGCTGAATGGCCGGCGGCCAGGTGGTCCAGGGAACCGGAGGCCACATCGAGCTTGTACAAGCCGCGCTGGTCAGGTGTATTGAGGGTCAGGATGGCCTGGCTGCCATCCGGCGAGAGCCGGGCGTCGAACACGCCGTCATTGCCGGTCCAGCGGCAGACGGTAATGGCGCAAATGTTTTCCCATTCAAGCGCCACTTGCTCGGGTTCTGCCCAGGTGGTGCCGACTGGCAGTATCAGCAGCAGCGGGGCCAGGAACAGGCGTGACAGTGAAGTTTGCATTCAGGGCTGGGTGATGTGGTGGAGCTGGTCTACGGCCAGATCGGTCAGTACTTGCTCGCTGCCGTCGGGCCAGGTGACGGTGACCCGATCAACCTGGTCGCTGCTGCCCAGCCCGAAGGTCAGCGGCAGTTCGACCTGGGACAGGTAGCTGCGGGTGGGCATGACGGTTCGATACTGGGTCCTCCCACCGGCTTCCAGCTTGACGCGTGCGCCTATGGCGCCGGTGTTGGGCGATCTGCCCTGCAGTTCCAGGCGCAGCCAGTGATGGCCCAGGTCGGTGTCATTGCGCAACAGCAGCGGCGGACCGCCAATCTGGGTGAGAACCACGTCGAGACGGCCGTTGCCGTTGATATCGGCATAGGCCGCGCCGCGGCCAACAAGGGGTTCGGCCAGGTCGCCGATGTTCGTGGGCAGGACCTGGACGAACGAGTGCCCGCAGGCATCGCCGCAGTTCCAGAACAGCTGTCCGGGCTGGCGATATTGCTGGCTGGCCTGCACTCGATTGATTTCGTTTTCGACATGGCCGTTGGTTTGCAGGAAGTCGAGCCAGCCGTCGTTATCGTAGTCAAAGAAAAAGACGCCGAAGGTCAGGGCCATGCGGGTGGGGCCGCCGATGCCGGTGACGATGGTCTGATCGGCGAACAGGTCCGGACCGCCTTGGGAGACATAAAACGAGCTCATTTCGTTGGCAAAGTTGCCGATGGCGACGGCCAGGCGGTCATCGTTGGCAAAGCGGGCGAAGTCGATACCCATGGCGCCGGTGGCCAGGCCGTTGCGGTCGTAGCCCAGCCCCCAGTCAGTGGCCAGCTCGGTGAAAGTGCCGTCGCCGTTGTTGCGGAACAGAAAGTTGCCAACGGTGTCGTTGGCGACCATCACGTCGATCAAGCCATTGCCCTCGAAATCCACGGGGATCAGTGCCAGTCCCTTGCCGGCGGGGTTGCCCGTGGCCGGGTTTCGGATATCCATGCCGGCACTTTCGCCGACTTCGCTGAAAGTACCGTCGCCCTTGTTGATGTATAAGTAATTGCGAGTGCCGGCGAAGTTGGTCGGTGGGCCGTAGGCACGGCCAATGCCGGTCAAACGGTAATCGACCTCGATGTCGATCTCGCGCGACCATTCGACATAGTTGACCACGAAAAGATCAAGGTGGCCGTTGCCGGTGGCGTCAAAAAAACCGGCGCTGGTCGACCAGCTCTCTTCACCACCGGCGACCCCGGCGCTGTCGGTCACATCGACAAAGCGCCCGTTACGATTTTCAAACAGATGGTTCCTGCCTACCGCAGTGGCGAAGATATCTACCTGGCCGTTGCCGTTGAAGTCGCCCAATGCGACGCCCATGCCGTAGAAGTGCACGCCGTCCAGACCTGCCTCGGCGGTCACTTCCCGGAAATGACCAGTACCATCGTTTTCGTAAAGCCTGAGCGCGTTTGGCCGCGGGCGGTCCAGTGCCGGCCCGAACGGCCAGTGATCGGAATTGACGAACAGCAGGTCCGGGTGGCCGTTGTTGTTGTAGTCAAAAAAGGCCACGCCGGCGCCCATCGTTTCGGGCAACAGGCGCTCGCCGAAAGCGCCGTTGTCATGCACGAAATCAATGCCGGCGGCGCTGGTGATGTCGGTAAATCGCGCTTGTGGTGGACTGGGCAGGGCAGCCGGGGCGAGCAGGTGCTCAAGGTCGAGGGGTGCCTCGACAATTTCAACCGGCGCTTCGCGCGCCAGCCACCAGCGCGCACTAACCACCACGGCGATCAAGCCAGCGGCAATCAGGATGATCAGCAGCGAACGTCGGAAGACAATGCCGATAACGGCATCATCCTGTTCGCTGTCTTCCTCAAAGTGCGCGTCTTTCTGTTCTTGCTTGATATCGTTCAAGGCGTGAATTTTCTCTCGATGACTTCCGGTACGGCCAGTTCATATCTATCCGCGCCAGCCCGGTGCAGGTCGTAAATGACCACCGGGTCGGCGGCGTGGTCGGCGGCCGGGTCGCGCCGACGCGCGGCGGCGACGGCGCGATCACGCGCATTATCGTCGATGCGATAGCGCTGGTACTCGGCGGCATGGAATTCCGCCTCGGGTTGGTCAAGCTGCCGGTAGACACGGCTGAGATTGTAGTGGGCAACCACGTTTTCGGGGTCTTCGCCCAGCGCGGAATGGAACCATCGGGCTGCTTCGTTGAGCGCTGCCTGCTCCTCGGCGCCGTTGCCAGAGCGAGAAAATTCCAGCCAGGTCAGGCCGATGCGATTGAGCAGGCGATAATCGCGTGAGAAATCAAAGTTGCGCGCCTGCGCTTCGACAAAGCGAGTCTCATACAGCGAGGCAAAGGCATCCAACGCGCCCTCGAGCCGTCCCTGCTCAAACAGCAGCAGTCCGGAAAACCAGGCCATCGACCAGGGTACGGGCGGCTCCGGGTGGGCTGCGGCCCGGCGCAGGGCATCGCCGGCCTCGGCCAGGCGGCCTTCCTCGAGATAAACCCGGGCCAGGTTGAGCGCGCCTTCGGCCCGGCCCATGCCTTCGACCAGGGTGAAGATTTCTTCGGCCTGGCGCAGTTGGCGTCGCTGCGGCTTGCGCAACAATCCGATACCGTAGTCGTTGTAGCGCATCCACTCGGGCACATTCGGCGCATCGACCTGGCGCGGCTGCGCATCAACGCCGACCGGGAAGGTCACCGAATCCTGGGCCAAAATGGTAATTGGCAGGTCATTCCGGGCAAACTTCTCAGCGTCTACGTGTTGCATCAGCGTGGTGTCGAACTTGCGGTAGTTCAGCCGCGTTGTCACCTTGATCTCGCCTTCCATGTCCGGCGGTATGCTGAGGCGATAATGCACGACGTCGGCCGCGCCGGGCGGGATCTGGTGGTTGTACAGCGGCACGAAGATATCTTCCGGGTTTCGCCGGTCGATCCGGTTGCCTTCGCGACCAAGCATGTAGATGTTGACGAAGTGGGACCAGGGGTCGACTCGGTGCTGTTCAGACTCGATGCCGCCGCTGCGACCGATGATGCGGCCGTCATGCTCGACCTCGACCTCAACCCATACCTGGTTGGAGTCAGCCGTACCCTGGGTGAACTCGTGGCCAATGCGGACCGTTCGAACCACGTTTTGCAGCAAATAGTCGCGGCCTGGCTCCAGCACGGGAACCAAGGGTCGAATGGGTCCAATCAACTCCCCATCAACGTCCCCGTCGGCCCGAACAGCCACCAGATCAATCCGCATAACCCCCTGAAGAAAGTCCTGGTGAGCAGCAATGACAGAATCCGGCAAGCCAACCAACTTCGGAATGGCGGTGTTGGCGGCGGGAAACAAATGGTTTCTGACAGTGTAGACGCCGCGCTCGCGCTGCCTGGCACCGAAATCATCGGACACTTCCAGCGGCATGTGACAGGTATTGCAGTTGGGTTCGGCCATTTCAGGGTAGTAGAAGCTGGCCACGCCGTGGCCGGAAACGCCGCTCAAGAGAAACGAATCGTAATGATTTTGGCCGCGCAGCCATTTGTAATGGTTGAGATGCTCGGGAAGGTGCACCTTGTGGCAGGTTGAGCAGAACTCCGCGCTCTCGTGCAAGGGCTTCAGGAACGTACGCTTGTGAAACTCGGGTTTTGCCTTGATCAGTTGGGCGTTGATCCACTGCAGCGCGGCATTGTCGGAATAGGCGAACGGATAGTGGATCGGTTCCTCAATGGTGAAATCGGCATTGCCCCGCACGCTGTTGACATGGGTGATCGCATGGCACGAAGTGCATGTAATTCCCGCATGCGCAGTCGGGTGATTGACGTCGTCGAAGTTGGGGTCGTCGAAGGCGCCAGACAGCATTGGCACCAGATCATGGCATCCGGCGCAGAAACGAGCTGCGTCAACGTTACCATCGCGTTCCAGTGAGAACTGCCGGGTGTTACGCACCGCCATCAGGTAGACCGGGTTGTTGAACGAGGCGAAACGATGGACGCTGTGCGACCACTGTTCATGCACGTCGGCATGGCAGCTGGCGCAATAGTCATCCATCATCATGGTGGCGGCTGGAATGTAATTACCGGTGGCCGAACGGGTGAGCGAAGGCGTAAAGTCGGCCTCTCCGTACTCACCCGGCCGATTCCAGTCGCGTGGGTCCTGGGCCTGGAGCGCCACGAGGCCGAGCGCAAATATCGCACCCAGACCGGCCACGGCCAGCCCGCCCTTCCAGCGAATTTTCGGCCCAGCCAGGCGGTGCAGTACGAACAGCCAGATGCACAGCAGGGGCACAATCACATGCACCCAGTAGGCAATGCTGCGAACGGTCTCGGAACGAATCTGGAAAAAATCGAAGCGTACTAGCAGGAAGCCACTGACCAGCAGTGCCAGTATCGAGGCAAACAATCCCAGCCCAGCGTAGACTGCACGCCGCTTGGGCCGGTGCCAGACGTTGCGCATGTGAATGGCAATGAAGACCAGCGCCGGCACCACTAGCAACAGGCCTGCAGCCAGGTGGAACAGGAACATGGCCTGGTAGGTGTAGTCCTGAAATGTTTCGCCAGTCGCCCACTCGATCAGGGTCACCCCGCCCAGGTAGACCGAGTTGACCAACAGCAGTGCGAACAGCCCTAGCACTGCGACCAGCAACACGCGTAGTCTGGGTCCGACCGCCTTGCGGACGCGCCGGGATTTGGGATGGTTACTCATTCAAGCGAATCTGCACTGCTGGATCCTGTGAAAATGGACCGGGAAGGAAGTCATTCGGAAGGTAACGCTTGGCGAGATTGCCAAGGCTTTTGCGAAGGCAATGATTTACGGCAGAAAATCAACGTATTAGTCTGCTCGCCGTTGTCCGAGAAGACTCCGCACCAAGGATCTGACGACGGAAACTCTGAATTATAAGCGGCTACCTGGCCTGGTGCCAGTTTCGGGCACAGGTCCGGTTGCGTCAATCGATGTTCGAAAACGGGCGGCGACGAACTACATAGATCTATTGCGTCGCCAAGCTGAGCGATCATTTTTTCGATGTCCAGCAAGTTTTCAAGCCCCTGGCTTGAAATTTGCGCATAGCACATTTCCTTGAAGAATTGGGGGGTGAATTTGCATCAAGCGGCGACCCTGCCTGCTGGCGCCGAAGCGCTGCGACTGCTGGATTGAAACGTGTGTCTAGCCATTGAACTGCCGGCTCAAGCACGGCATCCCGATCCAGAATCGGGCTGATGTGGCTTTGGTCTTCCAAAATAACCAGCTCGGCGTCTGTCAGCGCGTTGGCCAGCTGTCGCCGGCCGAGCGCCCGTGGCCGCGCAGATCGGTCAGCACGCCGTCCCAACCCATCTCAGCCAGTCCCAGTGCGTGGAAAAAGAGTTGGCGATAGTCGGCCTGCCAGCCATGAATGAACAGCACTGTCCCGCGGGCAGGCTGGTGGGGCCGCCCTGCCAGTTCACACCCAGCTCGATTCCGAATGAGTCTCCACCGCGATGCTCGACCTCATAGCGATGGGGGTAGCTGCCGGCAGGTAGCCGAAAGCTGACCAGACGGCTGCCATCGTGCGGGGAGTTCAGCTCAATCCGCTGACTGAAAAAGGGGCGCTCAATGTGATCGCTCCAAGACGTCCCCCCTTCATCGCCCAACAAATCAAAACTTTGGCCCTGGTTGGGCGCGGCAATGATGCGATTGCCAATCGTGCTGGCACAGCCGACTAGACCGAGCAGGAGGGTGATCATCGCCAGCAGTCGAAATGGAATGAGTGAAGTCATGATCAAAATTTACTGGATCAGTGAAGCATGCTCGTCCTGCATGGCGCTGACTTTGCCTTGAAAGCCTTGGGTTGCAACGGTGCTGTGTTCATGTTGATGCTGGTTGGATCCGCGTACGGCTGACTGAGGGGCTAGGGTTCAAAATGGGCGAGTTCCACCTGCAGCCAGGCGCGGGCGCGGCGCAGGTCGCGCACGACGGTGCGGCTGGATATGCCGAGCATGTCGCCAATTTCTTCGACGGTGTAGCCGGCGAACAGGTTGGCGGCCAGGCACTCGGCCATGCGCTGGTCGCTGTCGGCCATTAACCCGATGGCCTTTTCGACGGCCATGATGCGATCCAGGTCTTCCGGTAGCAGGCCGTGCTCGTCCTCGTTCCAGGTAGCGCGAACCTGGTCGCCACCGCGCTTGGCAGTCAGTTGCTTGCGGGCATAGTCAAAAATCAGTTGCCGCATCACACAAGCCACCAGGCGCTGCAGGTGCAGGCGGTTGTCGATTTGTCCATGTGCGCTCTGGCGGAGCTTGAGAAAGGCCTCGTGGACCAGGGCGGTGGTCTGCAAGGTGTCACCGGCACCCAGTCGCCGGCGCTGGGCGCGACCGATGCGTTTCATGTCATCGTAGACCAGCGGCATTAGCCGGTCGAACAGTTCCGGCGAGTTCCGGATCTCGTCGAGCAACTCGGTGACTTGGGCCGGGTTTGGGGCCTGTTGAGTGTCGTTGCGCATGCCCCGGGAGGATAACCGGGATTGCTATGACCCGTCAGGCTCGCCCTTGCTGCGACTCTGCCAATCAGCCGCTTCTTGTCGGTAGCCTTGCTCCGGGCTTTGGGTGGCCCAGTCACGGTACAGATCGGCCAGGTCGGCGGCGGTGGTCAGGGTGCGCTCGTGGTGCTCGCCCAGTGCCTGTTCGAAGATGGCATGCGCCTCCAGCCAGGCAGCTTCAGCGTCGGTGAATCGCTCCAAGGCATGCAGGGCACCGGCATGTCCGGCCAGAAAGGAGGCGGTATGCCAGTGGCCTTCAGGCAGGGCGGATCGGGCGCCGTCCACGGCCTCGCGATAGCGCTGCTCGGACTGAGTGGTCTGGCCGAGTTGAAGGTGGAGGCGGCCGACGTTGTTCAGGTAAATCAGGGTGTTGGGGTGTTGCTCGCCGAGAATGATGCGGGCGCGTTCCAGGGCTTCCAGGACCAGCGGCGCCGCCTCTTCCAGTCGCCCCAGTCGGTTGAGCAGGTGCCCCATGTTGTTGATCGATTGCAGTGTCAGGCGATGTTCGTTGCCGAGCAGGTGCCGGCGACCCTCCAGCGCCTGCTGGTAATAGGGCAGGGCGTCGGCAGGGCGCTCCATCTCGATCAGCAGGCCGCCGAGATTGTTGAGCGCGGTCAGCGTTTCCGGGTGATCATTACCGTACAGTGCCTGTCGGCCGGCAAGTGCCGCCTCGTAGTAGGGCAATGCTTCTTCATGGCGACCCTGCAGTTTGAGCATGTAGCCCAGGGCATGGGTGGTGATGAGGGTTTGATGGTGGCCTGGCCCGAGGATTTCCCGCTGTCCGGAGAGTGCCCGGCGAAAATAGGACTCGGCCAGTTCGAGCTCGCCACGGGCATTGTAGTTGGCGCCCAGGTTGGTCAGCGCGTTCAAAGTCCGCGCATCCCGGTCTCCGGCCACCCGACGATACCCGCTGAAGGCCTCTTCATAAAGCCGGTACTGATCGTCACGTCGGCCCAGTCGTCCGTACAGCAATCCCAGGTGGTCAATGGCATCCAGGGTGTCGAGATGGTTCTCGCCCAGCAGTTTTCGACGAATGGCCAGCGCCTGTTTCTGCGGCGCCAGCGCCTGTTCGCGCAGCCCGACGCTTAGCATGCTGGTTGCCACGGTCTGCAACAGCCGGGCGCGCACCAGGGGCTGGTCGGCGAATTGTTCGTCGATTGATGCCAGCGCGGTCGAAAAGATGTTCTGTTCCAGTGACGCTCGGGCGAGATCGGTGAAATTGACCGCGTGTAGCATGTCTTCAAGTCGACCGGATTCGGCCGGACCGGACTGCGCGTAGGCTTCCTCTGAAGCCGACGATTGTCGGTAACGAGCCAGGATGTCGTCACGAATGCGCGCACCCATGTCGGCGCTGTCGACCAGGGCAAACTGGCTGGTCTGAAACGCCACCACCTGCTGCAGTTCATCGGCCAGGCGCTGGCTGCCCTGTTCGGCGCTGAAGGCCCGGGCAGCTTCGAACGTGGCCCGATCGCGTTCCAAGGTTGCCTGGTGTGCCTGCCAGAGCGCGCCGACCGTGGCCAGGCAAAGCAATAGCGAGGCGACTGCGCCAGCGCTCACCCCCAACCAGTGACGCTGGACGAAGCGTGTTGCCAGGTAGGCGCGGGTAGGCCGGCAGGCCTTGACCGGTAGCCGCTGCCGGTATCGCTGCACGTCGTCAAGTAACTGCACGACGCCGGCATAACGTGCTTTCGGTGACTCCGCACAGGCCCTTTTCAGGATGGCTGCAAGATCGGATGAACGCGCGATCCCCGCCGGCACGGCCGGTGAGATTGGCATTGGGTCGGAAGGGTCGAAGGCTTGGCTGTCGATCAGCCATTGCAGCGTTTTGCCCAGGGCCCAGACGTCCGATTGGGTGGAGGCTTCGTCGCCGGCCCTTTGCTCGGGCGCCGAAAACGCCGGTGTCAGCCCACGAACTTCGCGTTCCGGCCTGACGATTTCATCCGCCAGCAGGCGGCCGACACCGAAGTCAACCAGCCGCGCCTGACCATGGGCGGTGACCAGGACATTACCGGGTTTGAGGTCGCCGTGGACCACGCGCCGCTGGTGGGCGTGGGCGACGGCGTCGGCAATCTGTTCGAACAGGTCCAGGCGTTGCGCCAGACTCGGCGCCTCCGCTTGCAGGTATTGCGGCAGGGTCTGCCCGTCGACCCACTCCATGACCAGGTAGGTCTGGTCGTCCTGGGTGGCGCCACCATCGATCAGGCGGGCGATGTGGCGATGGTCGAGGCGGGCGAGCAACTCCCGTTCCAGCTTCAGTCGTTCATCGAGACTTTGGCGCTTGACACGGATCAGCTTGATCGCCGCATCCATCTCGAAGGCACCATCGGCGCGTTCGGCCCGGTACACCGTTCCCATGCCGCCACTGCCAGCATCTTCGAGGATTCGCCACGGCCCCAGACGAGTACCCGGCGGCAGCCGCAGTTCTCTTGAACGCTGCGAATCCCGAACGGCCTGACCGGCACGATCGAACAGGGTATCCAGGAATTCACCCGGCTGTTCGCTGGCGGCGACCAGCTCGCTCAGCCATAGAGCAATGCGCGGATGACTACTTTCGAACCGTGAAAGCTGGGTTCGGCATTCAACCTCGTCGAGCTCCA
>SKKV01000218.1 GCA_007123575.1 Wenzhouxiangella sp.
CGCGCTCGGCGGCGGCCAGGTTGTACCAGTGGGCCGTGGACAGATGCTCGACGACAAAGCGTGACAGCGGCGGATCGCTCCGGCGCCGGGCCAAACGCCAGGCGCCTTCAATCGCGGCGGCGGCCGTCATCGCCAGGCGTGGCGACACCTTGCCCACGCGCGGCGTTTCGCCATAGGCCTCAAGCAACCTGCCGATAATCTCGCCGGTCGGCAGGGGCTCGCCGTTGCTGATGAAGTAGGGCTTGCCCGCAGCCGTGGCCGGGCCGACCAGGTTGTCCAGTGCCAGGACATGGGCACTGGCGGCGTTATCGATATAGACGGTATCAATGAGCTTTTCCGGGGCTGGTAAACGCAGGCGACCGGCGCGGTTCTTTTCAACCAGGCGCGGCACGAGCTGGTTGTCGCCAGGCCCCCAGATCAGGTGCGGACGAAGCGCGCAGGTTTTCAGCGCCGGACCGTTCGCGCCGAGCACCGCCTGCTCGGCGCGGGCCTTGGTTGCCGGATACGGCGCCTGGAAGTGATCCGGGTACGGCAATGATTCATCGCCGTATTCAATATCACCGCCGCCGTGGACGACGCTGGGCGAGGAGGTGTACACCAGGGTGTCGATACCGTGGGCCTGGCAGGCGGCCAGCACGTTGTCGGTGCCGATAACATTGGGGCGCTCGAAATCAGGCCAGTGCAGTCCGGGACCGGCTTTAGCGGCGACGTGAAAAACGGCCTGGCAGCCGGCCGCGGCCTGTACCACGACTTCGCGGTCGCTGATGTCACCGCGGTGGCAGACCACGCCAGCACGGGTCAGCTCGGGATAGTCGGAGCGATTCAGCACGACCACGTCATCGCCGCGATCAAGCAGTTGCCGGACGATGGCCTGACCGAGAAAACCGCCGCCGCCAGTCACCAGTATCTTCATTGCGTTTGCGCATCGGGGTGGAGAACAGGCTCGATGATATACTGCCCCGCTGTTTGCCGTTGAACGGCAGCCTCGCCGTCATCACCCCGTTTTCAGCTCGTCATGCAAAAGCCGCGCAAGTCCCAGGATCATCGTTTGCAAAAGGCGCTTGACCGGCATCGCGCTGGCGATTTTGCGGCTGCGGCGCGGCTGTACGATCGCATACTCGATCGCGATCCCGGCCACGCCCAGGCCTTGCATTTGCGCGCCACCCTGTATCTGCAGCAGCAGCGGCCGGAACGAGCGCTGCCAATGATCGAAAAAGCCCTGAAAAGGTCAGGGCAGCGCCCCGAACTGCTGCTCAACCGATCCTCGGCCCTACTCGCGCTGGACCGGCCCGCGGATGCGGCGCGCGATGCCGAAGCGGTCGCTTCCATCCATCCGCGGGCCTTTGGCGCCTGGCTCAACCTGGGCCTGGCGAGCGTGGCCCTGGAACAGTGGCAGACCGCGGCAGCCGCTTTTTCCAAGGCCTGCCGGCTGCGCCCCGACGACGGCCGCTGCCAGGTGGAATGGCGAATTGCCGAGCTGCGTCGGCCGGGCGGACACTGGCATGAGCTGCCTGACGCGCTCATGCAACAGGCGGCAAACTTGAGCCTGGAGCTGGCCGAGCTGATCCGCGCGCTGGCAGAACGAGACCAGCTCGAGCAGGCGGCGCAGCTGGCCATGCAGGTGTTTCCGTATCTTGAGGAAAACCCCGACGACGGCCTGGCCTGGATTAATCGAATCAAACGCGGCGGATTGCCAGTGACCGCGAGCAAGCTGGCCGAGAATCTCTGTACTCGGCATCCAGAACACCTGGCCGCACGGCTATTCCTGGCCACCGAGCTGCAGACCCGGGGCCTGGCCGCGCGCGCTTGTGAGCATTACCGTGCTTTGCTGGAGCATCACCCCGATCACTGGCAGGCACACAGCAACTACCTGATTGCCCTGCAGCTTGACCCGAACGCCACGCCCGAGCAGATTGAACAGGCCCACCAGCAGTGGGCGAACCAGCATGCGCCAGCCGCCGAGCCGCTGACCGCTCAACGCGGAAAAACACCGCTGCGCATCGGCTGGTTCACGCCGCGCCTGCTGGCCGGGCCGATGACGGCCTTCTTTGCCGCCGTGCTCGAGGCCTTTCCGCGCGACGGCGTCGAGCACTGGCTATACCAGTGCCATCCGGCCAAGGACCCAACCACGGCGCGCTTCGCACAGGCTGCTGATCGCTTCATCGACGCCTCCGAGCTAGATGACGATGCGCTGGTCAAGCGTGCCCGCGAAGACGGTCTGGACTTAGTCATGGACTTGAGCGGCCATGCGCCGCATCATCGCCTGCGCTCGTTCGCCCGTCGCCTGGCGCCGGCCCAGCTGAGCTGGCTGGATTACTTTCACCCCACCGGCATTGCCGCCATTGATGGATTCATCAGTGATCCGGTACTGGAGTCTGGCAGCGCCGATGCACCAGCAAGCAGCCCCCTGCTGCTGCCACGGGGCCGGCTGTGCTATGCGCCGGTGTCTGGCGCACCGGCTCCGGCATCAGCGGCCGAAGGCCCGGTTCAGATCGCCTGCTTCAACCGCAGCGCCAAGATCAGTGACCCGGTACTGGCCATCTGGGCCCGGATTCTGGACCGGGTGCCCGAGGCCGAACTACTGCTCCGCTGTCACCAGTTTGACCAGGCCGAAGGCAGGCGCGATTTTATCGATCGGGCTGGCAAGGCCGGTATCGCCGAAAACCGGGTGAAGCTGAAAGGCTGGAGCGATCATCTCGAAGTGCTTGCAGCCTACAACAGGATTGACCTGGCCCTGGACACCTTTCCCTTCTCCGGCTGCGCCACCAGCGCCGATGCGCTGTTCATGGGCGTACCCGTAATCAGCCTGATGGGGCAAACCCGGGTCGGGCGCCAGACCGCCAGCCTGCTTTATCATGCCGGCTTCGACGAGTGGGTTGGCCAGGACGCGGAAGACTACGTTGAACGGGCCGTCCGCACGGCCCTGGCGCCGCGCACATCGACGGAGCAGCGCCTGGCTCGACAGCGCCAGTTTCTGACCCAGGTCGGCGATTGCCCCGGTTTTGCTGCCGACCTGGAGGCGCGGTTGCGGTCCATTGCTCTGGATATCGCCGCCGGCAACCCCCATCTCGAATCACCACGACGCAACAGCGAACCCGCCGACTAATGAGCCAATACGTATACACCATGCACCGTGTCAGCAAAACGGTGCCTCCCAACCGTACCCTGATCAAGGATGTCTCCCTGTCGTTCTTTCCCGGTGCCAAGATCGGCGTTCTGGGCCTGAACGGGGCCGGCAAGTCAACCGTGCTGCGAATCATGGCCGGCGTCGATCAGGAGTTTGACGGCGAAGCCAGACCGCAGCCGGGCATCCGCATCGGCTACCTGCCGCAGGAGCCCGAGCTCGACGAGGGCCAGACCGTGCGCGAGGCGGTCATGGACGGCGTCGGCGAAGTCAAGCAGCTGCTGGACCGGTTCAATGCCATTTCTGATCGCTTCGCCGAGCCGATGGACGATGAGGAAATGACCGAGCTTCTGGCCGAACAGGCCGAGCTGCAGGACAAGATTGACGCGGCCGGCGGCTGGGAGCTGGATCGCACCTTGGAAGTAGCTGCCGACGCCCTGCGACTTCCGGCATGGGATAGCGAAATCAAGGTCTTGTCCGGCGGCGAGCGGCGGCGCGTGGCCCTGTGTCGGCTGCTGCTGTCCAAGCCCGACATGCTGCTGCTCGACGAGCCGACCAACCATCTCGATGCCGAGTCAGTAGGCTGGCTGGAGCGTTTCCTGGATGACTTCCCCGGCACCGTCATGGCCGTCACCCACGATCGGTACTTTCTCGACAACGTGGCCGGCTGGATCCTGGAAATGGACCGGGGCCACGGTATTCCTTTCCAGGGCAACTACTCGTCCTGGCTGGAGCAGAAAGAGCAGCGCCTGGCCATCGAGGAAAAGCAGGAAGCCTCGCGGCAGAAGGAGATCAAGGCCGAGTTGGAGTGGGTGCGGGCCAACCCCAAGGGTCGGCAGGCCAAGAGCAAGGCACGTCTGAAGCAGTTCGAGGAGCTTAACTCGAAGGAATTCCAGGCCCGTAACGAAACCCGCCAGATCTACATCCCGCCCGGTCCACGCCTGGGCGACACGGTGATCGAGCTAGAAAATGTGCACAAGGGCTACGGTGACCGACTGCTGATCGAGGATCTGAGCTTCCGGGTGCCGGCTGGCGCCATCGTCGGCATCATCGGCGGCAACGGCGCCGGCAAGTCGACCCTGTTTCGGATGATTGCCGGCCAGGAGCAGCCCGACCAGGGCAGCGTTCGGGTGGGCGATACGGTCAAACTGGCCTATGTCGACCAGCGTCGCGACAGCCTGGACGGCAACCGACAGGTCTGGGAAGAAATCGCCGACGGCGCTGAGGAAATCGTGGTCGGCAACTATCGCATCCCGGCCCGCGCCTATGCCAGCCGCTTCAACTTCAAGGGTTCCGAACAGCAGAAGCGAGTCGGCCAGCTTTCAGGGGGCGAGCGCAATCGCGTACATCTGGCCAAGGTGCTGAAAAGCGGCGGCAACGTGCTGATGCTTGACGAACCGACCAACGACCTGGACGTGGAAACCCTGCGCGCGCTGGAAGAAGGCCTGCTGGCGTTTCCCGGCTGCGCCCTGGTCATTTCGCACGATCGCTGGTTCCTGGATCGCATCGCCACCCACGTCCTGGCCTTTGAAGGCGACTCGCACGTCGAATGGTTCGAGGGCAATTTCTCCGACTACGAGAAGGATCTCAAGCGCCGGCGCGGCGATCAGGCCGGGCCAAGACGTTTGAAATACAAAAAACTAAAGGACTGATCGAAACCATTCCTTGACCAGGCTCTCTAAAGGCTTGGCCAGGTTTCACTGACCGCTCACATTCACCAAAAGCGAGATTGACCAGATATGAAGTATCTCATCGTCCTTATCGCCAGCCTTGCACTGCTGGCCGGCTGCAAGACCGGCCCGAACGGTGGACTGGATGACGAAGCAAACGCCCAGGCCAGCGAGACGGCGACCGAGGCTCCGACGCGCGAAGTCAGGCGCCGCAGCGAGTCAGCACAACAAGCGCAGGCGGATACCACGCCACGGCGTGCGCCGCCTCGAGCTGACGACCCTACCATTCACCTGCCCAGGTTCCAGGGTTCGCTGACGGGCGAAGGTCTCGGCTTGGACATGGTCCTGGACGGCAGCAGCCCGGAAGCCTTTCGGGATAGCTTGGAAATGGTAGCGCTGGAATCATCAGACGAGCAGTATCAGTTGCTCGATCAGGCGCTGGGCATCCTGCGTCACACCAACCTGGCGTTTCGCGATCTGAATACGCTCTACAGCCACCTTGACGGTATGACAGGCCAAGAAGTCATCGACTACGCGCGCCAGGAAGCACGGCGCCGCTAATTGGCCCGACAGCGCGACTGGTCAGGGTCGAAATGGCCGGGGTCGCCATCCTAGGCGATCTCTGGCGGTTTGGTCATCAACCACCAGATCCATGGCCTGACGTTTAAGCATGGCCGGTCGAATATCTTCCAAGCGACCGGCCGTGTGAGCCAGGCGCAGCATCGCTGTCATCGTCCAGACGGGCAGTCTCAGTAGCTGCACCGTTTGTCCACCAGCGCTGGCAACTCGCCGAAGCATTGCGGGATACTCCAGACTCTCCCCCCCGCCAACGGCAAACGTACCATTGGCCTGACGGCCAAATTTGAGGCAGTTGACGATCAGGGCCGCCAGATCGTCGGCATGGACTGGTTGGCGCATGCCCCGACCGCAGTAAGGAACCAGCCGCAGGCGACTGATCAGGCCGCCGATGCGCGCAATATTCTGGTCGCGCCCGCTACCATAGATCATGGTGGGTTTCAGCAAGGTCAGGTCGATTTCGCGCTGCCTACAAACCTCGGTCAGCTCCTGTTCGAGGTCAATCAGGTCGGTCATCAGACTGCGCTCGGCCGGGTCGCTGGAGCGCGACTTGAAATAGGTGCTGGCCGAGCTCAGGGCTATCACGCGGCCCAGGCGGTGCCCCGCCGCCACCTGGGCCAGCGCATGACGCATCGGGCCAAGACTGACCAGCACGTTGGCCTCGACATCCGCCGCGCCCTCGTTCAAATCCTGCTGCAGCCAGATGGCCTGGGCCGCCCCGCGCTCAGGCTGGCGGCGAGAAACCGCCATGATCATGACTTGCTCGGACTGCAGGCGGTGCAAGAGAAATGTGCCGACCGGACCACTCGCGCCCAGCACCAGCAGCGGCGCGCCGGGATCGGATGGGTTCAGCGACGGCGCCATAACACCACCGGCATCATCAAGGTCGCGTGCAGCCAGATCCCCAGCCACCAGAGCGGACGCACCCAGATCGGCCAGCGGTCCCGGCAATGCTTGTTCAGGTACCGCCACAGTCCACGATGCTTGCTGATCATCACCTGCACCGGTCTGCGCCGGGAGGAAATGCCGCCAGCGTGCGAGATTGCAACATCGGGCACCAATCGAATCTTCCAGCCCCCGGCCAGCAGGCGCGCCATCAGATCCAGGTCTTCGAAATGCATGGGAAAGCCGGGGTCGAAACCACCCATTTTCACAAACGCTTCGGTGCGCAACAGCATGCAGGCCCCGGAGACCGCCTCGACTTCGCCGGGATGAGCCGGCGCCGGCAGGTGGGTGAGGTCGATAACCGGGCCCATTCTGAAGCGCAGCACCTCGTTCAGCACCCGGCGCGGCCCCGGTAGCTGACGTCGACTGCCGCGCTGTTCATTGCCGCTCATGTCGTAAATGCGCCCGGAAACCAGCGCGGCATTCGTATGCTGATCGATATCGGCCACCAGCGCCAGCAAGCCCTCGGGTGCGAGCAGGCAGTCAGGGTTGATGATCAGCAAATAGGGGGTATTGACCCGGTCCAGGACCAGGTTGACACCGCGTCCGAAACCGACATTGCCGGGACTGCGGACAATGTCCAGCTCAGGCATGACGGGGAGGTTTTCCAGGCTGTCGTCATCCGAGGCGTTATCGACCACGATCACGCGCGGCACACGAGCACCCTTCCCTTTCAACGCACGTACACAGCGCGCCAGCCAGGGGCCGGAATTGTAGTTGACGATAACGGCCGTCACCTGGGCAAGCGCCGAGGCCGGAGCCTGCGGCTGCTCGGTGGTGAGTCCGTGCTCCACTCAGCCCTGCTCCAGGCGCGCCCGCAACTCGGCGATCTCGGCGTCGCGTTCGGCCAGCAACTTTCCGGCCCGGATGTGCTTGGCAATTTCCTCGTTGTAGTGCGCGTACACCGATTCCTGGCGGTCGTCGAACAGCGAGGCGCCGGGGATGTCCGGCAGGCAGTCAACACGGGCGGCGGCAGCGGCGAGGAAATACATCGGCGGATGCACCGGCTGCTTGCCGGCGGAGACGTCCATATCATCCACGCTTAGCCATTCACTGCTGGCTGCATCGGCAATCGACCAGATCGCGGAGGCAAACATCAGCTTCTGCCCGTACAGGCGCCAGGCCGGAAAATGCCGGCCCAGCAGAGACTCGAATTCGTCGCGGTACAGTTCCCGAACGTGAAACGGATTGCGGTAGCCGGTCTGGTCGCTATAGGTTTTCTTGTCGGGGGACGAAATCAGCAGAAAACCTTCCGGCCGCAGCACCCGGCGAAACTCGGTCAGTAGTTCATCCTGGGCAGCGAGGTGTTCCAGCGTTTCAAACGAAACGACGACATCGACACTAGCGCTGGCCATCGGCAAATCGGTGCAATCCGCGCGCTGGAATGTCAGGTTGGTGGCCTGGTAACGGCGCTCGGCGTGGGCCACGGCCTCGGCATCAATATCCACCCCGGTCACCTGGGCCGCGCGCTGGCTGAGCAACGCACTGCCATAGCCCTCGCCGCAGGCGGCGTCAAGTACGTCCTTGCCAGCAACCAACTGCCGGGCCCAGGCGTAGCGATGCCAGTGTTCATAGGCGATCTCGCGCACGCATTCCGGGGTGAAGCGTTCACCGGTGAATTCGAGTTCGGGACTGTCGGACATGGGAGATTGGGAGGTTGGGACGGGGGGAGTTTAGCAAGACTAAGGGACGGGTTACGGGTTACGGGTTACGGGTTACGGGTTACGGGTTACGGGTTACGGGTTACGGGTTACGGGTTACGGGTTACGGATCGGCTAGGGTTCGGTATTTTTTAGCGATGGCTTCGCGGCGTTGGGACATGGGGTCGGACTGGATGAAGGACTGGACGCGGTCGAGGTAGTCGGGGTGGCGGTCGAGTAGTCGGGTCATGGCCTCGCCACCTGGGGCCAGGCCGAGGGGGCCGAAGCTGGCGTTGCCCTGGTGGGCGACGTAGGCATGATCGCAGATGACGTGTCGCCAGCCAGCCTGGATCGCGCGCATGCACCAATCGTTTTCCTCGCCGTAGCCTTTGCCAAAAACAAGCTCATCGAAGGCGCCGATCTGGTCCAGGCAGCGGCGGCGCAAGTACATGCAGAACCCGACCGCAGTGGGCACCTCTGGATACTGGGCCGGGCCGGACTCGCGACAGGCCCTGGCCCAGCGCTCGGGCTGGGTTGGCCATGGGTTGGGCTGGCAAAAATCCGGAATCGAGGCGATCTCGGCGTTGTTACTGAGGGGCGTAATAGACGCTATGCCGTCATCATTGGCCGCGCACGCTTCCAGAGCGTCGAGAAAACCGGCCGTCACCTGCGTGTCCGAATTCAGCAGGATCACGTCCTCGCTGGAAGCCAGTGACAGGCCGAAATTTGCCGTGGCAACAAACCCGAGGTTGCGTTCGTTGCGCACCCGTATCCAGGGCTCGGGCAGACCGTTCAGCAAGGCATCGATCCCTGCCTCGGTCGAGCCATCATCAATGACAATTACCGGCGTGCTGGCTGACACGGCATCGGCCAGCGCTTCCAGGCAACGCCGGGTTTCGTTCAGGGCATTGAAGACCGGCACCACAACCGCTGTCATTGATCGCCCCAGCGATGCGACAGCCGCACCAGGCCCAGCTCGCGGGAGCGTCCACTGACGGTGAACGGTACTTCGGCGGTGTCATGGACGCGCAGCCCTTCCGGGTCCATCGCATGGCCGCGCACAACATAGCCACCGGGCAGCAAGGGCAGGTCGGTAAACCGGATCCGGTAGTGAAACTCTCCGTTGACCATCCGGGCAACAGCGTCATCATGATCGCTGGCCACGCCATAGACCGGCGTACCGTCGGCGCGGACCAGGCCAACCAGGGCCACCGGCGCGCGACCATCCGGAGAACGCAGGGTCAGATCTATCAACAAGTCCTCACCCATGGCCAGACGCGGCTCACCGCTGCACTGGACACTACCGTCCTCGCCACTATTGTCATCACCATCGCCCCCATAATCATCGCCAGCCCGCGCTACCGATAGATCGCTGACACCGTAGAGCTCGGGGTGAGCATGGCCACTACCCGATGCCGCATCGCGGGCGTCCTGGCGCTCATGCCAGGCCAGGTAACTCTGCGTAACGTCAAACACATCGCCGTGCTCCCGAGCCCGCCCTCCCTCCAGCCACAGTGCCTGACGGCACAGCTTCTGGACCTGATACATATTGTGCGAGACCATCAGCATGGTGCCACCCTGATCCAGGTACTGCTCGATCCAGCGGATGCACTTTTTCTGGAAGGACTCGTCGCCAACCGCCAGCACTTCATCGGTGATCAGCAGATCGGGTGACACCGAGGCGACCACGGCAAACCCTAGGCGCACCACCATGCCCGAAGAATAGTGCTTGACCGGCTCGTGGATGGACGCACCAATATCGGCAAAGGACAGGATGTCATCCATGCGCTCATCCACCTGGCGCTGCGACAGCCCCAGGAAGGTGGCATTCATGCGCAAATTTTCCAGCCCGGTATATTCGGGGTCAAAGCCCGCGCCCAACTCCAGCAGCGCCGCCCGGCTGCCCTGCTGCTGCAGGCTGCCACTGGACGGAGCCAACACGCCGGTGATAATTTTCAGCAGGGTAGACTTGCCTGCCCCATTGGCGCCAATGACCGCCATCGACTCGCCGCGGCGAACCTCGAAGGAGATACTCTCCAGCACCGGCGTCCCTTCGCCGGATCGGCCGGAGCGCAGAATGCGCCACAAAGCGCCCAGGCGCTGCGAGGCGCTGACCGTGGGCGGGAAGACCTTGCCCACCTGGTCAAGCCGGAGCAGCACCTCGCTCACAGAAACTCCTCGAAGAACGGCGACAGCCGACGAAACAGCCAACCGCCTGCAATAAGCGCCAGGACGGCCGAGCCTATCATTACCAATGCATCGGACCAGCCCGGCAGCGCTTGGCCATGGAACAGCCCCGCGCGAACCACTTCCATCCAGTTACTCATGGGATTGATCATCATCCAGTAGGCCATGGTATCGGGCAGCATGTCGGGTGGATAAATGATCGGCGTCATGAAAAACCAAAACAGGAAAAACGTCGGGACAAATTGCTCCAGATCTCTGACGTAGACCTGCAACGCGGCCAGGCCAAGGCCCAGACCGAGCGCGTACACGTACAGCGTCGCCAGTGCGAACAGCAGGGATGGAACGCCGCTGACCAGGATAGGAACACCAAGAAAACCGGCCAACACAGCCAGTACCAGGGCATAGCCGACCAGGTGCAGCAGAAAAACGGCGGTTGTCGAAGCAATGACCAGCAGATGGCGCGGCAAGGCGACCTTGGAAATCAGGCTGCCATGCTGGCGGATGGCCTGGGCCCCGCGCAGCGTGCCTTCCGAAAAGGCCAGCCAAGGCCATAGTGCGGCAGCCAGCCAGGCGATAAAGGGCACGTCAAGGTCTTCAGGAACGCGAGCGCTGAAAATGACACCGAATACAAAGCCGTAAACGGCCAAAAGCAGCAACGGTGTCACCAATACCCAAAGCCAGCCGCTGGCGCTGCCGACGAACCTGCCGCGAATATCGCGAACGATTAGCTGGCCCAGGAACTCAAGGTCGTGACTAATCGGTTTCAACGGATCAAGTTTCCCTTCGAAGGGTGTCGCGCGAATGCCCGTGCGCCCTTTTCAAGCGCGTCTCAACGCACCGCGAAAACAATGGCCCGATCTGCAAGCGCTGCAGACCGGGCCAAATACCCTGGCAAGCGCCAAGGTAAATTCTACTCGCTGTCTTCCAGCAAATCGCTGCGGTTGACGAACTGCTCGACAGCCCCATCGGCCATAACCAGCTCATGACCATGCCGGAGGCGCTCCCGGTACCGAGCCTCGTTTCGGTCAATCAGGCGGCTGCGAGCTTGGGCGATTGCCTGGGGCTTGGCTTCCTCCCAAGTCAGCTGTCGACCGTATTCACGATCAATTAGCCGAACAAAATGCCAGCCGTGGCGCGTCTGAACCGGCCCCAACACGGTATCCGAGGGGTGAGCGTCTCCCAACAATTCAACAAGTGCCGGCTCCAGACGCTCCAGCGGAGCGTTGACATAGCCACCTTCCGGCTGGGCGGGATCGTCAGACAGGCTGTCAACCATGGCTTCAAAGGACTCACCCTCGGCCAAGCGTTCGCTGATCGACACGGCCAACTGGGCACTTTCGAAATCAGAGCGACCTTCAGACTGCACCAGCAACTGCAGGAAATCCACCGACGTGGCAACCCGGAATCGTTCGGGATTGGCCCGATAGGACTCTTCCGCCAAGGATGCAAGCATCTGCTGTTGCTCTGCTGAGTCCAGAGCGGCCTCTCTATCTTCTTCCCAGAGCCCAACAATGGTATGAAGCAGGGCCTCGTAGAGAATGGCACGAGTGACATCATCGTCGAGAAAACCAGATGACATTGCATCATACGCCTTGAGCCGCACCGAAATCATTTGATCGATTCGGTCAGCCAACCTTGGCACGCTGCCAAGAAACTGCCCCCGATGCTCCGCTGGAACTCTTCTCACCGAAGCCTCAAGCTCCAATTCCGACAAAGAAACGGGTCCGAAACGGGCGAATTCCGGCGAATCCAAAGTCACGCACATACCCTGCCCGTTGTCCTGATCAGCCAGGACCGTACCAGGCAGCGCGAAGACCGCGCCTGCCACCATTAGCAAAAACACTTTTTGAAACATCGAGTTAGCTATTCAGCCCTGTAAAAATCAATATCAATTGACGTTGTGACTAGAGGTCAACAAGTGACCACAGCGCACGGGATCAGTACAGCCCCAGGTAATGTCTTCCATGGGCGTACCCGGAGCCGCGTTAGTGAATACGATATTCAAGTAATATGTTTCCCCAGGCGTCAGCGGGCATTGTCCAGCATTCTCGTTACCAGCCCTCGCCCACCTTAGCTGTGTATCTGGCCCGTCAATTCTCCGCATGCAAGCGGGTGCCGCAAGTCGATCAGTTTCGAAGTCGCCCGGACAGCTCGTGAACGACATGAGCCTGGCACCCCCCAAGGCACTGAACCATACCTCAGTCGCCATACCACCGATCGCGTTGCTTGGCAGGTTTTGGGGAACGGTGAAGCGCATCGCCACATAGCGATTCGTTCGCAGCGAAAACTGCTGCTGATTGCCACCCCCTGGGAATGGGTCGCCGAAGACATCCGTAAACGAACGGCAGTCACGGCCGGTTTCAACACATTCGGAAGTACGCGTCAACACACCACCTGAGGCCTGCTCAAGGGTAGGCACGCCAACGCAACTCTCAGGCACGGGATCCCCTGGATCAGACTCAGGCGGGTTGACAGTGACCGTCACCTGGCGGCTGACGCTTAAATTCGGCCCGTTGGTGCAAACCAACCTCAGCGTATAGTTCGCGGGATCATCAAGGTCCGGCATCTGGCCGGTGGCAATACTGACGGTTCCACCACTGAACGGCTCGTAGGAATTGCCGCTCCAGCTTGTGGTCCCCGGCATCCCGCTGGCCGTGCAGGTCGCGGCGCCAGGAGCCTTCCAGCGCACGGTGATGTTCCCGCCGCGGGTAATGGAAAACGCTTGCCCATTGGTATAGTTGGTCCCGTTCGCGGTGACCTGAAACTGGGTAAAGCTCACGGTGGCGTCACAGACATCCGGACAAGACTCGCAAGGCTCGCAAACTTCACAAACCTCACACTCCTCGCACTCCTCGCATTCGCACGGCTCGTCTTCACACTCCGCAATTTCGAGAATTCTGGCAATCACGCTACCTGTGGGTAAGACATCCATGGTGTCTGTCCCCTTGAGCGTGAATTCTAGCTCGCTATTCTCCGCCCCTTCAATAATCAATTTTGGCTGGGGCGAATCCGATGCTTCTACCGAAAGAACCAACGTCGCCGCCAGAAGAATTGGCAATAAAACAAGAATTTTTCTCATCGGAGTCTCGATGTGGATACTGATAAAAAACGCAAGCTGCTTTTGTCTGACATCTCTATGTCAGCAAGAGCGTCTGGAAGTTCAAGATAATCATTGCCGCGTTAGGCTTTGTTCAACGGAATGTAAAGAACTCATGTGCTGAACCGGAACTAAAGAGGGCCACCCAGTGGGCGGCCCTCGAAATGCCGAAGCAATTTGGACTACGAAACGTAGCCCGCGACCAACTTACGGGGTGGCCAGCGGAGCACGGCTACCACGGTGACGGAAGGCACCACCGTAGTTAGCCAGAACGCCATCGGTTACCGCGTCGTTGGTGAAGGTATTGGCCCAGAAGCCGATCGCCGGCAGGCCAGTCGCAACGCGACCATTCAGGCTTTCACGGCTGGTGAAGGCTTGGAAGCCCAGACGAGACCAACCTTCCATGAACGGATAGCCTTGGTTCGGACCCGGGGCACCAGCTGCAGGCAGCGGGAAGTTCACGAAACCGTAAACGCCAGCCACGTCGACAGACGGCTCACCACTGATTTCGGCCATGGCCGGGGCGTCGTCACCAATACCGAAGCGGATGACATTGGCTTCACGGCAAAGTTCAAACACAACATCGTCAGGCTCTTCCGGATCGCAAACGAAGGGCGAAGGACAAATTGCGCCCTGACCCGGATCTCCTACGAACTCAACGAGTTGCTCTTCGCGATCCCAGATTTCCACGCCAACAACATCACAAGACTGCGGGCTGTTGTTGGTCCACAGCTCGGTGAACGGCGGGATCGGAGCGACAGCACCGACACGCGGACCACCGTCGGCAGCATCAACATGCAAACGCTTGCTCGGCAGGGTCACGATCCACTCAGAGTTAGCAGCCAGACCCGGGTGAACATTGTACTCGTTCATCAAGGTCTCAACGGCCAAGACGTGGTTAATCGCGTCAAGCGGGGAATCCCACTCTTCGGTTTGCGGCTGATTCAAACCACTGATGAAAACCACGCTGGTGGTGTTCTGAGTGGTTGCCAAGCTCGGCTCGGTATCCTGCGGACGACGGTGACCGATCTGGCCATCGGCCCAGAAGTTATCGATTGCCGTGGCTTCGTAGCCGAACATGGTGCCGGCTTCGTTGTTGATGATGGCAGCGTTACCGAACAGACCACCGGTCGGGGCAGAAATACCGCGGGTGTTGTCGTTCAGGTTTCCGCTCGGACCAGCACCGTCAGTACCGTTGAACCAGATGCCGTTGCCGTTCGGGAAGCGCGCTTCAATCCAGCGCTCCTGGAACAGACCGCAACGGGTGTCGGCGAAGACGCCTGCAGAACCGCTCGTGGGCGGCATAGCCGGGGCGGTGTTGTCGGCAGGCTTGACGTGTTCGGCAGCCAGGCCGACATCTTCATTGTTGATTTCGTCGACGCCCAGAACACCCATTTCGATAACTTCGATATAGCCAGAACGGGTACGATCCAGACC
>SKKV01000111.1 GCA_007123575.1 Wenzhouxiangella sp.
CAACGTGATCGGCAACGACGGCAAGCCCGGCGTTCGCAACCTGCGCGAAATGCTCAAGGAATGGCTGGCCTACCGACGCCAGACCGTGACCCGGCGCCTGGAACACCGCCTCGACCAGGTCGTCGACCGCCTGCATATTCTGGAAGGCTTGCTGATTGCCTACCTGAACATCGACGAGGTCATCCACATCATTCGCACCGAGGATGAGCCGAAGCCGAAGCTGATGGCGCGCTTCGGACTGACCGGCACCCAGGCCGAGGCCATTCTTGAACTGAAACTGCGCCACCTGGCCAAGCTTGAAGAATTCAAGATTCAGGGTGAAAAGGACGAGCTCGAGGCGGAGCGCAAGCACCTGGAAGCGACACTTGGGTCGCCATCCAAGCTGACCCGCTTGATTCGCGACGAGCTGCTGGCCGATGCCGAGCAGTACGGCGACGAGCGCCGCTCGCGCCTGGTCGAGCGCGGCGCCGCCCAGGCACTGAAGGAAACCGACTTGGTGCCCTCCGAGCCGGTGACCGTGATCCTGAGTGAAAACGGCTGGGTGCGCGCGGCCAAGGGGCACGAGATCAAGCCCGAAGAGCTCAACTATCGGGCCGGTGATGATTTCCTGGCTGCCAGCCGGGGGCGCAGCAATCAGCTAGCCTGTTTCCTGGATGCCAGTGGTCGCAGCTATTCCATGCCGGCACATGAACTGCCTTCTGCGCGCAGCCTGGGCGAGCCGTTGACCGGACGTTTTTCGCCGCCGGCAGGGGCCGCCTTCCGCAGTCTGGCGATTGGTCAGCCGGAAGAAAAGGTGCTGCTGGCCTCGAGCGCGGGCTATGGTTTTGTGACGGTGCTTGAGAACCTTTATACCCGCCAGAAAGCCGGCAAGCAGCTGATCAGTCTGCCAGCTGGCTCAGACGTGCTGCCCATTGCACCGGTTGCCGATGCTGAAGAGGGGGTCTTGGTCTGCGCGACCAGCGAAGGCTACCTGCTGGCCTATTACGTGGCCGAGCTGCCAGAGCTGGCCCGCGGCAAGGGCAACAAGCTGATCAATATTCCGCCGAAGGCGCGCAAGGCAGGAGAGACTCTGGTCGGAGCAATTGTCATTGCTTCTGGCCAGGATTGCCTGGTTTGGGCTGGCCAACGCTACCTGCGTCTTTCCTGGGCCGATACCGAAAACTATTGGGGAGAGCGGGCCCAGCGCGGTCGCAAGCTGCCGCGCGGCTTTCAGAAGGTAACCCGTTTGGGTCTGGCAGAGTAGGGGTTACTATAGGATCGGCAAGTGAATGGATTGCCATCTTGGAAGATGTCCAATGCTGGATCAAAAATCCTACGGGAGGAGGCCCGAATGACAACTCGAAACGAATCCGGGCGCGGTATGCGCTTGCCCGTGCTCTTGCTGGCTTTCCTGGCCTTGCTGCTGCTAAGCGCCTGCGAGACTACGCCGGTGCAGCCGGAGCCGGAACCTGAGCCGGAACCCGAGCCTGAGCTTGTTGAAGAGCCACCACCGCCGCCGCCACCGCCGGCCACGCTGCAGCAAGCGGTGGACTTTCTGGACCTCGGCGATATTGAAGCCGCCGAGGATGTCATTGAGCGCATTCTTGAGCAATCCCCGGGCAGCCGCATAGCACGCCGCTTTCTCGACCAGATCAGGACCGATCCCGTCGAAGCCATGGGCGCGGCCTACAGCGAGGTTGAAGTCCAGCCCGGTGAATCGCTATCGGTGATTGCGCACCGCGAGCTGGGCGATTCCCTGCAGTTTTTTGCCCTGGCTAGATACAACGAAATCGCCGTGCCCAGGCGCCTGGCGCCTGGCATGACCGTGCGTATCCCTGACAGCCTGCGGCCGGCCGATGATGACGAACCTCAGGTGGATACAGTCTGGGAAGATCCGGTTGTTGATGCCGATCCGGTTATTGCCGAGGAACCGCCCGCCGAAGTCGACGATCTCGACAGCCGCCGGCAGGCAGAGGTGCTTTACTTGGAAGGCCTGAACGAGCGGCAGGCGGGAAACCTGTACCTGGCGCTGAGCCGTTTTGAGGAGGCGCACGAGCTTGATCCGACCCTGGTTACCGCTTCGGAGGCTGCTGATGCGACCCGAGCCGAGCTGGTGACGGCACTGCATGAACAGGCCGTTGCCTTGTACCGTGATCAGCAGATTGTTGATGCGATAGCCTTCTGGGAAGAAGCCATCGTGTTGGACCCGGACTTCGAGCCTGCGCATGTCAATCTGGAGCGAGCCAGAGCGGTGCTTCGAAGGCTGGAGGAGCTTGAAGATTGAAAGCGGCCCTGCAGAAAAAGGTGCTGCCAGAAAAGAACGATTCAGGCTGTGCTCCACCACAGACCGACGCCCAGCAGGATCGGCAGCAGTAAGGTCATGGCTACGTTCATGCCCAGTGCCTGCACCAGTCGCGGCATCACCATTTGTTTCTCCAGCGTTCGAGCGAGCAGGCCGGGCAGCAGCCCGGCAGGTATCAGTGCAAGCATCGCGGTCAGCGGTAGCCGATCGGTGAGCAGGCCGTAGGCGAGGAGGGCAAAGACCAACGCGCTCGCGACAGCGTGGATCATGGCTGCACGGCGGGCGCCGACCTTGATCGCCAGATGTCTGCGACCTACCCGACGGTCAGCTTCGATATCGGGGATCTGGTTGAGCAGCAACAAGTTGCTGGCCAGCAGGCCGACCACGAGCGCAATCAGCAGATCAATCCCGTACAAATCGCCCGACAGCAGCCAGCTGGAGCCGGTATAGATAACCGCGCCGAACCCCAAGCCCGGAGCCAAATAACACAGCCAGGCCGAACGGTTCAACCACTGGGTGTAGCCATACACCAGGCCAACACCGAGCAGCCCGAGTGGCAAAAGGGCAGGCTGGTGGGCCAGCGCAAGATATAGCCCCACCCCCGCGCTGAGCGCCAGCGAACTCCAGGCGAGCACCAGCACATGGCCGGCCAGCTCCGGTTGCTCTGGTAGCAGGCCGCTGCCGCCGCTGAAAGGCGTGCGCTTGGTTTGCTGATCCAGGCCCGAGCGGAAATCGAAGTATTCGTTGAACGCATTCGCGCTGACATGGCCGGCAACGGCTGCCAGCAGGATCATCAGGATAAGGCTGGCGCTCGGCTCCGCACCCTTCCAATGTGCAACTGCGACGGCAAGCGCCAGCGTTATTGGTCCCAGTACCAGAAACGCCGGTCGCGCAGACTTGATGATGTGGAGACGCATGGGTAGGAGTCGAAGAAATGATGGCGCTATTGTGCCGATCACCCGGGCCGGGTCAAGGCCTGAGTAGTCGCAACGGTAAAGAGCCGATAGACCAGCTATCATGCTCGCTTAGCCGTTTCGACTCAAGAAAGAAACTACCGTGACAGAAAACTCTGACCAAGCTTCTCTACAGAACGAGGGCCCGAGCTTTACCGACCTGGGCCTTCCCGCCACGTTATTGGACTCGCTCCAGCAACTGGGATACGAAGCACCTTCGCCGATTCAGGCCGAGACAATTCCCAAGCTCTTGGCTGGGCGAGATGTGCTGGGTCAGGCTCAGACCGGGACCGGCAAGACCGCGGCCTTCGCCCTGCCGGTGCTGGCCCGGCTGGATCGCGATGCGCCGCGCCCCCAGGCCCTGGTGCTGGCACCCACCCGGGAGTTGGCCATCCAGGTGGCCGAGGCCTTTCACCGCTATGCGGCACAGCTGGCGGGTTTCCACGTACTGCCGATTTACGGCGGCCAGTCCTATGGTCCGCAGCTGGCCGGCCTGCGTCGCGGCGCTGATGTGGTCGTGGGTACGCCGGGGCGGATCATCGATCATCTCGACAAGGGCACGCTGGACTTGAGTCACCTGACCACATTGGTGCTCGATGAGGCCGACGAGATGCTGCGGATGGGCTTTATCGACGATGTCGAGCGGGTCTTGTCGCTGATGCCCGAAGCCTGCCAGGTTGCGCTGTTCTCGGCGACCATGCCGCCGGCGATCCGACGGATTGCCCAACGCTACCTGAAGGACCCGGCCGAGGTCACGATTCGTTCGCGAACCACCACGGCAGCCACCATCCGCCAGCGCTACTGGCTGGTCAGCGGTCTGCACAAACTCGATGCCCTGACCCGGATTCTGGAAGTCGAAAGCTTCGATGCGATGATCGTGTTCGCCCGCACCCGCCTGGCCACCGAGGACCTGGCCAGCCGCCTGTCGGCGCGCGGATTCTCGGCCGCGGCCCTGAACGGCGATGTGCCGCAGAACCAGCGTGAGCAGTATGTCGAACGCTTGAAATCGGGCGATCTTGACATCTTGGTTGCCACCGATGTGGCCGCGCGTGGCCTGGATGTGGAGCGGATCAGCCATGTGGTCAACTACGACATCCCCTACGACACCGAAGCCTACGTGCATCGAATTGGACGCACGGGTCGAGCCGGCCGCACCGGCGAGGCCATCCTGTTTGTCGCCCCGCGTGAGCGCGGCATGCTGCGCGCGATCGAAAAGGCCACCCGCCAGCCGATCGAGGCGATGGGCGTGCCTTCCGTGGCTGATGTCAACGCCCAGCGCGTGGCCCGCTTCAAGGCCGCGGTGGCCAATGCCCTTGAGACCGAAGAACTGGATCTGTATCGTGAAGTCGCCCAGGCCTGCCAGCTGGAGACCGGGGCCGAGATGGTCGATATTGCGGCGGCCCTGGCCCGACTGCTGCGCGGCGGTGATGACCTGCTGCTTAGCGAGCGCGAACCGGAACCAAAGCAGCGTGCGTTTCGTGACCGACCGGAGCGCGGCGAACGTGAACCACGAGCCCCGCGCCCACCACGCGCTGAGGTTGACGACAGTGACAAGCGCACCTATCGCATAGAAGTGGGCCATGTGCATGGCGTGCGCCCCGGCAATATCGTCGGGGCCATCGCCAACGAAGGCGGCCTGGGCTCGGGCCAGATCGGTCGGGTCAGCATTCAGCAGAACTTCAGCCTGGTCGACCTGCCAGCCGACCTTGATGCCGGCGTGCTGGAGCACCTCGGCCAGGTCCGGGTTGCCGGTCAGGCCCTGCGCATCCAGCCTGATCGCGGCCCGGGTGCCCCACGGTCAAGACCGCAAGAGCACAGCCAGAATCGCCCCCCGCGCCAGCCCCGGTCAAACCAAGCCGAACAGGAACGTGGCCCCTACAAGGGCAAGCGCGAGCGCCGTGCTGAGCGCGAAGAGCAGCGCAAGCCAGGCGGTTTCAAGAAGCGCTCTCGGCCACAAGCCGACAGTGAAAAGCCGTGCCACGGCAACAAAAAAACCGCACCCAAACCAAGCGAGCAAGGCGGTGACTCGGCCGGCAACAAGCCGCCCCGCAAGCGCCCCAGCCTGACGCGCGCCGAACGCAAGGCAGGCCACACCGCGCGCCGCTTCAAAAAGAGCGGGGGTTAGGGAGCCAGTGCGGGTAATCGACGCTCACTTAACCGGCTAGTCCGGTCCCGGTAAGCACTGGACGGTATGTTTCGCTCAATCCTCAAAGCCAGGGTTGGCGTCGTGGGCGGCTTTTTCTTTTCAATCCCTGGTTTCGTTAGTCGATGCGTCTCGTTGGCTATCTTGGCTTCGCTTATTGTGCTTGGCATGGCGTTAGGGCGTGCAGAAGCCACGGTCCTTATCAACGAGTTCATGGCATCCAACGGTGTCACGGTTGCCGATGAGGACGGCGATTTCGAAGACTGGGTCGAGCTACACAATAGTGGCGAGGGTCCCGTCGACTTGGGTGGCTGGGGGCTTTCTGATCGGGCCGGAGAGCCCTTTCGTTGGGCATTTGCCGAAGGGACTGTAATCGAAGCAGGTGCCTACTTGTTAGTTTGGGCATCGGGGAAAGATCGAGCCGGCCTGGCAGACCCCGGAACGTGGCCGCATACCAACTTTCGCATCGCATCCTCGGGAGAAGATCTTTTGCTGACGCGGCCCGATGGAAGCACGGCCGACTTCGTGGCTGCTATCGCGGTTCCGCGCGATGTGTCCCGTGGCCGGCGCCTGGATCAGCCATCGGTCTGGGCCTATTTTTACAATCCGACGCCGGCAGCCGGTAATACAACCACGCCCTTTGCCAGCCTGATTGAGCCCGTGGTTTTTTCCCATCCGGCCGGTGCCTACAGCGGTGCGTTTGATCTGCAGCTTTCGCACCCAGACCCCGAGGTCAGCGTCGTGTTTACCCTGGACGGCTCGGAGCCTGATATCGACAATTTCGACGGCACCAGCTATCTGTACATGAACGCCTACCCGCATGGCCCGCTGCTGGAGGGCGAATACTACTCGACGCTATACAGTGTCCCGATTCAGATCACGGACCGCAGCCCGCAGCCGAACTCACTTGCGATGATATCGAGCACGGCTGACGCCGACCCGGGCTACCTGCCAACTATTCCGATCAACAAGGCCACGGTTGTTCGGGCGCGCGCATATCGCGATGGTGTTGGGGGCCCCATTCGCACGTATAGCTACTTCGTGTCCGCGGAAAATGCCTTTGATTACCGCGTCCCGATTGTGTCCCTGAGCATGAACGCAGATAGGCTGTTCGACTACTTCGAAGGCATTTATGTGGCAGGTGTTGATCATGTGACCAGTTCTGGTGGACGAATCTGCAACTGGGGCAACTACAATCGCCGTGGGCGATCGGCCGAGCGTGCCGCCCATGTGGAGTTTTTTGCGGAGGGTATCCCGTTCCTCAGCCAGTCTGCGGGTATGCGCATCCAGGGAAATTGTTCGCGTCGACTCCCGTTCAAGAGCCTGCGGCTCTATGCGCGTCCAAGTGCCGAATCGGCCGGCATTTTTGACTACCCTTTCTTCGAAGAGTCCTTTGCGGGGGCAGTCAATGCGAGTGACGCGCAATACCAGCGGCTGATGCTGCGTACCCCCAATTACTACGACACGGCTTTCAGCCGCCTATACCAGGGCGTATACGAGGGTGTGTTGGGCAGAATCCAGCCGGTAAAGCAGTTCATCAACGGCGAGTACTGGGGCGTTTCCCTGTTGCGCGATCGCTTTGATGTCCGGCATCTGGAACACCACTACGGCCTTAATCCGGACAAGCTAGCGATTATTGATATTTCCTACCCGCATGAGTTTGATCCCAGCCTTCCTTTTTCAACGGACCGCATATACACCGTGTCAGCCGGTGTCCCGCAGGACTTGATCGACTTTGAAGACATGCGCGCCTTCATCATCGACCACGACATGGCCGACCCGGCCCGATACGCCGAAGCCGGCGAGCGCATCTGCCTGGATTCATTTATCGACCACCTGATTCTCAAGATTTTCGCCGGTGACGATCATTACGCGCCGGAGGTGGTTTACTGGCGCTCGCGAGTGCTCCAGGATGATGGCTTGGGGGACGCCCGCTGGCGCTTCCACGTCAAGGATTTTGACTCCACGCTGCACCCGGGCAACTTTTTGCTCGGTCTGGCTACCGGCACGCATCCGCGGCCATTCGGCTACGAACTGTTCGCCAGCCTGCTTGACAGCCCCGCCTTTCGCACCCGCTTCATCAATCGTTTCTCGGATCTGCTGAACAGCCACTTTCTGACTGCGCGCTTCGAGCAAATCATCGATCAGACGTTTGATGAGATCGCCCCGCTGATGGGTGAAACCAACGCCCGCTGGAACGCTGCCGCATTGACCAATCCAGACCGCCCCTTCAATCTTGATAATCGGGATAGCTTGTTGGCCTGGGCACAAAACCAGCCCGACACTCAGCGTTATCACATCCGAAGCTTCTTTGATATCCAGCAAGAGCGGCCGCTGACCGTGCAGGTGAACGATGATCAGAAGGGCAGGGTGCGTGTCAATACGCTGCTTATCGACAAGGACACGCCCGGTATCTCGGCACCCTCCTATCCATGGACCGGGCTGTATTTCCCGGGCCACCCGGTGCCCTTGACAGCAGAGCCAACAGAAGGTCAGCGTTTCAAGTATTGGCTGGTAACCGGTGTTGGCGGAAACACCAGTATCCATACAACAAAGCATGTCTCAATTGACGTTGACGCAGTCACCCATGTCGAAGCGGTGTTTGGCCCAGCGCTGCCGACGTTTCTTGAAATGGTGGCCGAATCAAGCGTCAGTATTGATCTCCGCGAATGGTTCGGCAACAACGCCGAGCAAGAAGCGACTGTGTTTGCTACCAACAACCCGGCGTTGTTGTCTGCCACAATCAGCGGCCATGTCTTGACCCTGACAGCGCACCAGGCTGGCGAAGCAAGCTTCACGGTCGAGCAAGGCGAAGTTGCGCACACGGCCCGAGTCTTGATCTACGGTGCGCCTGTTGTTATCGGCGCTGAGAACTTTTTCTTCGATGCCTGGCCTGCCGATGCGCCCGCAGCCACCTATCCGGCTCACATGTTGTTTACCCAGAGCCAGATTAGCGATCCTGACCTTGATGCGGCGCTGTTGTTCGCCTATCACATTCCAGCGGAAGACGCCGCAGATCCCGATGACGTTGGCTTCCCCTACGCTGCCACCGCCCGAACCCGCATCAACGGTTTGGGCGAGCGGGGTATCCAGTTTATCAACACGGGTCGCGGGCGCGATCTGGGTGCGGCCGTCCTCAGTTTGGACACTACCGGTGCCAACTCGGTCTGGGTTGCCTTCACCGCCGGCACTGAACTACCCAACAGCCGCCAGTATGCGATTCGTCTGCAGTATCGCGTCGGCCTGGAAGGTGAGTGGCAGGATGTACTTGACTCGTCGGGCCAGGTTGTTCAATACGCGCGCAACACGCAGCCCGGCCATAGCCACCAGTTTCCACCATTGCTGCTGCCAGACTCGGCCAACAATCAGCCGACCCTGCTTTTGCGCTGGAAATATCACTACGTCTCCGGAACCAGCGGCCCCCGCGCCGCACTGAGGCTGGACAATATCGCCGTGTCCGTCAGCCCGCTGGATACGATCTTCAGGTCAAGGTTCCAATAGGCGCGCGAGTTCATGAGTTGCTCGGGCTAGTGGTCCTTCAAGTTGAGCCCCTGATTTGGGCCCGAAGTTGACCCCATCAGCATGAAAGCTGAGCGATAATCGCCGGCTGATTTGCCCGCGGAGCCGGATTTCGCTCCCTGACAACGCCCCTTCTCGACAAATTATCAAATCTCGACAATGCCAAATCTAAAACACAGGATTCTGCCGCGCTTTTTAACCCTGGTGATGGGCCTCGCGCTAGCGGGCACGTTGCCGGCTTCCGCTGATGAGTCTGAGCAGGCTCAGGATGATGCAATTGACCGAATCAGCGTGACCGCCGAACGTGGCCGCGAGCGCTTGGACATGGAGGTGCCGCAGGCGGTTGATACCATCACTCGGATGCAGCTGGACGAACAGCTGCCAATCGACCTGACCGCCGCCATTCAGCGCCAGCCTTCCGTCGGCCTGGGACCCTCAGGTGAGGTCTTGAGCTTCTGGCAGCAAGGGTTCACCCTTCGAGGCCTGGGCTCCCAACGCGTGCTGACCCTGACCGATGGCGTACGACTGTCCGGTCAGGGCACGGGCTACGGCGGTGGCTCCTTGAGCATCTACGACACGTTTTCCATCGAGCGGGTCGAGATTTTGCGCGGGCCGAACTCGGTGCTCTACGGTACTGATGCCTTCGGCGGCGTGATCAACGTCATTACCCGCCAGCCGCGCCCACGTTCCGAGCCTGGATTCAATGGCGGCCTCGCTTACGCCCATGATGCGGCCTTCAACCTGCACCGAACTTCTGCCTTTCTGGATCTCGGCAACGAGCGGATCAGCAGCGTGGTTGGCGGCAGTTATTCCACCAATGACAACCCCAGGTTGGCCGATGGGACTCGCGCCACCAGCGGTGCCACCGACAAGACCTCGGGTTTTGCCCGTGTCAATGTCGACATCGGCACCCAGCACAACCTGAGTTTGTTGGCCAACTTCAGCCGGGATACCGATGTCGAAATCGAGGATGCCGAGATTCCGTTCGGGCCGGTTGGCGCCGGCCCGCTGCGCTTCCAGTTCCCGCTGTATCAGCGCTCGCTGGTCGGTGCTCAGTGGCAGTCGTTCGATCTGTCGCCGAGCCTGGCCGAGTTTTACCTGGGTGTCTACTGGCAGCAGATCCGGCGCCGCTTCGATCGCACCACGCCGCAGGTGTTCTTTCCGCCGCCACCGCCGGTGCGAGTCGAGGCGGTTCGCGTTCAAACCAATGACCGGATCAATACCTTCGAGATCAGCCCCCGGCTGCGCTTTGATCTCGGCGAGCGGATGCTGACGGTTGGTGCCGACTTTGGTTACGACGAATCGGTAGGGCCGGAAGTCGAGACCCGGGAGCAGCTATTCCCGTTCGGGCCGCCGTCGCCGGGCATGGTCCCTGGACCAACGCCCATTCAGCGCGTTGATGCCGAGCAGTATCGCGCCGGCTTCTACGTCCAGGATAACTGGCAGTTTGCCCCGCGTTGGGAGTTGATCAGCGGCGTGCGGCTGGACTATTTCTCGGTCGAGGACGCCATCTCCGGCACCTCGGATTCCGAAACCGGCCTGAGCGGCAACCTGGCGATGGTTTTCCAGCGCACGCCCGAGCATATGGTCTATGGCAACCTGGGTTCAGGTTTCCGCGCGCCAGATCTGGCCGAGCGATATCAGCGTGCGGTGGTGTCGGTCGTGCAGCAAGTCGAGATCATCGGCAACCCGGAGCTTGATTCGGAGCGCTCCCTGTCCCTGGACTTCGGCTCGAAGTGGCAGAGTCGGGATTTCAGTGGTGAAGTGGCACTGTTCTACAACCGGGTCAGCGACTTCATCGTCGAGCAGGTTGTGCAGCCCATGCCGATTGTCGAGCAGGCGGTCAACACCCGCACGGTCGAGCTTTACGGCTGGGAGCTCAGCGGTGCCTGGCGGTTTGGCGACTGGGAAGTCTTCGGCAATGCCTCGCGGACTTACGCACCTTCCGATCGCGATTTGATTCGGGTTGATAGCGGTCGATTGAACTACGGCCTGGCATGGCGCTTTGCCGGCCCTGGAGCCAGCGATGGGCGAATTGAATTGCTGGGTCGTACCGTGATGGCCAGCCGTGACCTGACCGAGCTGGGTCGGGAAGACACCGGTACCGACCGGGTCGACTATCCCAGCTTTACCGCTTTCGAACTGCGCGCGCGTATGGATATCCCGCTAGCTGAAGAACGACGCCTGCGCCTGGTCACGGGCCTGCGCAACCTGTGCAACCGCGAGTTCGTCGAGCCTTTCTTCGACCAGATTCAGCCAGAGCGCAGCTTCTATGGCTCGGCCCAGCTGCTGTTCTGAAGAACGGATATTTTCCGAGCGGTCTCTCAAGCGCCCGGATGCGACCGGGCGCCAGCCAGCTCCGCCCTGGGGTTGCCGTGCTTGAGGCGGCGATTGACCCGCAGCAGCCACGGCAGTAGCAAGAGTACGCACAGGATCTCGAACGCCCCGAAGACGGCGAAAACGCCGGGATAAGGCGGCAGTTCCTGGCCGCGCAGAAAACCAAGGATTGCGACGCTCAGCAGCGGGCCGAGCATGAAACCCAGCGAACCGGCAAGGTGAAAGCCGCCCATGCCGGTGGCCTGGGCAGGGCCTGCCAGGCGCACGGTCAGCACCAGCGAGGGTGCCAACATCAGCGCTGCCGTCACACCGCCTGCGGCCATGACCACGGCCAGATGCTGGACTGGGGTAAAGCCCAGCGCGATCAGAAATACCCCATAAAGCACGCTGCCAATGGCCATCAGGGTGATCGGGCTGACGCGCTCGCATAAAAGCCCGGCCGGATAGGTCAGCAGGCCGTAGGGCAGCAAGAAGGCCGCCATGGCCAGACCGATCTGGGCCGGGGCCAGCCCCATGACGGTGGCGAAATACAGCGAGACCGTGGAAATGATGAAACCGGCGGTCATGCGATCGATGAAGGTAAATACGTAAGGGATCAGCAGGTCTCTACGTTCCAGGGCCAGCTTGATCACCGCGCTCAGGCGCTCGCCGGAGCGCTCCAGGCGCGCATCTCGCAAAATGAATATCGCGGCTACTGCCAGCACCAGCGCCAATAGGCTGCCGTAGAGAAAAATGTTGGTCGCTGCCTCCGAGCCAATTCGGCCGCCCAGCACGGTGCCGGACGCTACGCCCAAGCTCATGCAGGCACCGGCCAGACCCATGGCCCGGCCCTTGCGCTCCGGCCTGGCGCTATCGGCGATCATGGTCATGGCCAGCACCAGCGCGGCCATCTGCACCGCGCCTTCGACAAAGCGCAGGCCCAGCTGAACCGGATAAGGGAACGGCAGATACATCAAAAACAGCACCAGGCCGAAGGCGAACAAGGCAGGCACCACCAGCAGCTTGCGCTGCCCAAGTCGGTCGGACAGCAGCCCGGCGACAACCGCCACCAGCAATGAGCCGGCCATATTGACCGACATGAACAGGTGTCGGTCCAGTTCCGAGCGGCCCGGGAAGCGACCTTCGGTCAGATCATAGAGCAGCGGCACCACGGCGGTGACCGGCAGCATGATCAGGAATATGCCCAATGCAATGGGCCAGGTGCGCTTCATGGAAAAGGATGAGGTCGCTTGAAGAGCTGAACAGCGCGTATGGTAACCCTAGCGTAATTCAGATCAGGACAGCGTCGAAAGATGGGAAGCGGGCTCAGGGCAAGGGTGGCGTGGTTTGGGCCAGCAGCGGGAAGCGGGCGTGGAGCGCGGCGGCTTCTTCGTGGTCACCGCGCAGTTCCAGAATGCGGATGAGCTCGCGTGCGGCCTCAAAGGTGGGTTGATCCTCGTCGCCACGTGGCGCGCTGAGTGCGGCAAACGCGCTGCGAGCCTTGGCCAGCGCAGCATCCAGGTCTCCGGACACGCGCAAAATGCGTGCCTCGAAGACGTCCAGCAACTGGGGCATTGACTCCCATGCGCCGGTGGCCTGGTCTTCCCGTATCCGGGCGCGCGCCTCGGCGAGCCTTGTCCGTGCTTCGTCAAGGCGACCCAGGGCCGCCAGTTGCAGGGCCTCGTGACCCATGAGCTCGATCACGATGGGTTGATCGACGCCATAAACGGGCTCGATCATGGCGCGCGTTGCAGACAACTATTCCAGCCCCTGCTCATGTCGCCCACTGTCGCCGAACGCTTGCGCGTAAAACGAGCGAACGAACAACGTCAGGAAATGGTCGGCCCCCAGGCGGCGTTCGGCATCCACGATGGCCATGCGGCCAAACTCCAAAGCCTCATCGAAGCGGCCGAGCTGCCTCAACGACTGCAACCGCAGGTTATCAGCATTAACCAACTGGTGGGCATCCGGGCCAAGCTGCTCAACAACAAGCGCTCGATATTCATCGATGCCGGCAAGTATTCGATCGTAACGAGCACGTCCCAAATCGATCCACAATGGCACGAAAGCAGCCCAGACCACCCCCCTGGCTTCGTCGACCCCGATCGCCTGACGCAGAGCCACCAAACGATGAAAGGCGTCGATGGCTTCCTGATCACGGCTGGCTCTCATGTACATATGGCCCAGTTCATGTACCAGCTCGACGAGCTCAAGGCTTGGTCCCAGACCCGCTTCCACCTCGGTGACCAGGGCCTCCTGCATCGCCACCGAGCGGTCCTGATCACCAAGCCAGTGCGCGGCTTGTATCAGCAGCTTGCGGGCCTGAAGTGTCTGGCTGTCCAATGGACCTCGCGTGGCTTTAAGAGCTTCCGCGAGCTCTCCGGCGAGTGCATCTAGCTCGGCAAACTGTTTAGATGTCACCAAAACTTCGGCCAGCAGAAGCTGCAGCGCGATGCGCTGCGAATCCAGCGTGTTCAAGCGACCCTCGCTGCGCTCCAGCGCTTCGCGCAGCAAGGGCTCGGCGAATCCGGGCCGCCCCAGCTCGATTTGCGTGCGCGCCAGGCTGTGGTAGAGCGAGGCCTGGACCCTGGGGTCCTCGATCGAATTGACCCGCTCGGCGGCATCGTCCAGCAGGTCGACGACTTTCAGATCGATGCCCAGCTCGGTCGGCGCGGCGCGCGCCAGCGTGCGCTCGATGAAGGCCAGCGCCTCGGCGACGCGGGCGCGCTCCTGCTCGCTCTCTTCTTGCGCGGCCAGCGCGGCCAGGGCTGCCTGTTCGGCCTCGCCGCGTAGCTGGCGTTCCTGCACGAAGCCCCAGGCCAGCAGGGCCAGCACCGCGACGGCTGCGGCCACGGGTGCGCGATTGCGCTGCACGAAACGCTGGCTGCGATACAGCAGGCTGTCGGGGCGGGCGCTGATTGGTCGCCGCTCCAGGTAGCAGCGCAGGTCGCTGGCCAACTCTTCGACGGTGCCATAGCGGCGAGCGGGTTCCTTGCGGATGGCCTTCAGCACGATGGTGTCGAGATCACCGCGCAGCCGCTTCGGGCGCACCGGGGGCTGATCCTGCTGGGCAGCGGCCTGGCTGGGTCGCGGCGGGGCCTGGTCGACAATGATCGCCTTCAGCGCACCGGCGCGGGTGGTGGACGCTTCGGCTTGAACACGAACGCCGCTCAGTAACTCGTAGGCGATCAGCCCGAACTGATAAACATCGGTCGCGGTACCGATGGGTTCGCCCATGATCTGCTCGGGGCTGGCATAGGCCGGGGTCATGATCATGGCCGCCGTGGCCAGGTTATTGCTGTCTGCATCGCCTTCGGCCAGCAGCTTGGCAATGCCGAAGTCCAGCAGCTTGGGCTCGCCGGCGGCGGTGACCAGGATGTTCGAAGGCTTCAGGTCGCGATGCACCACCAGGCAGCGGTGCGCGTGGGCCAGTGCGTCGCAGATCTTCAGCA
>SKKV01000172.1 GCA_007123575.1 Wenzhouxiangella sp.
CCAGAGCCCGAAAGCGACCACCAGTACCAGGACAAGGGCTGGAGCGATCACCAGTGGCCGTAACAGAACGCTGCGTCGCGTCGGCACCGACACAGATTCAGCGCGGGGCGCCGGCGGATCCAGCCGCGTCACCGGGCAGGCCATCCGGTAGCCGCGACCGTGGCAGGTTTCGATGTACTTCGGCTCGCGCGCGCTGTCGCCCAGCATCTGGCGCAGCTCGCTGATCGTTTGCGGCAGGGCGTTGGGAGACAGGGCGCTTCTGCCCCAGACCCGGTCGAGCAGCTCGTCGCGACTGATCAGGGACGGAGCAGCCTCAAGCAGAGCGACCAGGAGATTCCAGGCTTGTCGGCGCAGCACGACCGGACCTTCAGGGCCGGTCAGTTGGCCACTGTCGAAGTCAATTTCGAACTCACCGAAAGCGTAGCGCATGGCCTAAGTTTACCCGTGCCGGGGATGGAACAAGTAGGATCGGCCAATTAATCCTTGTTCTGGTCCAATAGCGGCAGGGGAACGTGCAGAACGCCGCAAATGACCCGCATCAGCTCCATTTCAGCAGCGACGATCTGGCCATCGTGCTGGACGATGCGCGACATCGCCGCAACCAGGCGCTCCTTCTCCAGCGGACGCAGGCCGTCAAGGGCTTTTAGCGCCCGATCCAGGGCGTCCGGCCATTCGGGGACCTCGGTCGAGGCCGGGTAGTCAACATCATCGAACAGCTTGCCCAGCCCCACCGCCAGGGCAGCACGCGCTTCATCCGGCTGATCGCGGTGGCCGTGGTGGGCGAGCACGGTCAGCAAGGTTCGAGCCTCTTTGGCCAACGCGGACAGTTTCTTCGAGCCACCGGCGCGCGCCCGCGACGGATTCAGCACGTCCTGGATCTGGCTGCTGACCAGGCGTGCCATGGCGTATTCGAACACATCGATGCGGCCATCGGCATGGATAAGATCGTCGATCAGCTTCATCAGATCGACCAGCTGATCCGGCGGGTGGCGGCGAATCGCGGGAAAGGCCATTTCCATCAGCGGCAGGCGCTGTTCCGGGGCCAGCTCGGGGGCCGCTTCACGCAGGGCGCGCACCTGCGCCTCGCTGTCGCTGCCCAGGGCTTTGGCAATCATCAGCAGCTGTTGTTCACGAATCTCGGCATCGTCATCCAGCAGCAGGTAGCAAATCACTTCCTGCGACCACTCATCGGAGTGGGCGGCGCGCTCCAGCGGCTTGGGGATGGCCGCCGCCAGGGCGGCAGCCAGAAACACCTGGTTCAGACCGGGCTGGCCGATTGTTTCAGCCATGGACTCTGCCAGGTTGTCCGGATCCAGGGGCAGCCCGCCTGGCCCGCGTCTGGGCTCGTCCTTCTTTTCGGCAGCGGCCCGCGCTGCCTCTTCCGCTTCGGCCTTGCGCGCCTGGG
The DNA here is from genome assembly GCA_007123575.1 of Wenzhouxiangella sp. Taxonomy (GTDB): domain Bacteria; phylum Pseudomonadota; class Gammaproteobacteria; order Xanthomonadales; family Wenzhouxiangellaceae; genus Wenzhouxiangella. Next base: position 1,406 of record SKKV01000172.1, read on the forward strand.
CGTGCCGATTGAGCTGCTCGGCAATTTCCTTGAACTGGTCAGGGTGAAAACCGGGATCGATCGCCTTGATTCTTTGCTCCAGCGGAGGATGGGTAGCAAACATCTGGTAGCCCATGCCGCGCGCAAACAGCATGTGGCCGACCTCCTCGGAGTCGGCGGTCAGGAAAGAGCCATGGTGCAGCGCGCCGATTTTCTTCAGCGCGCCGCCAATGCCGTCAGGATGGCGGGTGAACTGAACCGCCGAAGCATCGGCCAGGAACTCGCGCTGTCGCGATACAGCGGCCTTGATCCAGCGCCCGAAAAACAGGCCCACGTAGCCAATGATGACCACTGCAAGGCCGATAAGCACAGCCGGCGCGGCATTCCGGGAATCGCGGGCGAATCGGGCTGACAACAGCAGACGACGGCCAATGATGGAAATCACCAGGATGCCGAACAACACGCCAATCAGCCGAATATTCAGCCGCATGTCACCGTTGAAGATGTGCGCAAACTCATGCGCGATGACACCTTGCAACTCGTCACGGTCCAGGCTTTCCAGGGTGCCGCGAGTGACCGCGACGGCGGCATCGGAAGTCGAGTAGCCGGCGGCAAATGCGTTGATGCCCTGCTCGTGTTCGAGCACGTAGACCTCGGGTACGGGAATACCCGAAGCAATGGCCATTTCCTCGACCACGTTGTGCAGGCGCCGACGCAACGGGTCGCGGGTGTCGGGCTCAACCAGGCTGCCTCCCAGCTGACGGGCAATCTCACCACCACCGCCACGAAGCTGCAGGCTGCGCCAGGCACTGGCCAGGCCGATCACCGCTCCGGTAATCAGCGTGGATGCAAAAATCAGGCCTGCATTGCTGCGCCAGGCCTCACCAGCTGGCGCCCCGGTGGTGGCTGCGTGGGCGCCAAACAGGGTCAGCACCAGCACGTTGACCGCCATGATGATTGCCACCACCGCCAGCACGAACAAAAACACCAGAAACTTGGTCTGGCGGCGGGCCTTGTCCTGTTGCTCGAAGAAGTTCATGGCTGCGCAGGTTCAAGGATCAAGGGACAAGGGTCAAGGAACAAGGACCAAGGCGCAAGACATGGTCTTCTCCTTGAACCTTGCGCCTTGAACCTTGCGCCTTTCCTATCCGAAATTCACCTGCACCGCTTCGCGCTTGGCCGGGTCTTCGATTTCCAGCAGCTGGGCGGGGTTGAAGTTGAACATGCCGGCGACGATGTTATTGGGGAAGCTTTCGCGCAGGATGTTGTAGCTCATCACCGAGTCGTTGTAGGCCTGGCGAGCGAAGGCGACCTTGTTTTCGGTGCTGGTCAGCTCTTCGGACAGCTGCATCATGTTCTGATTGGCCTTGAGGTCAGGATAATTCTCCGACAGGGCAAACAGGCGACCAAGCGCGCCGGACAAGCCTTGTTCGGCCTGATTCAGGCGTTTGACCGCATCGGGGTCAGTGGGGTCGCTGGAGGCCGCCTTGAGCTGGTTGACCGCACCGTTGCGGGCCTTGATCACCGCCTCCAGGGTTTCGCGCTCGTGCGACATGTATTTCTTCGCTACTTCGACCAGATTCGGGATCAGGTCGTAGCGGCGGGTCAGCTGCACGTCGATCTGGGCAAAGGCATTCTTGTAACGGTTACGCGAGGCAACCAGCTTGTTGTAAATGGCGATGACAAATATCGCCAGGGCGATGATGACGCCCAGAATAATCAACAACTCCATGACAGGCTCTCCTAAGGAATACGCACCGCTGGCAGTTTAACCCGAAGCCAGGCTGGAAAACATGTCAAAAAAGGTCGTATCGTCAGCTCTCTGCCCGGCTCAGGGCCTCATCCATCAACAGCCCGATCAGGCGTGATTCGGTCAGCGGCCAGCGCAACAAGGTTTGGTTTTTGTCAGGCATCAAAATGGCTGTCTTGCGATAGGGCACTTCGACCAGCACCGTTTTTCGGGCCAGATCCGTCCAGTTTGCCAGGCGCTCAAGATCGCGTTCATCCTGCAAAAGAACAACAGCATCGGCACGCGGCGGATTGCTACAGGCACTGATCAGCTCAAAGCCCCAGCGCCGACTCAGGCGCCACAGCACGCGCCGGGTTGGCGCATCGGCCGCCGCTGCAACAACCAGACCGCTGAGCATGCCCGACAAGGGCTGGTCCACGGCCCAGCTCGCTGGCTGCGGCAGGCTGATCTTGAAGCGGCTGCCGCTGATCGTGGTTTCGGCCAGACTCAGGTCTCCCCCCATCGCGCTGAGCAGACGACGACAGATGGCCAGACCCAGGCCGGACCCGCTGTAGGCCCGGGTAATCGAGGCATCGAGCTGAACGAAGGGCTCGAACAAGCGCTGTCGATCCACCGGGTCAATACCCGGCCCTGAATCGCTGACCGCGATTTCAAGCACGTTCTCACGCTGCTCGGCAACCACCTCGATACCGCCTTGATCGGTGAACTTGACCGCATTGGACAGCAGGTTGCCCAGCACCTGGGCCAGTCGATCGGCGTCACCGTGGGCCAGGGTCGGAAGCCTGGAGGCGAGGCGCAGGCGCAGGTCAAGCTGCTTGCGCGCCGCATTGGGAGCATGCAGGTCAACCACCTGCTCAAGCATCGAGATCAACTCGAAAGGCTGCATGTCCAGGCTCATCCGCCCAGCCTCAATGCGGGAAATGTCGAGTACGTCATCGATGATGCGCTGCAGCTGCAAGCCAGATTGGCGCAAGGTGCGCAGCAGCGACTGCTGATTGGGGCTGGCCTCGACATCGTCGAGCAGCTCGACCATGCCCATGACCCCGTGCAGGGGAGTGCGAATCTCGTGGCTCATCGTGGCAAGGAACTCCGACTTGGCAGCGCTGGCCTGTTCGGCGCGCTCGGCCAAGGCGCGGACCTTTTCTATCAGCAGCAGATTGTGCAGGGCCTGGGCGGCCATCTGCTTGAGCAGACCCACGCGCTCATGCCGGTCAGGGTCAAAGCCGCCCGGGCCGGCTTCAAGCAGGCAGGTAGCCACGGAGGTATCGGCCGCGTCCAGCGCGATCACGATACGCTCGGCATCGCCCGGAGTTCTGACTCGGGCCTGCCAGTTTTCGCGATCGATGTCCTCGGTCGCCTCTCCAATGCCAATCGGTTGATCTGGCAGCTGCGGGTGATCGTAGAGAAACCAGGCCCGCCGGGCCCGGCAAATCTTGAGCAGTTCCGTACCAATCGCCATGGCAAGCGGCTGCGGCGCCAGGTTGGCGTTCAAGCGCTCGATCACCTTGCGCTGCTCTTCTGCCAAAGCGCGTTTCTGACGCGCATCACGGACCTCGCGACGGCGCCGACGTACGCCCAGCAGGCCGCGCCATCCAGCCGCCGTACCGGCCAGACCGAGCATGGCGTAGGCCACCAGCGCCGGGGCGCTGCGCCAGGGCGGCGTCTGAATCAGCACTTCAAGACGATCGCCCTGCTCGCCCCACTCCCCGCCTGGCATGGCGGCCTGGACCTCGAAGCGATAGCGGCCCGGACGCAAGTTGCTGTAAAAGTGGCGCGTCTGGCCAGTCAGCTCCAGCCAGTCATCATCCCAGCCCACCAGGCGCAGGCGATAGCGCGTCTGATCAGGGGCAATGTATGACAAGGCGGCATAGTCAATCGCCAGGGACGTGTTGCGGTGGTTGAACTCGACGACCTCGCGCGGCCCGGGTGAGATGGCAAGGCGATGGTCGCCTGCCTCAATGCCGGTGACATAGACGGGGGGCGCGGGCGGGGTGACACCAGCCCGCGCCGGATCGACCAAGACCAGGCCACGGGTGCTGCCTATCGCCAACTGCCTTGAATCCATTTGCAACACGGCGTAGCGGGGAAACTCTGCCACGGCCAGTCCATCCGGCCGGGCGTAGCGCCGGAGCTGGCCGGTCTCTGGATTGAACCGGGCCACGCCGTTGCCCAGTATCAGCCAGAGCTCGCTGACCTCGCCGGTACCCGCACCGGCAATCAGGGCGTGAATGCGTCCGTCCAGTTGCAGTGCGGCCAGACGATGCTGGGCGGTGCGGACCATGCCCTGCCCGTCCCACCGCCAGCCACTCAAGGAAAAATCCGTGGCCACCCAAAGCTCATCCCCCAGCCAGCGAATGGCCTGGATCAGGCCGTCATCGACAGCGACAACGGCGCGGAACTGGCCATCGGCATGGCGGTGATAGATGGTATTGCGTCCGGCCAGCCACCAGCCATCCGGGCCGGTCACCAGCGCAGAGACCGCTGCTTCCGGCCAGTATTGATGGTTCTCGCCGCCGGCGTGGTAGTGCTCGCGCTGACCGCTGACCAGATCAACCCTGAACAGTCCGGCATCAAAGGTGGCTGCCCAAAAGGCGTCATCGCCGTCGGCAACGATGAAGCTGAAGCTGCCCTGGTCGACCTGCTCGCGGACCAGCAGCGACTCCAGCTCGCGCGCGGTCGGGTCATATACCCGGACTCCGCTGGAACGGCTCATGACCAGGCGCTCACCCAATCGCACCATGCTGGTGACCTGTCCCATATCAGCCAGCTGGGAGTCGTCGAAAACGTCGTGAGCCCACATGGCTTGACCAGTAGCCAGATCAAGGCGCTGCAAACCACCATCGACGCTGCCCAACCATAGCTTGCCCGCCTCCCTGGCCGGCGCGATAGCGGCCACCGCTCGCAGCTGCAGCCCATCTTCTCGCCCGGGCAGCATCTGGTAACGCGCGAACGCCTCGTGGCCAGGCGGCAGGTAGGCCACGCCGTTTCGAAACACCGACAGCCATAGCCCGCCCTCGGCATCGAGCAATGCATCAAACAAGGCGTTCGCGGGTAACCCTTCTTCAAGGCCGTCAATCGCCCGAATGCGCTCACCGGCCCCATGCTCTGGATGCCATCGCAACAGTCCGTCGTAGGTGGGCAGCAACATCCAGCCATCGTCCTGATGAATGAAATTGGTGATGGTCGCCCCGGCATCGAAAATCTCGCTGGCCTGATGGGGCCCTTCGATGACCAGTAGCCGGTGCAGCTGGGTGGCGTAAATCGTGCCATCAGCCGCCTGGGTGATAGCATAGAAGATCGGCTGGTCCGCGTCCCTGTCGCGAACCAGGATGGGTTCAAACGCCGCCTGGCCGGGCTCATCAAGGCGGCTGACCTGCTCGCTTTGCACCAACCAGGTTCGGCACTGGCGGTCGACCATCAGCTCCACCTGGAAACCGGATTCGCTGAGCCCGAATTCGGGGCGCTGGTCGTAGTGCTGAATCTCGCCGCTAGTGACATCGAAACGCACGACGCCACCGCGCATCAGGCCCAGCCAGATGCCGCCGTCGCAGTCCTCGGCCATGGTCCAGATATTCTCGTGCGGCAGCACGCCGCCCAGGCTGGCCGGCGCCAAGTGTCGAAGCAGGCGCAAGTCAGGGCCGATCTGCACCACCCCCTGGCCGGAAATGCCGGCCCAGACCGTGCCATCGGCAGCGGCCAGCAGGCTCATGATGTTGACGCCTGGCAAGGCGTTGGGCTCGCTCGGGTCGTGGCTCAAGCGGGTAAGCTGGTGGCCGGCGTGCCGCACCAAACCGTTGCGTGTACCGATCCAGATATAGCCCTGCCGATCCTGAACGATGGCCTCGACATTGCTGTCGGGCAAGCCATCGACCACGCTCAGGCTCTGGAAAACCGGCCCGAGGTCAGCCGCTTTCGCCGTCAGCGCTGCGAACAAAAAGATCAGCCCCAGCAATCCCCGGCCCGACTTGCACCATGTAAGTCCCATCTCTTTCATATCGTCGACGCCGCCTCCACCCAAGATCCTGACCCGCTGGTGACGATCATACCTGCCAGGGCCGAAAAGCTGAAATCCCGTTTTCCGACCCTTGCAGCCAGAGTAAAATGGAGGGTTACTGTTTTCCTGGCTCGCTTCAGGCTAGCCGGGACCCATTCGGAGAAAATCAAGATGTCGTCCAATGAAAGCCTCGAACAGAAGGCAGCCGAGCTTTTTGCCGCCAACGATTTTGCCGCGGCCGAGCCCCTGTACCGGTCCATGCTCGACGAGGAGCCGGACAATCCCCAGCTGCTGCTGATGGCGGGGCTGTGTCGGCGCGGCCAGGGCGATGGCGAGGGTGCGCTGGCCCTGCTACGGCAAGCCGCCGCAAGCGAGCACGCCGACGCACTCTGTCACTATTACCTCGGTGAAGCGCTGATGGAGCTGCGGCGCCCGGACGAAGCGCTCAAGGCCCTTTCCCAAAGCATCAGTCTGAACCCTAACCACGCGCCCGCCCGTGCGCTGCTCGGCTACATCCAGCTGATGAACGGTGAGCCTGACCAGGCCATCCAATCGACCCGGGCCGCGCTCCGGGCCATCCCGGAAAACATTGTCGCCCTGAGCACGCTGGCGCTGGCCCTGCTGCGCAAAGGCGAGCTGAACGAGGCCTACGAACACGCCCAGACAGCTGTCAAGCTCAAGCCCGAGGCCGCGGCCGCACAAGCCGCACTGGGCCAGGTATTCATGGCCCAGGGTCACACCGACTTTGCCCAACAATGTGTCAGCAACGCCCTGGGAAAGCACCCGGAGAATCCGGAGCTGCACGCCGTGATGGCCAGCATTCGAAGCAGCCAGGGCGATCACGCCGGGGCGATCAACCACTACGCCAGGGCGGCCAGTGTCGGCCACGGTGGCGCAGAGCTGCTGATCGACATGTCGCAGAGTTTGCTCGCCGTCGGCCGGATGGAAGATGCCCTGCAGGTCCTGGACAATGCTCGCCAGCTGAGCCCGGATGACGCGAGGATTCAACGGATCCTGGCCCAGTTGAAACTGGAAAGCGGCGATGTCGACGGTGCCGAAGCGCTGCTTGCCGGGCTCGATCAGAAACAGTCGCAAACCCGGCTCTTGCAGGCCCAGCTTGCCGAAAAACGCGGCGACCGGGCAACCGCCCGCTCGCTGCTGGGCCAGCTTGATTTGTCTGACCAACCGCTGCTGGCCGATCAGGCCGCACTGCTGTCAGCGCGAATCAGCCTCGCCGAAGGAAACACCGACGAGGCCAGACAGCACCTGGCCCCCTTGGCTGAACGCCCGCAGCCGCAGCCCACGGCCAGCCTGATGCTGTTCGATCTGCTGCGCCGGGACAGCGCGCTCGACCCGGCGGCGCAAACGCTCACCCATCTGCTGGCCAATGGCACGGCGCTACCGGCAGGGCTGCGCGCCCATTGCCACCGGCTGCTCGGCGATATTCGCGACGAGCAGGGCCACTACGAACAAGCTGCTGACCACATCGGCAAAAGCGGCCAGGCGCCGGCCCCGATCATGCGCCAGCTGGTTACCGGGCGCGACCAAGCCGGTAAGGCAGCGTGGATGAATTCAGGGCTCCTGGACTGGGCCGCGCCCGAGGACGGCCTGACCGCACCGGTCATTGTCCTGGGCTGGCCCGGCAGCGGCCGCGGACCCCTGATCGAGGCCCTGGCGGTGCATTCGCAGGTGCAAATGCTCGACGAGCAGTTTGGCCGCCATCGGGCCAACGCCCTGCTGATGCCGGGTCAGCCCGATCAGCTCCAGGCACTGAGCGAAGATGAACTGACCGAAGGTCGGGCCAGCTATCACATGGCCAGTCCCGACCCTCAGCCTGGCTCGGTGATGGTGGAAGCGGTCTGGTGGGAGAACATCAACCTGCCGTCGCTGGCCCGGTTTTTTCCCGGCGCCAGGGTGGTTGCGCCGGAGGCCGAGCTGGCAGACCTGGAGTTGATGTGGCGCATGTCCGGCTTTGGCGATATTCGCCACATGCTGGAGTTGTGGCAGGAAGAAGCGCGTCTGCTTGAGCACTTTCAGACCATCCTGCCGCTGAATTTCATTTCGGTAGATCGGGCCGGCTTGTTTGCCACGCCTGCCGACACGCTAGGCGGCCTGTGCCAGGCGCTGGGCCTTGAATTCCAGGAGCGCATGGCCGACCAGTTTCAGGCCGCCGCACGGCACCATCGCCTGCGACCCTCCGGCCACTGGCAGCACTATCGGCAGGTTTTGCTGTCCGCGAACTGAGAAATGGGGGTCAGGCCAGACGGCCTGACCCCGAAGCACTGGTCAGTAGTCAGCCGCGCTGGCTTGAGCCCGGTCGGCACTTTCCTCATCGCCGGCATCGCGCGGCGTCCAACCGGAACCGATCGAGCGGTCGAAGAAGTCCAGGACTTGGCTGTACAGCTTGACCCGGTTTTCCACCTCATAGAAACCGTGCCCTTCGCCCTCTACCCAGAGCTTCTGGTGCGGAATGCCGGCCCGCTCCAGGGCAGCGATCAGGACATGGTAGTTTTCGAAGTGGGCCTGGCGGTCTTCAGCACCGTGGGAGATGAACAGGTCAGCCTGGATCCGATCGACGTGGTGGACCGGAGAGCGCTCGCGCAGCACCCGCGTATCGGTGCCCACGGCCCGATCCAGGTAGCGCCGACCCATTTCCGACGAAGGAATATTGCCGACCTCCTTGAACAATTCCAGATCATAAACGCCGACAAAGGCAAACGCGCAGCGGTACATTTCCGGCTCGCGAATCACGCCCATCATCGCCGAATAGCCGCCATAGCTGCCGCCGCTGATGCAAACGCGGTCCGGGTGGGCGTAACCTTGCTCGATTGCCCAATGCGTGGCATCGGTCACGTCATCCTGCATCTCGGCGCCCCACATGCCGTAAGCGTCGTTTTCGAACTGAAAACCATAGCCGCCCGAGCCGCGGAAGTTGACCTGCAAAACCAGGTACCCGCGCGACGCCTTGACCTGGGTCCACGGGTTCCAGCCCCACTGATCAAACGGCCCGTAGGGGCCACCGTGCACTTCGACCACCATTGGCAGCCTCTCCGGTGTCTCCACGCCGGGTGGAATGGTCAGCAGCCCGTGCAGGGGCACACCGTCCCTGGCCTCGAAGCGAAATGGCTGGACCCGAGCCATGCGCTCGGCCGGCACCCAGTGCCGGGTCGGCGCCAGTTCGTTCAGGGCCAGGTTTTCAACGTCCAGCAGCATGAACACGCCCGGCTCGCGGTCGCTATACAGCCGCACGATGGCGCGGTCGTTACCGTCGGTAAAGCCCAGAATCTGGACCATGTAATCGGGCAGCGCGGCCTGCAGGCTGCGCCAGACCCGTGCCGTGGGGTGCTCGGGATCAATGAATCGGGCTTCGGGTACGCCGGTATTGAAGATGGCGCCAATCAACTGCCGCTCGTCCTTGTCCCAGATCGGCGACAGGGCCTCGACTTCATCGTCAACCAGCATCGGCTCGACGTTGCCGGTGGCAAGCTCGACCCGGAAAACGCCCATGTTGTCGTTGTCGCGCGACTTGACGTAGAAGGCCGTGCCGTCAGCGGTTGCCCCCCAGGGCTCGATACTGCCATTGAACGGGTTCTCGAACGTCTGCCAGTCGCTGGAGTCGGCCTCGCGCCAGGCGAATTTCTGGTTCATGTCTTCGTCAACGCCGATGGCAAAACGGACATTGCCATCCTGGTCAGCGGCCAGGGTGCCTCTTTCCAACGGCGAGATCGCTACCCGGCTGCTGCGCTGGTAGCGATCCACGTCGATCATCAGCGCATGCGGTCGCTCGCGATCGAGGCTGCGCTCGACGATCAGGATGCGGCGCGGATCGTCGGGCAGGCGGTGGATCATCTGCGCCAGGCGGATGTTGATCGACTCGCCGGGACGCGGACCATAAATCTGCATCTGGCGACGGCCATCGGCGTCAGTTGCCCAGATGCGACCGGTACCCTGCGGCTGGGCCAAGTCGCCAGCCTGACGATTGGATGTGAACACCAGGCGGTTATCGCTGACCCAGCCCAGCCCGGTGGCATGCTCATTTTCTCCCAGCGCCATGCTGCTCATGACGCTCAGGCGCGGGTACTCGCGCAGGTCGAGGATCGTTACCCCGGTACGATCGCCTTGAGGTACCGTGGCCGCCAGGTATTCACCGCTTGGCGAAATCTGGAAGGTGGTGAATTCCGGGTGTTTCATGAAAATTTCCAGGTCCAGCGGCTCATTGGCAAGCGCCGGACCGACGACCAGGAAAAGGCCGAAAACAAGGGTAATCATTCGCATGGATCTATCCATCCAACCAAAGAACGGTGATACAGGATAACAAACTCGGCGGCAGCCCAAGAGCAAAGCCTCGTCCTGCCGGTGATACACTTTGCGCCGAGTCTCGCCGGCTCACACCCCAGATATCACGGCAAGCTGAAAAGACAAGGCTCTGGCATGAACCAGCATCTGATCAACCAGCGGATTTCCCAGGCCAACATCCTGTATTTCCGAAGTCAGGTTTTCAACCAGACCGAATGGATGGGCGTCAAGGCAGCCAAGTGCCCGATGGACATGTGGGTCTACCAGGAATTGATGGTTCGCCTGAAAACCGATTTGCTGATCGAGACCGGCACCTGGCTGGGCGGGTCGGCCTTGTTTTTCGCCCATATCTTCGACCTGATGGGCCAGGGTCGGGTGATCACGGTTGATATCGAAAAACAGCCCGACCTGCCGCAGCACGAGCGTATCGAATACCTGCACGGCTCGTCGCTGGATGACGGCATCATCCAGCACATGCAGGCCGCCTGCGACCAGGCCCGGTCAGTGCTGGTGATTCTGGATTCCGATCACCGCAAGGCGCACAAGCTCGCTGAGCTCAAACGCTACGCGCCCATGGTCAGCCCGGGCAGCTACCTGATCGCCGAAGACAGCTGTTTCGACTACTACCCGGCCTGGCCGGAATTCGGCGCCGGCCCGGCCCGCGCGGTGCGAGAATTCATGCAGTCCAACACCGAATTCGAGATTGATCGGCAGCAGGAACGCCACATGCTGACCTTTGCCCCGATCGGGTTCTTGCGCAAAAAATGACTGATCAAACGGCTGAGTCGGACCAGCTGCAGGCAATGTACGAGGCCCTGCCGTATCCGGCCAGGGACCCGGAAGACGAGCGCAAACGGCTGGTCAGAACCGGCCTGGACTTTCTGCCCAAGATCAGCCACTACTGCCACGGCGGGCGCTGGCAACCCGACCAGCCCTGGCGCGCCCTGGTCGCCGGCGGCGGCACCGGTGATTCACTGATCTTTCTGGCCGAGCAGCTTCGCGGCAGCCCGGCCGAACTGGTCTATCTCGACTTTTCAAAAACCTCGCTGGATATCGCCCGCCGGCGCGCCGAGATTCGCGGCCTTGAAAACATCAGCTTCCTGCAGGCCTCGATCCTGGAGATCGACAAGCTGGACCTGGCACCGTTCGATTACATCAACTGCTCAGGCGTACTCCATCATCTGCCTGATCCGCTGGCCGGGCTGGTCAAACTCAAGCAACTGCTGACGCCGACAGGCGCCCTGGGGCTGATGGTGTATGCGCGCTACGGACGCACGGCGGTTTACCAGGTCCAGGACCTGATGCGCCTGCTGGCCGGAACGGCCGACCAGGCCACGAAAATTGCCCTGACGAGGAAAATGCTGGACGCGCTGCCCGACAGCAACTGGTTCAAGCGCTCGCCCGATCTGCATACCGACCACTTGCAACATGGCGATGCCGGCCTGGCGGACTTGTTCCTGAACCCCATTGATCGGGCCTACTCCATCCCCGAGCTATACGCCTGGCTGGCCGAGGCCGAGCTGCACCTGATCGAGTTCGCCGATCACAAGCTCGCCTACGACCCGGCGCTGTATGTCACCGACCCCACGCTGCTCCGGGCCATTCAGCAAAAGCAAAAGGTCGAGCAGCAGGCTATCGCCGAACTGATCTCCGGTGCCATCATCAAGCACACCTTTTACGCCGCCGCTCAGCCACGCCCGCCGGCTCGACTTGACAACCAGACCGTGCCTGTAGCCGCCTTCGAGCTGAATCTGCCCAGGCTGGTTCAGACGATCTCGCAGGCAGCGCGCGGTGCAAGCGTGCCGATCGAAAAACCCGGCGCGCGCATCAACCTGCCAGTCAACCCGATCTCGGTTGGTTTTTTCAAGTACCTGGACCAGGGCAAAACGGTCGCCGACCTGGCAGCGATCTTGCAGCAATCGCCGGGCCTGCGCGCAGCCTCGGCTGCCTGGGTCAAGGATCAGGTACTGGCCTTGTGCGAACTGCTGGCCAGGGCCGAGTTCATCTACTATCGCAACGGTCGGTGAGTTGGTTCAGGGCCTGAACGCCACCAAGCTGCGGCCGATCAACTCGCCGTCCGCCGTCTGCAACAGCCCGGATTGCTCGCACTTCAGCCCGATCCCCTCGAGCAAACCCAGAAACTGGTCGAACTGGTCCTGGCTCATGGTGGCGCGGGCCATCGATTCCATGCGCCCGGCATAAGCGCTCAAGGACGCGCTGGACTGGCGGATGAAATCGAGCTTTTCCTCCAGGGGGCGGTCAATCAGGTCGGCAAACACGCGCAGAAACGACTGGGCGACCCGAAACATCTGGGAATCATCTTCCTGGCCTCGGACCTTCTGCAGCAGCCGTTCCATGCTGCGGTTGATCTGGTGGCGCAGCTTTTCGGCGTCAGGATTGTGGCGCAACTGGTCGCGTTGATACGGCGTTCGGGCATGGCCGACCAGCTTGACCAGGCGGGTCACCTTCCGATCCAGGCGCTCCTGGTCCAGGCACATCCGGGTTTGCTGGTAGTCGCGCTTGGCCTGCCGGACCACCGCCGAGTCCGGGTGATGCATGACCAGGGCCAGGGTTCCGGCCGGCTTGAGCAAGCGGTCGACTTCGGCCACCACCTGCTCGATATCGCCATATTCGAAACCAAAATGACTGGTCACCAGGTCGACGCTGTCACCGTCAAGCCCGGTCTGCTCCATGCGGGTATTGGGCAGCAGCTCAACCTGGCTCATTTGCGCCCGCACCGCCGGATCGGTCGGCACCTGGATGTCGGCGTAGTCCACGCCGATGATGCGCCACTGGGCCTGGCGGCGATCGGCGGCCTGCGCGGCCAGGTAGGGGATGGCACCGTTGCCGGTGGCCAGGTCGACCAAGGTGGCCGACAGCGGCAGCGAGTCGAACACATCGGCCCAGAACTCGGCCACCGGGCCATCGTAGCCGTGCTGGTACTTGCCGGCGAAAAAGGTGGTGAGCGAGCCATGGCGCCAGAAGTCGCTCCAGTGGCCGCTGGCAATGTCAGTGGGGCTGGTTGATGCCATCGTCATTCCAGGGTTCGGGATTCAAGCAATTCAAGCCGGTGGCGGCACCGGCAGATTGAAGCGGAAATTGGCGGCGACCGTGATCCGCGGGCGCTCGCCGTGGTAGGGCTCCACCGCATGCCAGACATACGATGGAAAGATGATCAGTTCGCCGATGCTGGGACGA
>SKKV01000295.1 GCA_007123575.1 Wenzhouxiangella sp.
GATTTCTTCCTTGGAAGTCCCTTCTTCGAGCATCCGAATGGCTTGATCCGGATGTTTCCCAAAAACCTTGTAGAGTCCCGAAATTTCAATAATCGGGTCGCTATCCATCCCTTAAATTTTGGTCAAAGCAAGCAGCCACCATAGAGCATTGGAGTGAAGGTTTCAACCGCGGCGGCGTTTGTCTGCCCCTTCCGGGCCGGCCAGCGGCCAGCCCGAAACAGCAGGTCGGAAAGGCTGGGTCAGGGGCAGTCGCCGATGCGGCGGCCTTCCAGAGTAGTGACAACGGTCATCGGGCCCATCGGCGTTTCCAGGTCGGCGCGGATGGTGCCTTCCGAAGAGTCGCCGTGGAAAGACATGGTGGCTTCCATCTTCATGGTCATGCCGGACGGGTCGCTGCAGGTCATTTCGAAATCAGCGCCATCGCGGCGAATTTCGCGGCGCTGGAATTCGCATTCTTCTGCATCCTCGAAAAACGCATCGCCAGCGGCCAGGTCTTCCTCGGTCATGCAGTCGGTGCTGGTGTGATTTTGCTCCGGCATGGGGAAGCCGCCTTCGCCGCGGATGGTGGCTGAGGTTTCCCAGTTGCCCGGCTGCAGATTGGGCGTTTCGGCATGGGCGGTGGCGACGAGGCCAACCAGCAGAACGCTGGCAATTAGTTGCTTGGTCATGAAATTCTCCGTTGCTTGTGATGATGGCCGAAAGGTCGGCTGCTTCAAAGTCTAAGTACGAAAGCGGCTAGTGGCACATGCCACCGATCCGGCCATCTTGCACCTCCCATTGTATCGAGAGCGCGCCCGGCGCATGGGAAGAACTTGCCGAAAAAACAAGCCGTAGAGACTTGACCTGAAACGACTCTTGGCCCAATATATAGCCCCCACGGTAGCTCAAGAACACAACATCTTGGGTTTACGGGAATCCGGTGCGAATTGTTTAGCCTGGGGCTAAATTTCCAGTCCGGAGCTGTTCCCGCAACTGTAGGCGGCGAGTTTTTCGAGTCTGAAGCAGGGTCACTGGCAGTAAAGCCGGGAAGGCCGGGTCGAAAAACGTCGGAGCCGCAAGCCAGGAGACCGGCCGTGACGATACGCTTTTTTATTTTCCGGGCGGGGGTTCCCGGCGCAGCGATTGATTGACCAGGCCTGCTTGGGCCCGACGCTTCGCCGCCAGTTCTCCGCCCCGTTGGCAGAAACAAGAAGACGGAGAACGTCCATGGATCAGTTGGCACACCAGATTTCCCCCGAACCCGTACCGGAAGCGCGGCGCGCGCCCGTGCCGGCCCCGCTGGGTCCGCGGCCGTCGATTGACGAGCTTTGCCTGGACCGCTCGCGCGACCGGCTGTTGACCAGTTTCGGCCGGCAAACCCTTGAAGATCGCTATTTGCTGGAAGGCGAGGGCCCGCAGGACATGTTCGCGCGTGTTGCCTGCGCCTATGCCGACGATGTCGAGCATGCCCAGCGGCTCTACGATTACATGTCGCGGCTGTGGTTCATGCCGGCCACGCCGATCCTTTCCAACGGCGGTACCACCCGTGGCCTGCCGATTTCCTGCTTTCTCAATTCCGTGCCCGACTCGCTGAACGGCATTGTCGATACCTGGAACGAGAACGTCTGGCTGGCTTCCAACGGTGGCGGCATTGGCACCTACTGGGGCCAGGTTCGCTCGATCGGCGAGCCGGTCAAGGGTACTGGCCAGACCTCGGGCATCATGCCGTTTGTGCATGTGATGGATGGCTTGACTCTGGCGATCAGCCAGGGCTCGCTGCGGCGTGGATCGGCGGCGGTGTACCTGGACGTCCACCATCCCGAAATCGAGGAGTTCCTGGAGATTCGCAAGCCTTCGGGAGACTTCAACCGCAAGGCGCTGAACCTGCACCACGGCATCAACATCACCGACGAGTTCATGCAGGCGGTGACCGAGGGCACCGATTTCGCCCTCAGAAGCCCGAAAACCGGCCAGGTCATAAGGCGGGTCGACGCGCGCGGCCTGTGGCAGCGCATCCTCGAAACCCGTCTGCAAACCGGCGAGCCGTACTTGTTGTTCATCGATACGGTCAATCGCGACATGGCCGCGCACCAGAAGAAACTGGGGCTGAAGGTGTCGACCTCCAACCTGTGCTCGGAAATCACCCTGCCTACCGGCATCGATCACGAGGGCAACGAGCGCACTGCCGTGTGCTGCCTGTCGTCACTGAACATCGAAACCTGGGATCAGTGGCATGACCAGGATGAGTTCATCGAAGACGTGGCCCGCTTTCTTGACAACGTGCTCACCCATTTCATCGAGTCCGCGCCCGAAGGCATGCGTCGGGCCCGCTACTCGGCCCTGAACGAGCGCTCGATTGGCTTGGGCGTCATGGGTTTTCATTCCTTCCTGCAGGCCCGCGGCATTCCGATGGAATCGGCCCTGGCCAAGTCCTGGAACCTGAAAATCTTCAAGCACGT
The DNA here is from genome assembly GCA_007123575.1 of Wenzhouxiangella sp. Lineage (GTDB taxonomy): Bacteria > Pseudomonadota > Gammaproteobacteria > Xanthomonadales > Wenzhouxiangellaceae > Wenzhouxiangella. The sequence goes on from SKKV01000295.1 coordinate 2,439, forward strand.
CCGTGGCCAGATGGATGAGGCTTCGCAGTCGCTGGCCGAAGAGCGCGGCCCCTGTCCCGATGCCCTGCGCGGCGGTGCCAAGGAACGCTTCAGTCACAAGCTGGCGATTGCCCCGACCGCGTCGATTTCAATTATCTGCGGGGGAGTGAGCGCCTGCATCGAGCCGATTCCGGCCAATATCTATACCCACAAGACTTTGTCGGGCTCGTTTACCGTGCGCAACCGGCACCTGCAAGGGCTGCTGGCTGAACGTGACCGCGATGATGCCGCTACCTGGGCCTCGATCCTTGAGCACGAGGGCTCGGTCCAGCATCTGGACTGCCTGGACGAGGACGAAAAGGCGGTGTTCCGGACCGCGTTCGAAATTGATCAGCGCTGGGTGATCGAACTGGCCGCCGACCGCGCACCGATGATTTGCCAGAGCCAGTCGCTGAACCTGTTCCTGCCGGCTGACATCGACAAGTGGGATTTGCACATGCTGCACTACACCGCCTGGCAGCGCGGCATCAAGAGCCTGTACTACTGCCGCTCGAAATCAATCCAGCGCGCCGGCTTTGCCGGCAAGCTGGATGCTGCCAAGCAGGTCGCCGCCGCCGCTGGCCCGACCGACTACGAGGAGTGCCTGGCATGTCAGTAACGCTTGCCGAACACAGCCCCCTGACCCTGATCGGTAGTGGCCAGGTCGGCCTGCTGGAATCCACCGGCACTTACGATGTCGAGCGCTACGGCTGGGCCTACGATTTCTGGAAGCGCCAGCAGCAGACCCACTGGATGGGTGAGGAAGTGCCGCTGGGCGATGACATCAAGGACTGGTCCTCGGACCGGATCACCCCGGCCGAGCGCGCGCTGCTGACCCAGATCTTTCGCTTCTTCACCCAGTCGGATGTCGAAGTCAGCGACAACTATCTGAAGCGCTATATACCGATTTTCCAGCCGCTGGAAGTGCAGATGATGATGGCCGCCTTCACCAACATGGAAACGGTGCACATCGATGCCTACGCGCTGCTGCTGAAAACCTTAGGCATGCCCAAGGCCGAGTTCGAGGCCTTTCGCGACTACCAGGAAATGAAGGCCAAGGCCGACTACATGCAGACCTTTGGCGTCGCCACCTGCGCGGATGTTTCGCGCACCCTGGCCATGTTCGGCGCTTTCACCGAGGGCATGAGCCTGTTTGCCAGCTTTGCCATGTTGCTGAACTTCCCGCGCTTCAACAAGATGAAGGGCATGGGCCAGATCGTGTCCTGGTCGGTTCGGGACGAATCCCTGCACTGCGAGGGCGTGATCCGCCTGTTCCACGAATGGAACCGCGAAACTGGTGCGCTGACCCCCGGCGTGCGTGACGACATCATCGATGTGGCCAAAACGATGGTTCGGCTGGAAGAAAACTTCGTCGACCTGGCCTTCGGGCTGGGTGAGATTGAGGGCATGCAGGCCGCCGATATCAAGCAATACGTGCGCTATATCGCCGACTGGCGCCTGACCCAGCTCAAGCTGCCGACCGTGTTCGGCTGCTTTGAATACGCTGATGGAAGCTACCGTGCCCTGACCGATCATCCGCTGCCGTGGTTGGTGGAAATCCTGAACGGGGTTGAGTTCGCCAACTTCTTCGAGCAGCGCGCCACCGAATACGCCAAGGGTGCGACCCGCGGCCGCTGGGACGGCAACGACGGTGTCTGGACCCGCTTCGACCAACACCGCCAGGTCAGGTTGCACTCGGCTTGAGCCTGTCTTTTTTCATGACCCTGGGCACTGTGCCTGGGGCGTCTGGCGACGGAACAATGAGGAATAGGGCAGGCTGAGGCCAAGGGTTGGAC
>SKKV01000096.1 GCA_007123575.1 Wenzhouxiangella sp.
ACCGGCGATCGGAGCCCCGGCTTCGACATTTATCTGCCGACCTGGTTGGCCCAGCACAACAAGCTGATCTTCGGCTCGCTTTTCGCCCTGGGGCTGATCTACACGGCCTACCGGTGGTGGGCCGCGTCGGCTGGGGCCGGCATAGGGGCCTATTGACCCGGTAAGTATGCAGATCGCATTCAGCCTGAAAGACGGCCATGGTTTCTTCTGCTTACGGGCTGGACCTTACCTGGAAGCGATCGTCAAATATCTGATCACCGGTCGGGGCAGCAGCCACTAGTCCACCGGTAATGACCACGGAAAAGGGTTGTGGCCCCTGCGGCACGTTGAAGCCGGTAACCCGCAGCGTGTAGGTGCCGGCCGGGGCTGCGGCCAGTCGCACTTCTTCGAAGTTATTGAATCGATCCGCGTTGACGCCCGCCATGCCAGCTGAACCCAAGTGGACCGTACCGCTGGGGTCGACTACCTGCAGATCAAGGTCGTTGACCAGCGCCCCGTGCGAGGCTTCCAGGCCGTGGGCATCGGTCCAGACCAGGGTGACGCGAAGTTCCTGGCCACCGGTAACGAGTTCAATCGGTTGCTCCAGGCCCTGGCTGGTCTCCACGCCAGGCGACACCTCGAAGTAGCCCGGTTGGCGCGCTCCTTTGAAAATCAGCGTATTGGCCAGATCCATGCTTCCCCATCCCTGGTTGATGTCGGGGCGGCGCCAAACATCCTGCTGCGGACCGGTTCCATACTGGCCCGGGGAAAGATCGCGGGCGCCGTTGATCAGTACCGCCTTGACCAGGGCAGCGCTGGGATTGTGATCGAACTGGCGCTGGAAGAACTCGCGGACGATAGCCGCGCCGCCGGCAACCAGGGGCGCGGCCATGCTGGTGCCGCCGGCATACATGTAGAAATTGTCGAAGGGTCCCCAACTGCCGCCCTGCGCGCTTTCATTGCGTGCCGAGACAATATTGGTACCCGGCGCCACGATATCGGGCTTGAGTCGGTTACTCAGGGTGGGGCCTCGGCCGGAGAATGCCGCGATGCCATTGGCATTGTCAGACGGGGTATCGGTCGTGATCGGATTTGAAGGAAACCGGCCTGGAAAGCAGTTTCCCCAGTTGCTGCAAAGCGGGCTTCCGGGGTTCCAGCCACCACTGGCACGCAGGCTTTCCGATGCGCCGACCGAAATGATGTTCTTGGCCGTGCCGGGGGGTGTGGCTGTGCCCATATCGGCGATGCCATCACCGTTGGCGTCGCGGCCGCTGTTCTGGGTGATGAACACGCCGACCATATCGGGAAAAGCGCGGATGAAGCGATCGGTCTCCCTGGCGACGATGTTGTATATGCCGAAGTTTTCCACTTCCACCCGGCCCCAGGAATTATTGACGACCCTTAACTGCGGATTGGACTGATAGAGTGGGCCAAAGAATTCGACGTACATGTTGCCGGCAGGAATACCGCTGAGGTCTTGGCATCCGGCCCAAACAACAAGCCCGGCACGTGGAGCAATGCCGGCCTGCGTGCCGGCATACTGGTTAGCGGCAATGTTGGCACCGCTTGACACACCACTGCCTAGCACGGACCCGGCTACATGAGTGCCGTGGGACATGTCATCCGCCCAGCCCGAGCAGTTAGCGCCGTTGCCAGTTCCCCAGCCCATCATGCGGCCGGCGAAATCCGCGTGCATGGTGGCCGTATTGCCGGTGCTCAGACCGGTATCGGCAACAGCGACAATCTGGCCCTCGCCATAGAATCCGAGCTCGGCTTCGACCGCATCCTTGCGCAACAAGACGTTGCTCCGAGCCACCGCATTGCCATATTGCATTGGATAGTCGATCTCCATCCAGGCGACAGCGGCAATCCGGGCCAGATCCAGCAGATTCGAGGCATCGGCCCGAATGCGGAACACGGCCCCACCGCCGCTGTCGGGCGCAACGTATTCGACCCGGGCACCGGCGCGTTCCAACGCTACTCTCAGCTGGTCTGGCGGCTCGCCTGAGAAAGCCCGAACCATCAGCTCCAGGCTTTGATCTTTCGGGCCACGCAGGGCCTTCTCGGTCAGCTCGCTGCTCAGGCGAAAAGCCGGCGGAAAGCTGTCCATCCAGCGCACTTCCGGATGGGATGCCAGGGTGTTGCGCTGACCGGCGCTGATGCGAACGATGAAAGCAAAATCCGGCACATAGTCCAGAATCTCGCCGCCGGAGGCTTCGATCAGTGCCCGCCATTGCGGGAGTATCGGCCCATGAAACTGGACCAGCACGTAGTCCTGATCTCCGGCGCGGGCGGTGCTGGCCAGCAGCGGCTTGGGTATGGGTGCCTGGCGGGCAAGCGGGTCAAACCAATGGTCCAGCAGGCGAATCTGGATCGAATCACCGTCCGGGATCGACTGGACCACAGCGTCCGGGCCATAACTGCCCGGCACGGGGCTCGAATGCACCCGCGTGGGATCGGGCTCCAGGTCAAGAATTGTCGGCTCCCAGGCATGATTCCGGGTGCCGCCGATCAGCAGCACGCTATCGCGTGCCGGCGGCGGAGTTGGAATGACCAGGGGATCAGATGAGGTGATTTTTCGCACGGTCACCGCATCGGATGCCCAGGCAGGCGCCGCGGTCAGCGCGAGAAACGGTCCGGCAATCACCAGCAGTAGCAGTCTTGTTGCGCGCATCGGTCCAGATTTCCTTATCAGGCATTGGTTGCTCTGAACTCCTACGCGCAAACTGGAAGTAAACCGGCTCAGAGCCGAAGGCGCCTTCACAGCTGGCCTGCTACCGTTAATGGGCATTTTCGTGAGAGATCGTCTGTGTCTTCGAAGAATCGTTCTTCTGACCGGGTGACCGTCCGCTAAGGAAACGACGGTTTGGCTGACGGACCTCAGCGAGGCGACCCGTCGGGGTTTTCTTCCAACACCCCGACAATCACCTCCTCAAGCGGCTGATTGCTGCGAGATAATTCCTGTTGCATGCGCACCTGATCCCAATCCAGCACAATGCGGCCATCAAGTAGCACCAGGATATGATCGTGCAGCTGTTCGATCACACTTAGATCGTGGATGGCCATGACGATGCAGCAGCCCTTCTGTTCGGCCATTTTCGTGAGCAGGCGCTTCAGCGCCAGGGCGCTGACCGGATCGAGCCCGTTGAGCGGCTCATCAAGCAGAATAAGCGGTGGGCTGTTCAGCAGGGCCAGCAGAATCGACAGCTTCTGGCGAGTACCGAGCGAGTAGCTCATGGTCAATTGGTCTACCCAACCAGTAAAGCGCAGTTGCTCGGCCTGTTCCCAGGTCTTGGCCGGAATGTCGGACAGGCCTCGCGACCGGGCAAACAGCTGCAGGCACTGTCTGCCCGTCAGCAAGCCGGGAATCCGCTCCGCAGGCACCATAAAACCCACCCGTCCCCTGGCTTCGACAAGCTGCTCGCTGAGCTTGAAGCCGTCGATCCGTATGTCTCCGCTTTGCAGCTGGCACAGGCCAACGATGCTTTCTAGCAGGGTCGTTTTGCCGCTCCCGTTGGGTCCTACCAGGGCGACCATCTCGCCACGGTCCAGGCTCAAGTTCAGGCCTTGAAGGACTTGGCATCGACCACGGCTGACGCTCAAATTGTCAATCGTCAGCACGCTGCTCATCGTTGCATGGCCCGTCGAAGTAGCAAACCAACCATGACCAGCCAGGCCAGGGGTGCGATCGGCGGCATAGCCTGCGCAAGCAGCAGCCAGAGTACGACCACGCTCGCGACCCGCCATTGCAGGTGCCGTTGATGATGGCGCCAGGCAAGCACGCAGCACAGCGCCAGCAGCATTACCGCTTGCACCACGAGCATGGCCAGAACTGCCAGTGACCAAGCGGCCCCCATTAGTTTCAGAAACGCCAACAGCAGCAAACTGCTGCAACCAACAAGGATCAACGGCCAGATCGAGCAGGCCCAGAGCAGCATGAGGGTGTTGTCAGGTAACACGCGCAACAATCGCGAAGCCTCGACAATGGTTCTCATCCACACAACCCAGGCATTGCTCGCCTGAAAGACGATCCAGCCGACGACCAATGTGATGCCGACGGCCACCGCCGACGCACCAACGGGAATTAGAAGCAACAAACCACCGATGATCCAGCGTACCGCCGGTGTCCATAACGCCTGCCCGAAAGCGAGCCATTGCCACTGACGCACGATGGCCGGTATTGAATCGCCAGGCTGGCCTGGCCGGGGTAAACGGTGGCCCCGAGAAGCATCAGCCTTCACAATGC
>SKKV01000099.1 GCA_007123575.1 Wenzhouxiangella sp.
GGCAACCAAACAGGTTGCCGGATTAATGCCCGGCCGGAACGGCCGGGGCCGCGAAGCGAAGGCATTTGCGGACATGTGCCGCAAATGCCGCGCAACGAATACCGTAGGTATTTCGTTGCCGATTTAATAATACTTCCATTCTTCCACCGGTTGGTTGTCATGACTCGTTTGATTCCCCTGCTCGCCCTGATTTTGTTTGCCAGCGAACCCCTGGCGGCCGCCTGCGGCAACCTGCTGGACTATTCGCATAGACGCCTGGCCAGCCAGGCCGAGGACAACCTGTGCGAGAGCTACGGCGGCAATGTCATCCTGGTCGTCAATACGGCCAGCCGCTGCGGCTTTACCTCGCAGTTCGAGGGATTAGAAGCGCTGTATCAGAAGTACCGCGACGATGGCTTCGTGATTCTCGGCTTTCCCTCGGATGATTTTCGCCAGGAAATGGCTGAGGAAGAGGACACCGCCGAGGTCTGCTTCATCAACTACGGCGTGACCTTTCCGATGTTTGCCACCAGCCCGGTGCGCGGGTCGGACGCCAATGCCCTGTTTCAAGCCCTGGCCGAGGCCGAGCGCGCGCCGCGCTGGAATTTCACCAAGTACCTGATCGGACGCGATGGCACGGTGCTTGAGAGCTTTGGCTCGCGCACGGCACCGCTGGAAAGCCCGCTGGAATCGCGGGTGGCCGAGGCCGTGGCGGCTGGACCGCCATCCTGATCAGTCGCCGCCGATAATCGGTTCCGGATCGGGGCCGGTGTCGACGTAATCAATGCGCAGCTCGGGACGACCCAAGACATCCCGCCAGAAATGCGTGGTCATGTCGGTGAGCGCCGGGCTTTCGGCGTTGATCAGCACGGCAAGCCCCAACTGGCGCGAAGGAGACCAGGCGATTTCGGCCACGAAACCGCGTACCCAGCCGCTGTGCATGATCAGCGGCTCGCCATTGACTGAGTAAATGCGCCACCCCAGGCCGTAGTGGGCGTCGTCGAGCAGCTCTCGCCACACTCGCCGGCGCAGGTCGCGGACAGTGCGAATGCGTGGCTCGGTGACGATTTGTATTTGGGCCGGCTCGATCACGTCTGGTCGATGACCCATTTGCGCCGCCAGCCAGAGTCCCAGATCGATCACACTGGCGTTGACACCAGCGGCCGGTGAAACCCGGTAGTAATTCTCGTTGACCTCGGTTGGAAACCAGGCCGATCCGCGACTGCGACGCACGTGCGGGGCAGCGCGGTTGTTGCTGGCCAGATAACTCTCGAGCCCGGTCGATGCCTTGGGCATATTGAGCGGTCGAAAGATGCGTTCGGCAAGCAGGCTCTCATAGTCCAGCCCTGTGACCTGCTCAAGCGCTGGACCCACCAGCGCAAACAGCACGTTCTGGTAGGTGTAGCACTGACCTGGACGGCAAATCGGTTCGAGCTCGGCAAAACGCGGAACGATGCGATCCAGCGGCTGGTTGGCGTTAAGCAGGTTGTCATAGGCATTGGGCACAACTCCGGCGGTCTGGCTCAGCAAGTGATAAATCTTCAGTTCACCGGCATGCGTGGGGTCGGCCAGGCGAAAGCCGGGCAAAAACCGGGTCACCGGGTCATCCCAGCCGAGCGCGCCGTCGGCCACGACCATGGCGGTCAGCTGAGCAGCAAAGGTCTTCGAGACCGAAGCAATCCGGAACACCGTTTCCGGCGTGACAGGGGCAGCGAGCCCGTTGACGCGCACCCCGTGCGCACCCAGATGGATGATGCGCCCGTCCCGAACCACGGCCCAGGCGGCGCCGGGCGTGCGATCTTCGTCCAGCAGAGCCGCGAATCGACTATCCAGATCGGACAGCTCTTGTGGCGACAAGGAATGCGCCGGTTGCCAGGCCATCGTGGCTGCAACCCACAGAATCAGACAAGCCTGCTTGAACGAAAGGTGCCTCATGGCGTCGGATTATAATCCCAGCTCGCGGTTTTCCGATACGGGCCCTTGGCCTGTCCCCCCTAATTGGTCCTGCGCCCACCGTTTCATGCCAACCTGCCGACGTTTCTTGCTTCCTGCGCTCTGCCTGCTGCTGAGCCTCGTGCACGCCCCCGCCGATGCCCGAACCTGGGCAATTGATGCCGACACCGAGGTCATCGGTACGCTGGAATTCGATTTCGCTCGCCGCAGCGATACCCTCATGGATATCGCCCGCTGGGTCAGCATGGGCCACTTCGAGCTCAGGCGGGCCAACCCGGATGTCGACCTGTGGCAGCCGGGAGAAGGCTCGCGCGTGCTGATTCCAGCGTTGTTTGTGCTGCCCGACGGCCCGCGCGAAGGCATCGTGATCAATCGCGCTGAAAAGCGGCTTTACTATTTTCACAATGACCCCGACAGCGGGCAACGAAAGGTCACTACCTACCCGGTCGGCATCGGCAAGCAGGGTCGCGAGACGCCATTGGGGTCGGCCCGGGTAGTCGCCAAGCTTGACAATCCAACCTGGTACCCAACTCAAGGCGTGATTGATGACTATGCGCAACACGGTCGATCTCTGGCCCGGGTCATTCCACCCGGTCCAGACAATCCGCTGGGCGAGCATGCGATCGTGCTGGACCTGCCCGGCTACCTGCTGCACGGCACCAACCGACCGGACGGGGTTGGCATGCGCGTCAGCCAGGGTTGCGTGCGGCTATACCCGGAACATATTCGCGAGCTGGTCGCCAAGGTGCCGCTGGGCACGGAAGTGCACTTCGTTGACCAGCCGATCAGGTTGGGTCAGCGCGATGGCAAACTCTACCTGAAGGTTTTGCCGGACCATGACGGCCATATGCCGGAAAGGGCGACACTGCTGGCAGCAGTAGACGAATGGCTGGCGCGCCGCGCGCTGGACGGGGCGATTCGGCTTGATGCCGCCGCTGTCGACCGAGCCTTGCTGGCTGCCGACGGAGTTACGCGGGTTGTGGGCCGAGCGAAGAAATAGGAGACTCGACCTGGCGGCCAAGCCCGAAAAAAGCGGCGGCAGCCATCAGCCGCCGCCGCGATTTCACGAAATCACTTTTCCTGCAAGCGCTGGTTCAGGCGCTCAATGCGACGGGTATTCTCGTCGCAGCAGCGCTGCGCAGCGTCGGCGGCGCGCTGGGCAGCGCGAGCAGCTTCCAGCGCTTCGCGCGCGGTTGCGGCGGCCTCGGAAGCGGCGCGCTCTGCGGCCGCGGCGGCCTGGCGAGCCTGCTCGGCCTCGGACTGCGCCTGCTCAAGCTGTGCGGTAGTGGCGCAGCCAACCAGGGCGGTAAAGGCAAAAGCGGCCAGCCCCAATTTTACTGCGGGAATGAATTTCTTGGTGACCATGGTGCACTCCAGTGGGGTTGAATGGTTCGACGCGCCGCCGATCCGGATTCCTCCAACGGCGACGTCCGTCCCCTAATATTGTGCACGAAGGCGGCCGCCAAACAACTGCTACATGCTTTTTCAGCCGACGCCCTTTGCAGCCCCCACAAAAGAGAGGCCACGGATCAGCGCCAGGCTAAGAGGACAGCGGCCAGCAACAGGACCAAGGCCAACAGCTCGACCAGTCGGTAGATGTTTTTGTACAGGTGGCGGTGCTTCATCGCTCACACGATCTCGAAACGCTCGGAATATATGCGCTGCCAGGAAACACCCTGGTCGCGCATCACCGCCTCGACCGTATCCATCATCGGCGCCGGACCGCAGGTCATCACCTGCAAGGGGCCGTCGTGGTCAGCCAGGCGTCGAAGACAGCGCAGCAGCAGCGCGTGAACAAGGCGTTAGGGACCGATCACGGCTTGGCAGATCGGCATTGAGGCAACTTATTTCTTGAACGTCAGCAGAACAATACCGGCAATGCCGGAGGCCGCTCCGGTAACCCAGTACCAGACCGTGCTATCAGTATATTCACCCGTGATCGCTTCGCTGATCTGGTCATCCCATCCCTGCGATGATTGGTAACCCAAGTACATCAGTATCAGACCGACAACCAACAGCACGAGACCAATCAACGTCTTCATGTTCATATTTTGATCCTGTTATTACTTTTGGGACGCCAGCATAGGTCCAAGCACGTAGCCCTTCCTTAACCTGAGTTACTAGTACCTGCATAAGTATTGCCACATTCAGCTTGTCTCTCGGCGTTCGTGGCAAGGCGTCGGCGCGCCGATGTAGTCATCCTACATCAAGCGCCGAGAACGCAGTCCACGGACGCCGA
>SKKV01000052.1 GCA_007123575.1 Wenzhouxiangella sp.
GCGTTCGACTACCTCGGAAATGACCGGATGGTAGGGCCCGAGCACCGGGCCCAGGTCGCCGGCCGTTTCGGCGGCCTGGCGCAGACAATCCTTGTAGAAGTCGTAGCCGAAAACATTGACCCCGTAGGCGCCGCCCAGGTCCAGCCATTCGTTGCCGTCGATATCGGTCAACCGCACGCCCTTGCTGCGCTCGACCATCACGCCGGGCTTGAGCTTCTCGCGCACCATCCGGCTGAACTGAAACGGCACCCGGTAGCGGGCAATGAAGGCCACGTCGGGTACCTGCACTGACAAACCGGCCATGGCCTTGATCGAACGCGGGCGCGTGGTTCGGAAATGCTCGGCCAGACGATCGAAGCCCGTTCGACGTCGGTTGCTGATCGTGTTTGGTGCGCCGTCGACCGAGAAGAATCGCTCGGACCCATACTCGTGCTGCGGAATCCAGCGCGAAACCCGCTTGGCCATGCGCACATGCCCGGCCAAAGATGGGTGCTTGGCCCGCGACAGGCGCAGCCGAACCAGAATCCGCCAGCCCAGCCAAAGGGCCAGCGGTACCAGAAAGATCCATAGTAGTGAGTTCGTCATGGCCAGACCGTATAACAGCGTCCAATGACAAGCCCATGTAGCCGCGAGAAATGACCGACACCGCCCGTGCCGATGCACCCGTGCAGACCAGGCTGGAACTGCGCGAAACCATGAACTTCTGGCTGACCAACCGCCTGCCGCGCAACCTGCTGACCCGCTTCATTGGCTGGTTCAGCCGGATCGAGTCGCCATGGCTGGCAAAGCTGTCGATCAGGATCTGGCAAACCTTCGTCGATGACCTGCGCCTGGAAGAGGCCGAAAAGCAGCGCTTCACCAGCCTGCACGACTGCTTCGTTCGCCGGCTCAAGCCCGGCGCCCGGCCGGTGGATAAACGCCCCGAGATGTTGGTCAGCCCCTGCGATGCCGTGCTCGGCGCCATCGGGCATATTCGACAAGGCCAATTGCTTCAGGCCAAGGGCCTGAGCTACAGCCTGTCAGAGCTGCTCACTGACCCGATGCTGGCCGACGACTATCAGGATGGCATCTACGTCACCCTGCGGCTGAAGTCCAGCATGTATCACCGCTTTCACGCGCCCGACGACTGCGCCATCAGGGAATTGCGCTACATCTCCGGCGAGGTGTTCAACGTCAACCCGCCGACCCTGGCCCGCTTGCCGGGTGTGTTCGTTCGCAATGAACGAGCCGTGCTGCCGCTGGACATCGATGGTCTGGGTCAGGCCGCTGTCCTGGTGCCGGTTGCCGCCATCCTGGTCGCCAGCATGCGCTTTCACTGCTTGGACCTGCCCTTGAATCAGCGCTACCAGGGGCCTGCCCACATTCACTGTCGGGCGCGGTACCGGAGAGGCGAAGAAATGGGCTGGTTCGAGCACGGCTCCACTATCATCGCCCTTGCCCGATCAGGTCTTGAACTTCACCCCGGTCTCAAGACCGGAGAGATCATCCGAATGGGCGAGCCGCTATTGTGTAAGCCGCAACAAGCAAGTGCTACCATCTGAGCGCGCCTCATCACCCAGCTCGGCGATGTAGACACGGTAGCTGTTGTCATAAGCAAGAAAGGGCAGTCGAAAGCAGGCTTGCCCTAGGACGCAAAGCGTAGCCAGATACCTTTGTTGGCGGAGGCGGAAAGGGCGACTCCGCCGCCCTGGCCGCCAACGATGCTTTGTGACGTGAACAGGCGCTTGCCCGGACGGTAAGCGGATATCATCAGCGCACCGTAACCCATTGCCAGGCTGGCAGAAGCATTTTTCAGAACGCCCATGGAGCGGTTAAGCTCGCAAGCGCTGAAAGGATTGTCGCATTCAAGCTCTTTGAAACTACGAATGTGGTCTGACCAATCTGGTGGTTCAACACGTTCGCGCTCCAGACCGCGCAACTGACGCGCAACCTCTCGGAAACTGCCCCAAACAAGCTTGCCGGTATCCCATGCAAATCGGTGAGGCGGAACGAAACTTGTACTGCCTCCGGCGCTGAACCCTTTCCCTAGTCCAGCGCCAACGAAGCCAAACTTGTAGGTTTGTTGACCACCTACTGGACGGAACTCAAACAACTGGACTTGCAGACCCAACTTGACATGCACGCCGACCGAAAGAAACGAAGACACCTCCCAGCGTTCATGCGCTTGTGCCGTTAGTGCATTTGATTGATTGCTCACAAAACTGATCCCTATACGTGAAGCGCTGTCCAAGCAGTACTCAAACAAAGTTAGTTCTTGAGGGACTGGTTGTCAAATCAGCCCATACCGTTCGATGTCGAAAAGGATCCTGACAAAGGCGAGGATCAGGGCGTTGAACTGGCCAGGTGACCAGCAACCCTCGGGAATTTCCCTCATGGGCTTGGGAAGGCAGCGGGCAGGATGGTGTAGACTAGCCGCAACGCCTTGGGAACAGGAGTTGAGCATGGGTCTGTTTTCTGGTTTTTTTGGTCAAAAAGTTTCGCGGCAGGAGCAGCTGGAGCAAGCTCGCAGCCTACTTGAGGAAACTAGGCAGCTGGCGGCTAGCAGTTCGCCGGCCAAGGCGCTCAAGCGGCTGCGTAAGGGCAGCGCTTCGCTCTATCCCGTCGTTGGTTTGAATGGGGAGCTCAATGCCGCTTTTACCGAGCTGGTTGAACAGCTATGGGCTCGCCAGGAGCCACGTAGTCATGGCCTGCCCTCAGTGAACGTACTGCCCTGGAGCACCTGGCCGGAACCGAAGATCGCTGATCTGCATACCCTGGCAGAGCAGATCGACGAAGACATCCTGTATTGTCTAGCGCCTCTGGAATCACGCACGCAGGATGCCTTGTCCGAGCTCGAAGCCCTGGATACCTTTGCCCGAGAACCGGAAGTCGCCATGATTGTGGTCGGCGGAGAGAACATGTTTTTTCGTCGCGAGTTCTTGCAGACTACCGCCGGGTCCGTCGATCTTGAATCGGAAGATGTGGGACAGGACCTTGCCGACCATGCCAAGGCCATGGGCAAGAAGGCCTTGTTCTACTGACCAAATGAGATAGCAAAGTGATGCCGCTATTCATGCGCGCCGTGCGCTTGATCGGTGGCCTGCTTCTGCTGCTGATCTGCATTGGTGGTATCTTCCAGACTGTGCCCCATGTCCTGGCCAGAGAAAGCATCGCCGCGGCCGTAATCGCGGCATTCACCATCCTGGTGCTGATTGCTTTCGCCCTGATAAGCCTTGTCATGATCGCAGCCGGCCTGGGCCGAGAAGGAAAGCGGGATTAGGGTAAAGTGTCGGAATGACCGACAGCAATGACACTGCAGCGCAAGACTGTCTGAACTGCGGCGCCCGCCTCAGCGGCAGATTCTGTGCTGCCTGCGGCCAAGGCGGCCGCGCCGGCAGGCTGAAGTTCAAGTAAACCCTGGCCAACGTGGCCGATGAGCTGTTCAGGCTGGACTTGCCGATCGCGCTGCCGCCAATGACCAATGGCCTATTCAGTTGTCCTGGCCGAAGAGATTAAAGTCTGCCGATGCCACAGCAAGGCCAGTTCAACCCATTGGCACAAGCCGACCGCTTGATGCTGATCAATCTCATCAAGGATGCGCTAGCGCAACCAGGGCTTTCAGCCTTGTTGTTGCTGGCCGCCTTGATGTTCTGCGCGCTGATTGGCTATACATTGACAAGTACCCTTGGCCAACGCCTGGACTTGGTCGAGATTGCCATACACGACTTCGCCCTGGTTACGTGGGGGGCCATCTTCTTGCTCGCGCTGGCGATGCTCAAGTCCCCGGCCAGGCGTTGCGAGCAGGCGGCTACAGGTGGATGGCTGGCGGCACTTCCGCAAATGCCTTATTCGACGCGCCGCTATTCGGCTGGCTTGCTGTGGCTGATCTGCCTGCTGCAGAGCCTGGTGCTACTGGGCCTGTTGCTGCTGTTTTCGAGTCGTCTGGATGATCCGCTGGCCGGGTTTCACTGGCTGCTGGCGCTGATCGTTCCGGCTGGCGCAACGCTGGTGGCTCAGTTTCAGCCAGTAGCCAGCATTGTGAAGGCTGATGCTTCTCGGGGCCACCGTTTACCCCGGCCAGGCCAGCCTGGCGATTCAATACCGGCCATCGTGCGTCAGTGGCAATGGCTCGCTTTCGGGCAGGCGTTATGGAC
>SKKV01000036.1 GCA_007123575.1 Wenzhouxiangella sp.
CATGAAAAAAACGAGAAAGAGAAAACCGACCTGGAGCGATCTCAAGCGCCAGCTTGCCGACCTCGACCGTCCGGCGCTGCTGGGCCTAATTCAGGACCTGTACGCCGCCAGCAAGAGCAATCAGGCTTTTCTCCATGCCCGTTTCGCCCTGGGCGAGGACGTGCTCGAACCGTACAAGACAGCCATCGACCGCTGGGTTTGCCCGGATGTCATGCACAATCAGGATATCTCGGTCGCCAAGGCCAAGAAGGCGATTTCCGATTACAAGAAAGCCATCGGGCGTTCGGAAGGTTTGGCGGAACTGACAGTGTTCTATTGCGAATCCTCCATGAACCTGCTCGGCTACTGCGGGATGGATGACGAGGGCTATTTCAATGCCTTGGTGCGGATGTTCGAGCAGGCGCTGAAGGCGATTACGGCGCTAGAGCCAGACCAGCAGGAAGACTTTGTCGAGCGGCTTGAACGTGTCCGGAGCGAAGGCCACAACTGGGGCTGGGGCGTTGGCGATGACATGGACGATCTGATGGCGGTGTATGGATTTGACAAAGAGTGACAAGAGCCAGAATGAACGAGATGAACTACGGTGGCTGCGAGAGGAGAACGCCCGCCTCAAGGAGCTGCTGACCCAGCATGGTATCGACTGGCCAGAAGCGACCATCCCTGAACCCTTCTCCGCCGCAGCCGCAACCGAATCCGCACCAGTACCAACCCATTTCACCACGGACGACAAGATCGCCCTGTTCCGTCGTCTGTTTCGGGGGCGAGAGGATATTTTTGCCCAGCGCTGGGAGTCGGCCAAGGGCAGCTCCGGCTATTCACCGGCCTGCGGTAACGAGTGGAAAGCCGGCATCTGCCACAAGCCCCGGGTGAAATGCGGCGATTGCAACCACCGTCAGTTGCTGCCGGTGACCGATCAGGTGATTTACGACCATTTGGCCGGAAAGCAGACCATCGGTGTTTATCCGCTCCTGAGCGATGACAGCTGCTACTTTCTGGCGGCCGATTTCGATGAGGCCGACTGGCGGGAGGATGCCCGGGCTTTCATGCAATCCTGTCGGGAGCTCGGCGTTCCAGCGGCACTGGAAATTTCCCGTTCTGGTAATGGCGCTCACGCCTGGATCTTTTTTACCGAGCCGGTTCCGGCCCGCGAGGCCCGGCAGCTCGGGGCCGCACTGATCAGCCACGCCTGCGACCGCACCCGGCAATTATCCCTGGCCAGCTACGACCGACTGTTTCCCAATCAGGACACCATGCCCAAGGGTGGCTTCGGCAACCTGATCGCGCTGCCCCTGCAGAAACAACCGAGGAGGTCAGGGCGCAGCGTGTTCGTTGATGAACAACTGCAACCCCATACAGACCAGTGGGCTTTTCTGGCATCCATTCGTCCCATGTCCCGGCGGGACTTGGAAGACGCTATTCTGCGGGCCAGCGGCGATCGCCATCCTCTCGATGTGGCCTTTGCAACCGCGGAAGAAGACAGCAAGCCATGGCAGCGACCATCACCTGTACCCACCCGGATTGCCGGCCCACTGCCGGATTCTCTGACATTGGTACAGGCCAACCAAATTTTCATCGCCAAGGCCGATCTGCCGCAGCCACTGGCTAACCGACTTATCCGCCTCGCGGCCTTCCAGAATCCGGAGTTCTACAAGGCCCAGGCCATGCGCCTGCCGGTTTGGAGCAAGCCGCGCATCATCGGCTGCGCCGAGAATCTCCCCCAGCATATCGGCCTGCCGCGAGGCTGCCTCGATGCGGTGCTCGGCCTGTTGCAGGAGAACGATATCCGTCCGGAACTGCAAGATGAGCGTCTGCCGGGACGGAAAGTGTCGGCCAAATTCACCGGCAGCTTACGCAAGGACCAGAAAGCGGCAGTGCGGGAGATGCTTAAACACGAGGTCGGCGTGCTCTGCGCTCCGACGGCCTTCGGCAAGACCGTTACCGCCGCATCCCTGATCGCCCGGCGCAAGGTAAGCACACTGGTGCTGGTCCATCGCACTGAGTTGCTGCGTCAGTGGCAGGAACGGTTGAGCGGATTTCTAGAGTTTCCGAAAGGAAGCCTGGGTGTCATTGGAGGCGGGAAGAGAAAACCGTCCGGCAAGATCGACATCGCGGTCATGCAGTCACTGACGCGTCGAGAGGATCTTGGCGAACTGCTCGATCAGTACGGCCAGATCATCATCGACGAATGCCATCACCTGTCGGCCTTTTCCTTTGAAGCGATCCTCAAACAGGCCAAAGCGAAATTCGTGGTGGGCCTGACCGCCACTCCGATACGACGCGATGGTCATCAGCCGATCATCTTTATGCAGTGCGGGCCGATCCGCCACAGCGCATCAAGACCGGAAACCGCGCCGGCGCAACTGGAGGTCTGGCCGAAGGTGCTACCCGCGCCGGAGATCCCGCCAGATTCACCAATTCAGGATGTGTTCCGCATCCTTGCCAACGATGCGACCCGCAACCGTCGCATCGCCGGGGATGTACTGGCCGCCTACCGCGAAGGGCGAAAGGTGCTGGTGCTTACCGAGCGAACGGATCATCTGCTGCTGTTGCGCGTGGCGCTGGGGGATCAGGCCGAGCACTGCTTTGTCCTGCATGGCCGCTTGTCGAAGAAACAGCGATCGGCGGTGCTCGCTGAACTGGATGCGTTGAATGAGTCGGCACCGAGGGTGTTACTCGCCACCGGCCGCTTGATCGGCGAGGGCTTCGACCATCCGCCACTCGATACGTTGGTGCTGGCCATGCCGATCTCCTGGAAAGGAACCTTGCAGCAATATGCCGGACGCCTGCACCGGGAACACTTCGACAAGCGAGATGTGCGCATCTACGACTATGCCGAAACCGATCAAGCTCAACTTGCCCGAATGTGGGACAAACGCCAGCGTGGCTACCGTGCCATGGGATACGAACTCAAATTTAGCAAGACCGAAACATAAGGAATCGCCAGAATCTCTCCGAAAGAAACTTCGGCAAGCATTGAGCTGCCGGTACCGTGATCCCGCGCCAGCTCGGAAGCTCATAGTCTCTCAATCGCACCGTTTTCCCCTTCAAGGTTCAGCTTCACGCGCAGATCGACTCGGATCGAGCCGTTGCGTGACTCGACCTTGCGGACCAGCTGGCTGCGCTCGCCAATGACAATTGTGCGATTGCGAGTCTCAACTCGCCGCAGCTCGCTTTCGAAACCGAATTGTTTCCAGCGCAAGGTTGCTGATTTTCTTCCCTTTGAATTTTCAGGTTTTCGTTCAAGCAACTTCCAGTGCTCGATTCCAGTGCCACGGGATAATCTGTGCCGAATTGGCTGCTGCCGGCCGGCCTAACGGCCCCAATGGCCTGCTCATTGCAGCCATCGCCGCAACCCACGAAGCCAGCGGGTCACCCGAAATCAGCGAGCATTCCAACGGGTGAGAGATCTGAACATCGAAATCTGGTGATTGGAGCCAGGCGTGCGAATCGTTGCCCTGAGAGAACATTTTTTTGGACTGGCAGAGATGATTGCACCTGAGGAACTGCCAAGCCCAGAAAAACCGCTTGACGATGGGGCGACCCTATAGGCCCCGGTTGAACTTGCCGAAGCGCTGAGTCTGGCCATCAACAGCCGCCTGAAGCGAGTCAGGGCGGTGCGGCTTTGCCGGATTTTGTCCTTGACGCCTTGTGTCATGCTCCCTAAGATGACCATCTAGATGACCAGATGATTTGCCCATGAACAGCATTACCGTCGCCGACGCCAAGACGCATCTGTCCGAGTTGCTCGGGCGCATCGAAAACGGCGAGGAAATCGTCATCACCCGCCGAGGCAAACCCGTCGCTCGCCTTATCGCCGTGGAGCCTGCGAAGCAGTCCGTAAAATCGCTCGCCGAATTTCGTGCTTCGATCCAGCAACCGCGCACGCCGGCGACCGAGGTGCTAAGCGCGCTGCGCGACGAATCGAGATGATGCGCTATTTCGACACCAGCTTCCTGGTGCCGTTGCTGATTTCCGAGCCCAGGACAGACCAAGTCGAAAATTTCTTTGTAAATCTGCCGGGCGATACAACACTGCTATTCAGCCACTGGGGCCAGCTGGAGTTTGCAAGTGTGGCTGCCCGGCTCTTTCGGATGGGCGAAATCAACGACCAGGATGCCCAAGCCTTGATCGACCAGTTCAATAGCCTCATCACCCAAAGTTTTCGATTGCATATCCCGGTCGGGCAGGACTTTCAAAAGGCGCAGGAATTTGTCGGTCATTTTCAAACCAGATTGCGAGGCGGCGACGCATTGCATCTGGCTATGGCTGCAAACCTGGGCGTCGAGACGATCCACACCTTAGACAACGGCATGCTGGAAGCGGGCAGCCTGCTCGGCTTGACCGTGCAGGGCCTGGACTAAAGCACACAAGGACCGTAGCCCGGCCCAGCGCAGGTTGGAGGGTAGGTGCGGTTTGCCGAAGGCAAGAAGCGCCTGCCCGGAAACCGTCTAGCGCGTGCGGACGGGAGCGATGCCGAGATTTTCTCCGAAAAGTCTGCTCGCACCGCCTTCCACTTTTTCGGGCTCAGTCCACCATAACCCGGAAACCGGAAACCCATTCCGCTAAAATACCGCGCTTCCAAAACCCCGACTAACCAGAACCCCATGGCAAAGCCCTGCCTGGCCGCAATCCTGTTGCTGGCCGCAACCAGCGCCATTTCACAAACCGAACCGACCGAAACCGAAATCGACCGCGTCCAGGCAACCGCCTCGCTGCTGCCGCTGGGCTGGGGTGACAGCGTCCAGTCGGTGGTCGTGATCGAACGTGGAGACATCCTGGCCTCACCGGCCAGCAGCCTGGCCGAACTGCTGGCTTCAACGCCAGGCATCGATGTCCAGCGTCGTGGGCCGCTGCAGGCCGATGTGGGCATTCGCGGCACGGCCTATGAGCAGACCCTGATTCTGCTTGACGGTGTGCCGTTGCGTGATCCGCAAACCGGTCATCACAACCTGAACCTGCCGGTGCCGCTGGAGCAGATCGAGCGCATCGAAATCGTGTTGGGGCCCGGCGCTGTGATGGTAGCCGGTCAGGCAACCGGCGGCCTGATCAATATCATCACCCGGCGTCCGGATGCAGGAGAGTGGTCGGCATCGGTTGGTGCCGGGCAGTTTGGCTACCGCCAGGGCGGGGCCTACATGGGCGGGGCAGGGCATTCGCTGGCTGCCGATTGGCGCCGTTCGGATGGGCACGTCTCGGACGAGCCGACTGATTACGAGCTGCGGCAAATCAACTACGCGGGCCGCCAGGCCTTGCCGGCCGGCGAATTGTACTGGGGTGTGGGCGCCGAACAGCGCGAGTTTGGCGCCTGGAAGTTTTACACCGCCAACTTTCCCGACCAGCGCGAGGAAACCGAAACCCGGCTGGCGCAGGTGGGCGCCAGCCTGGACTGGGCCGGCTGGCGCTGGCAGCCGCGCCTGTATTGGCGTCGCCACGAGGACTGGTTTCAGACCATCGTTGGGGAGACCGCCTTTATCAACGAGCACCGGACCCGGATTGGCGGCATCAACCTCGGCGTGCATCGGGATCACGCCAACGGCACGACCGGCTTTGGCGGCAACCTGGTCCGCGAGCGAATCAACTCCAACGCGCTAGGGGTACGCAATCGCGACGAGGCCGGTCTGTGGCTGGCGCATCGCAGAAATTTAAGTGACGATCTCGCCCTGGAAGCCAGCCTGAGCACGTTCGACTACAGTGCTCACGGTCAGTTCTGGCTGCCTTCGGCCGGCCTTCACTGGCAGGCTTCAGCGCATTGGGCGCTGTTCGCCGCCGCCGGTCGCAGTGCGCGCCAGCCGTCCTACACCGAACTGCACCTGCAGACCTCCGGCAACCGTGGTCGTGATGACCTGGCGCCGGAGCGCTCGACGCTGGTTGAAATCGGCGGCCGTTGGCAGCACCAGGACCAGTCCTTGTCGCTGGCCCTGTTCGAGCGGCGCACGGATCGCCTGATCGACTGGGGCCGTGAGCCGGGCGCGGTCACCTGGCTGGCGCGGCAGTTCGACGCCCATCGCGGTCGTGGGCTGGACCTGGACTGGCGCTGGCAGCCCGATATCGCCTGGATCGACGAGTTGGGCCTGGGCTACGGCTTTCTGCAGACCCGCCTGGACGATGGCGGTGAGGAAATCAAGTACGCCCTCGACGCGCCGCGCCACGTTCTCAAATCCAGGCTGCGGCTGGCACCGGGTGAAGTCTGGCGACTTTCCCTCGATGCGCGCTGGGCCCAGCGCCCTGGTGAAACGAATGCGCTATGGATCAGCGCTCGCCTGAGCCGCCAGACCGGGCTGGCCGAAATCTTCGTCGAAGGCTCCAACCTGATGGATCGCGAACAGGCAGAGGCCGGCTTCGCGCCCCTGCCCGGACGCTGGCTGCTGGCCGGCGTGCGTTTCAATGGTTTGATTGCTCAGAGTCGGTAGAAACCGGTAAATCCCATGAAGGCCAGGGCCATCAGGCCGGCGGTGATCAGGCCGATGGGGGCGCCTCGGAAGCTTGACGGGGTGTCCGCCATGGCCAGGCGCTCGCGAGCGGCGGCCAGGGCGACCAGCACCAGGCCGAAGCCCAGCGCGGCACCCAGTCCGTAGAGAGCGGATTCCAGCAGGCTGTGCTGTTCGCGTACGTTCAGCAGGGCAACGCCAAGCACGGCGCAGTTGCTGGTAATCAGCGGCAGGTAGATACCAAGCACCCGGTGTAGCAGAGGGGCGGCGTGGCGCATGAACAGCTCGGTCATCTGGACCAGCGCGGCGATGACCAAAATAAAGCTGACCGTGGCCAGGTAGCTCAGGCCCAGTGGCTCGAGCAGCCACTGGCTGAGCATGAAACTCGCCACCGAGGCCAAAGTCAGCACGAAAGCCGTGGCCAAGGCCATGCCCATCGCCGATTCAACGTTGGTTGACACCCCCATGAACGGGCATAGTCCCAGGAACTTTACAAGGACGAAGTTGTTGACCAGGGCGGCCGAGACGATGATGAGAACGAGGTCCAATCGGCTTCAACTCACCTTCATGCCCGGTTCTGCGCCGCTGTCCGGGCTCAACAGAAACGGTTTGCCGCCTCCTTCGCTGGCAGCCAGGACCATGCCTTCGGACAGGCCGAAACGCATCTTGCGGGGTTTCAGGTTGGCGACCATCACGGTCAGGCGGCCCGTCAGTTCAGCCGGGTCGTAGTGGCCGCGGATGCCGGCGAAGACCTGGCGGGTCTCGCGGCCTAAGTCCAGCTCCAGACGCAGCAGCTTGTCGGCGCCCTCGACTTCTTCGGCCCTGACGATGCGGGCCACGCGCAGGTCGACCTTGGCGAATTCGGGAAATTCGATCGTCTCGATCATCTCGCTGTCCTCGGCTTTGGCAGCGACTGGTTTTTCCGCGGGCGTCGTGGGGCTGGCTGAGGGCGTGGCCTCCAGAGACTCACGGCTGTTGGCCAGCACGCGCTCGACCTGTTCGGCCTCGACTCGCTTGAGCAGGGGCTTGAAGCGAGCAATCGTGTGATCCAAAAGGGGTTGGTCGATGGCGTCGAAGTCATCCAGCGACGCGTTCAGGAACTCGGCCGCGGCGGCTGCCGTATGCGGAATTACCGGAGCTAGCCAGCTCATCATCACCCGGAACAGGTTGAGGCCCTGGGTACAGACCGCCAGCACCTCGGCTTCCTTGCCTGCTTCCTTGGCCAGGACCCAGGGCTTGTGCTCGTCGATATAGCGGTTGGCCTCGTCGGCCAGGGCCATGATGCGGCGGATGGCGAGCTGGTAGTTGCGGTTCTCGTAGTCGGCGGCGATCGCTTCGTGGCTATCGACGAAGCGCTGGTAAAGATCGGGATCGGGCAGGGCGGCGGCCAGCTTGCCATCGCCCAGCTTGTGGATGAAACCCGCCGAGCGGCTGGCGATATTGACCAGCTTGCCGACCAGGTCAGCATTGACCCGGGCCCGAAAATCATCCAGGTTGAGATCGATATCGGCCAGGCCAGAGCCGAGCTTGGCGGCGAAGTAATATCTCAAATAATCCGGGTGCAGCTCGTCCAGCCAGGTGCGGGCCTTGATGAAGGTGCCGCGTGATTTCGACATCTTGGCACCGTTGACGGTCAGAAAGCCATGGGCGTGCACTGCCGTTGGCCGGCGCAGGCCGGCACCTTCCAGCATCGCCGGCCAGAACAGACAGTGGAAATAGATGATGTCCTTGCCGATGAAGTGATGCATTTCGGTCCTGCTGTCCGGGCGCAGCCATTCTTCGAAATCCAGCCCTTCGCGCTGACAGATCTCGGCAAAGCTGGCCAGGTAGCCAACCGGCGCGTCCATCCAAACATAGAAGAACTTGTCGGGATGGCCGGGAATGGCAAAACCGAAGTAGGGGGTGTCGCGGGTCACATCCCAGTCGCGCAGGCGCTCGCCGAACCATTCTTCCAGCTTGTTGGCGACTTCGTCCTGCAGGGCACCGGAGCGGACCCAGCCTTTCAGGCTGTCGCGGAACTGCTCCAGGGTGACGAAGAAGTGCTCGGTGCTTTTCATTACCGGCCGGGCGCCGGAAATCACTGACCTTGGCTCGACCAGCTCGGTTGGGTCGTAGGTCGCGCCGCAGACTTCGCAGGAGTCGCCGTACTGATCTTCGGCGCCGCATTTCGGGCAGTTGCCGCGGATGAAGCGATCCGGCAGGAACATGCCCCGATCGGGGTCGAAGAACTGCTCGATGGTGCGGCTGGACACCGCGCCGTTGTCTTTAAGACCCTGCCAGATGCGCTCGACCAGGCCACGGTTGGTTTCGCCGTGAGTAGACGAAAAGTTGTCGTAGGACAGGCCGAAGTCGTCGAAGTCGCGCAGGTGCTCAGCATGCATGTCGGCAATCAGGTTCTCTGGCGTCTTGCCCTGCTTTTCGGCCTGCAGCATGATCGGCGTGCCGTGGGCGTCGTCGGCCCAGGCGAACCAGACTTCGTGGCCGCGCGCACGCTGAAACCGTGCCCAGATGTCGGTCTGGATGTATTCAAGCATGTGGCCTAAGTGGATGGGGCCGTTGGCATAGGGCAGGGCGGCGGTGACCAGGATGCGACGCTTGGTAGTCATGCGAGCGGTGTTGGTTGGTTATCGATTGGCGCTGGATTATCGCATGTTGGTTGGGGGGCGAAGGGAAAAGGGGAAATGAAGCCGGTGGGGTCATCTTGACTGTGTTGGCCGGGGTAGGGCGGTAAACTTCTGCGGTATTCAACCGAGTGAGCTGGTGATGGTCAACGAATCTGATTTGAAGCGTCTTCTGTCTGAACTGATTGACCCCCATACGGGGCAGCCCTTAGGTGAGGCGGTGCGGGCGGTTGCGGTGCGCGATGGGAAGGCGGCGGTGGCTGTTGAGCTGGGTTATCCGGCGGCGGGATGGCGTGAGGGGCTGGTCGAGCTGGTCTCTGGCGCGCTGCGGGCGACTGGCGAGGTTGCCGAGGTCACTGTTGATCTGGACTGGCGTGTCTCACAGTACGCGGTCCAGGATGGTCTGAATCCGCTTGAGGGTGTCGGCAACGTCATTGCGGTCGCCTCCGGCAAGGGTGGGGTGGGCAAGAGCACGGTGACGGCCAACCTGGCGCTGGCCTTGCAGGCCGAGGGCGCGCGCGTGGGCGTGCTCGATGCCGATGTCTATGGCCCCAGCCAGCCGCGCATGCTGGGCTTGTCCGGCCAACCGCAAACGACGGAAAACCGGCGCATTCTGCCGTTCCAGGCGCATGGCCTGCAGGCGATGTCGATCGGCATGCTGGTCAAGACCGACCAGGCGATGATCTGGCGCGGGCCGATGGCGACCCAGGCCCTGCAGCAGATGGTGGCCGAAACCCTGTGGCAGGATCTGGATTACCTGGTCATCGATCTGCCGCCGGGTACCGGTGATATTCAGCTCACCCTTGCCCAGCGCATACCGGTAGCCGGTGCCATCACCGTGACTACACCCCAGGATGTGGCCGTGGACGACGTGCGTCGGGCCGTGGCCATGTTCAGCAAGGTCCGCATCCCGGTGTTGGGGGTGGTCGAGAATATGAGCACCCATATCTGCTCGAACTGCGGGCACGAAGAGGCGATTTTCGGCGCCGGCGGCGGCTCGCGCATTGCTTCCGAAGCCGGCCTGACCCTGCTCGGTCAGCTGCCCCTGGAGGCCAGCCTGGGGCGTTCCACGGACCAGGGGAACCCGATTGTCGCCGCCGACCCCGATCACCCCGTGAGCCAGCGCTTCCGCGAACTGGCCCGCCGCACCGCCGCGCGCCTGTCGCTCAACACCCGCAACCAGCAAATCCGCATGCCCAAAATCCGAATCGTCGATTGAGGTTTGGTTTTGAGATGCATCGGGTGGTATCCGCCAGCCTGCGACCTTAAGCGGGTGATCGGATTCTGAGTTACCCTTTCCCCACCCCACCACGGACCCACGCCAGTGAGCATCAAATCAGACCGCTGGATTCGCAACATGGCCGAGCGTCACGGCATGATCGAGCCCTTCGAGCCGGGCCAGATCCGGGCTGCCGAAGACGGACGCAAACTGGTGTCCTACGGCACCTCCAGCTACGGCTATGACGGCCGCTGTGCGGATGAATTCAAGATCTTCACGAACATCAATTCGGCCATCGTCGACCCCAAGAATTTCGATGAAAACAGCTTCGTGGATTTCAAGGGAGACACCTGCATCATTCCGCCCAATTCGTTTGCCCTGGCCCGCACCGTGGAGTACTTCCGGATTCCGCGCAACGTCCTGACCATCTGTCTGGGCAAGTCGACCTACGCGCGCTGCGGCATCATCGTCAACGTGACTCCCTTGGAGCCGGAATGGGAAGGCCATGTGACCCTGGAGTTTTCCAACACCACACCGTTGCCGGCGCGCATTTACGCCAACGAGGGTGTTGCCCAGTTCTTGTTCCTGGAATCGGACGAGGCCTGTGAGACCTCGTATGCTGATCGGGCCGGCAAATACATGGGGCAGCTCGGCGTTACCTTGCCCAGAGCCTGATCAGCGGCTGGGCGGAGGTTGTTGAATCAGGGTCACACTGGTGTCGAATAGCTGATTGCCGCGCAGTACGTTCAACTCGACCAATTGCCCCGGCTGCTGCTGGGCAATGTAGAGAGTCAATTCGCGGGCGTTGGCGACGCTGTTGCCGTCAGCGCCAATCAGAATGTCGCCAGCGCGCAGGCCGGCGCGCCAGGCCGGACCGCCCTGATCCACGCGGGCGATTCTTGCCCCGGTAATCGGGGTGCCGTCGAACTGCATGGTGAAAGTCAGGTCGGCCAGGTCCACCCCCATCCAGCCCCGTGGCACCTCGCCGTGTTCGATGATCTGATCCATGATGTCGCGGGCGAGCGTTGCCGGAATCGCAAAGCCGATTCCTTGGGCACCCATGGTCTGGCTGAGAGATGCACTGTTGATGCCCACCACTTCTCCGGCCGGGTTGATGAGCGCACCGCCGCTGTTGCCTGAATTGATCGCCGCATCGGTCTGGATGAAGTCCTCCAGCGCGGTCAGGTTGAGCTGGCCTCGGCCGGTTGCGCTGACGATGCCCATGGTGACGGTATGGCTCAGGCCGAAGGCGTTGCCGATGGCAAGCACCACGTCACCGGCGCGCATCTGGCTGCTGGCGGCGAAATTGGCAGCCGGCAATGGGTCTTCGACCTCGATCTGCAACACGGCGAGGTCGGTTCCCGGATCGGCGCCGACCACCCGGGCTTCGAATACCCGGCCGTCCCACAATGCAACGGCGATATTGTCCACGTTGGAAATCACGTGCAGCGCCGTGAGGATGAGTCCATCCGGAGACACGATGACCCCGGATCCCAGTCCGCGCCTGGGCCGGGTTACCATGCGATCGCCATACAGAGCGCGCAGCAATGGGTCGAATACATCGCTGGAAAGCGGCTGGGCGACCAGCGTTCGGGTATAGATGCTGACCACTGAAGGTGCCGCCATGTTGACAGCGTCAGCATAAGATGACGCTGCGGTATCAGAGGTTTCCGTTCGCAGTGCCGGCAGCAGTTCCGGGCGTAGAAAGACCAGGACGAAGGCCATGGCCAGGCCGAGAATGACGAACTGGACGGTAAATTGAACAATCTTGCTCAAGGCTTGAAGCATCCCTCTGATGTGGTTGACGCCGAATCCGGGCTTTGGCGGAGTGACGCTGTGAAGGTCGCGGTAGCCTTTTGAGGCCAAACATCAGGATGGCTGCGGCGACCATCCCTCGACAGATCAGCCAGTATAATTGTGAAGTTGCTTAATTTTTCGCTAAAATAGCAGTTCGGGAATCTGTCGGACGTCCCCTAATGCCGTTTCGGTCGCTTTATCGTCGGCCCGGTCGTTCGTCCGAACTCAATTTTCTCTTCATCGGCAAGACAGAGTCCGCTTGGCGGCCTGGCTGGCCACAGACCGTGAGATCGGGAGTAATACATGTCCGAAACCGAATCGTTGGATTCCGAACAGACCTCAACAGATTTGTCGCGCCGACGGCTGCTGCTGGGCACAACCAGCGTCGTTGGTGCCGTCGGTGTCGCCGCTGCGGCGTGGCCTTTTCTTGCATCGCTGCGGCCCAGTGCCCGGGCGCGCATCATTGGTGCGCCGGTAGAGGTCTTTATCGGCAATCTCGAGCCCGGCCAACTTGCCCGCGTGCAATGGCGGGGCCAGACTATTGGCATCATGCGCCGTACCGAGCGCATGTTGGAACAGCTTCCCGACCTTAACCCGCGGCTGCGCGATCCGGAATCATCGGTTGCCGACCAGCAGCCGGAGTACGCCCGCAATCTGCACCGCTCGATTCGCCCGGAAATTCTCGTCTTGAACGTTCACTGCACGCACTTGGGCTGCGTTCCACAAGTGATCCCGGAGATCGGGGCCCAACCCTTCGACGCGGATTGGCGTGGTGGATTCTTCTGTCCCTGCCATCGGTCCACCTTCGACCTGGCTGGCCGGGTTTTCAGTGGCGTGCCGGCGGTGCGGAACCTGCTGGTGCCGCCGCACTCGTTCATTGGCGATGACCACATAGTCATCGGCCTGGACCCTGAAGGAGCATCCTGATCATGGCAAAGCCTGCAAGCGCCCTTGCCAAGGGCATTGATACTGTTAATAACTGGGTCAACGAGCGCGCCTCGGTAAGCGATTTCTACAAGGCGCATTTAAGCGAGTACTACGCGCCGAAGAACTTCAATCTCTGGTATTTCTTTGGGTCCTTGTCCTTGCTGGTGCTGGTCAACCAGCTTCTGACCGGCATTTTTCTGACCATGCACTACAAGCCGGATGCTGAATTGGCCTTTGCTTCGGTCGAGTTCATCATGCGTGATGTCGAGTGGGGCTGGCTGATTCGCTACATGCACTCGACAGGGGCTTCCCTGTTCTTTGTGGTGGTTTATCTGCACATGTTCAGGGCCCTGATGTACGGTTCGTATCAGAAGCCGCGCGAGCTGGTCTGGATTCTCGGGGTAACCATTTACCTGGTGCTGATGGCCGAGTCTTTCATGGGGTATGTGCTGCCTTGGGGCCAGATGTCTTACTGGGGCGCCCAGGTGATCATTTCCCTGTTCGGCGCGGTTCCCTACATCGGCGAGGCGCTGGTTGAATGGATTCGCGGTGACTATTTCGTTGCCGACGCGACGCTGAACCGCTTCTTTGCGCTGCACGTGGTCGCACTTCCTCTGGTCCTGGTCGGCCTGGTGGTGTTGCATTTGGCCGCCCTTCACGAAGTGGGCTCTAACAACCCCGATGGGGTTGATATCAAGGCCAAAAAAGATGAGAACGGCGTCCCGCTCGACGGTATCGCGTTCCATCCGTATTACACGGTCAAAGACATATTCGGGGCCGCTTTCTTCCTGCTGATCGCCGCGTTCATCATCTTTTTCTGGCCGGAATTCGGCGGCTATTTTCTGAAGCCGGATAACTTTGTCCCGGCTGATCCACTGGTCACTCCTGACCATATCCCGCCGGTCTGGTACTTCACCCCGTTCTACGCCATTCTGCAAGCGGTCCCCGACAAGTTGATGGGCGTGGTGCTGATGGGTGCGGCCACGATGATCCTGTACCTGGTGCCCTGGCTGGATCGCAGCCCGGTGCGCTCGATTCGCTACCGTAGCTGGATGTCGAAGCTGGCGCTTGGCCTGTTCGTGGTGGCTTTTGTGCGACTTGGTATGCTTGGGCTGTCGCAGGATTCGAGTACGTTCGAGCTTAGGCTGTGGACCTTTATCTATTTCGCCTTCTTCATCCTGATGCCGATCTGGACCAGCTTTGAAAAGACCAAACCCGTACCGGAAAGAGTGACGAGCTGATGATGTACCGAAATCTCTTGTGCGGCCTCGCACTGCTGCTGGG
>SKKV01000030.1 GCA_007123575.1 Wenzhouxiangella sp.
CGCCGTTGCAGACTTTGGCCGGCATGGTGGTCGGCACACTGGCCTGGCCGATGGCGGTGCCATGCAGGTCGTTGCCGCTGCTGTCGATGACTTCGCCCGGATTGCCCGTCCAGCCCGCCTCATCCATGCGCCATTCGGCGACCAGGCCAGCCAGTGCGGCTGACGGACCGAGTAGCCAGGCAACAAGGAGCATTGGCAGCCATGGTCTGGCCGGAATGAAGGCTACTGCCGTCTCATTGGCCGGCCACCCGGCTGGCCTGGCTGCTTTGATCATGGGCTGTCCCCTACTATCTGGACACTGGCACTGCGCCGGATGGGAATATTCCCGGGCATCACGGCCTGAGCCTGAAGGTTGAAGATGAGGTAGCTTACCGCGCCCTCGACGACTTCGACGCGCTCGCAGGTCAAGCTGGTTTGCAAACCAGCAAAGGGCTGATTGGTCGCGACCGGGCAATCGCCGCTGGTCAGAATGCTCGCGATCTCGCTTTCCAGCCGAGCGAGAGCAGCGTACCAGGCTTGGTCGGCCTGGGCCGCGCGGACCTGGCCGGTCTGTTGGGTAACCGAGGTCAGGGTAACGATGGCGGCGGCCAATACGACCACAATGATCAGAAAGATGGCGACGAACAGTGCAGCGCCGCGCTGGCTGGAAAAGCGCTTGAGAGGCAAGACCTTCATGGCGTATTCAATACCTGGGCCTGGACCAGTAGGAAAACGCGCTCGCCTCCTTCTGCCAGGTCCAGGCGCAGGCTGACCAGGCCGCGTCGGGTGGCTGTGCCCGGCAAGTAGCTGAACTGACAGTCGACGATGCGACTAGCCACCAGCTCGCCACCTGTCGTAGGTAAAGTGGGCGTTCCTGAAGAGAGACCGTAGCCAGCGTGGCGACGTAGCTCTCCGGCGCTGCAGACATAGCTGACAGAAGTATCGACAACGAAGAATCGCTGCTGTGGAGAGTGGGTCGCGAAGGCCGGGCCGGACACGCCGCGGTCGTAGCTGATGCTGCTGCCCGAGGCAGCGGTGATGGCGGCCAGGTTGTCGCCGGCATAGGCGTTGAATCCTGGTTGGCCGGTGTTGAACACCGACAGGCAGTGACCGGCTGCCGTGCCGCAATCGAAACCCGGCGCGCGCGCGGTCACCTGTGCTGCATCATTCAAGCCACCCAGCACCTCGAACGAATCGCTGCTGCGGGCCGGTACGAACAAATCACTGCCACCGCCGGGTGCCGGCAAGCGCCGATAGCGCCCTCCGGTCACGGTGCCGATGAATTCGATATGCCCGGGGCCAAGAATGCGCACGCTGTTGGGCAGGGCCCCGCGCAGCTCTCGTGTCATTCGATTCAATGCCAGGTCGGCGGCATCGACCAGGTCGGCGCGCAGCTCCAGGTCGCGCGCGGCTTGAAAAGGCGTGATGATGAAGACGATCAGCACCGTGGACAGAATACCCAGCAGCACGATCACCATGATCATTTCAATCAGGGTGAATCCGTAATGGGCGCGGCGCTCAGCTGCGAACGTAGCCACTGCCGGACTCCACGATGATTGTCGGGCCATCGGTAACGGCAATTGCCGCGCCGCTTGCCGTGCGGCCCATACCATCGAACCGGACCGTGCCAACGCCGCTGCTGATCTGGCCGGTGCCTGAAAATGCCCCGCCGCGGCTTGGATGGGGGAGGGGGCCGCTGCCGCAGTCGCCGCCGGGCGCCCAGCCAACGCCGTAGCCGTCGGCCTGGACGGTTACGTCCACCGCGCAGCTCGACGCAATGGCGATCCGCTGGGCATGCCGAAGGGCCAGGGTCAACTCGCGCGCGAAGCTCTGGCGCTCGAAACCTTCGATGTTCAGACGAGGGACGGCGAATGCAGCGAGGATGCCGATCAGGACGAGAATCAGCACCAGTTCGGTGATGGTGAAGCCGGCTGCACGCATCAGTAGTCACCTCGCGCACTGACCAGGTTGAAACCGCCCCGGCCACTGGCGTGGTTGACCTGGATCTGAATTTCGGCCGGGTTGCCGCTACTTACTGACACAAGGACCTGGAAATCGGCCAGAGCGGGGATGGCGTTGCCGAACTGGTCGTTGGGGGATTCACTCAATCCGTCATAGCACTGGATGCCAGACCACTCCCCGCGCCCGCCGGCGCAGTTGCCGCCGTGTTCCCGCAGCAGGATTTCATCCATGTAAGCGCTGGCAATGGCGCGGGCCTGGGCCTGGATCATGGGGTCGGCACTGCGCGCGGTGGGGGTGATAAAGCTGACCAGCAGTGCCGAGCCCAGGCCGAGCACAACCAGCGCTGCAATGAATTCAAGCAGCGTGAATCCTCGGAGCTTCTGGTTCGGATTAGGCATGAGTTGATTCACGAAACGTATCTTGGCCGACAAAACATCATCTGATCACAAAAATCATAATGCACATTGCGTGCCGATAGCCAGGTGGGCAGGTTTGCAACGGCTTGCGGCTTGCACGATACTTGCTTCATCGACAGCGAAGTCAAGGGGAAATCATGTCTACCAAGGGTATTCAACGGCCCCCGATGGGTGCCCTGGCCGGTTTCACCTTGATCGAGCTGGTAATCGTCATCCTTATTCTGGGTATCTTGGCTGCGGTCGCTGTGCCGCGTTATCTGGATTTGCGATCTCAGGCCCGTTCGGCCCAGCTGCAAGGCGTCTTTTCTGCCGCCCAGAGTGCAGCGACTGTCGTGTTCTCTGCCTGCGTGGTGGATCCGGTCTGCAACCCAGGCTTGCCGGGTGACAATTCCGCTCAAACACGGGTGTGCGCGCAGGCATCCTGCGGGCCGGGCGAGTTCATTAACACTCATTATGGTTACCCCAACGCGACTGAACCTGGCATTGTGCGCGCATTGATCCTCCAGGGAGTGCGCTTTACCGGTGGCGGCACTCAAATCAATCTGCGCCCGGAAGAAATGACCAGCAATCTCAATGGGTGCCGGGTGCAGTACTTCCAGTCCAATGGGCCCGGCCAACGGCCCGATGTTGTATTGCATAGGTCTGCATGCTGATGGGCAAAGCAGGTCAGCGCTGCTGACGACACGTGCTCCTTTGCGTAGCTGCGGAATCTCGCTGACCTCCTCATAAAAAAGGCCCCGCCGAAGCGGGGCCTTGACCGCCAGACTGCTGTTGGATCAGTCGCTACGCAGATCTTCCGGAATCTCGAAGGCACCACAAGCCGCACCGTCAATGGTGATCGTAACTGCGCCACCGGCAGCACCGGTTACGTTCGTATCCGCATCCGTAATGATGTCAGCAGCCTGGGAGGTGGTGCCAGCTACTCCAAAACCACCAATGTTTGGATCGGCAATGTTGATCGCGGCCTGCGACAATACTGCACCAAACACGCCATCACAGGCCGCGTCCAGCGCTTCCTGACTCAGATCCAGATAGCGAGGAATCGCAACGGCAGCCAGAATGCCGAGAACAACGATGACGATAATCAATTCAATCAGGGTAAAACCGCCTTGAGATTTGCGAATATTCATGTTCATTTTGTAGCTCCTTCTAGTTTTGGTTCATGTTCATCTCTGGGCTCAAGCCAGGACGAGCAGGGTTTGATTCGGGTTCGGGTCAAGGCCAGGGGCCGAATCTCAAGGGGTTTAATGCATGTTTCGTGCCAAGCTCTTCAGGGCCTCAATTTCATGCCTGCTCAAGCTGTTCAAGTACAGAAAGACTGTCAGCTCGGACTCGACCTGACCAAACGCGTCAAGCATTGTGAAATATCTGTCACAAACGTTTGCCTGGAGGGCGGCGAAGGGTTGGTTTGCAGGGGGCATCCAATCTTGGCCGGAACAGCAGAGCCGGTCAGCAGATACGGTCAGTCTGCCCCTTCGGGGGAGCCTGGAGGCTCGGATTTGATGCGATCACGTCCGTCGAATTTGGCCTCATAGAGAGCCTGGTCAGCACGGGTCAACAGACATTTCAGCGGCTCGCCGGCGCGACTTTCTGCAACGCCTGCCGAAGTCGTGCATTGGACCGGTCCAGCGCTGGTCGCGAAAGGTGCTTCCTGGATTCGACGTCGAACACGCTCGGTGGCGCGCAAGGCGCCCTCCAGATCAGTATCCGGGAACAGGGCAAGAAATTCCTCGCCACCGAAGCGACCCATTTCAGTGATGGAGTCATCAATCCGAACAGATTGATCCTCTCCTCGTAGTTCGCGTTCGACGCGGCGGGCAAACTCGGCCAGCACCTCGTCGCCTACGCCGTGACCATAGCGATCGTTGATACGCTTGAAATGATCCAGGTCGAACATTGCAACGCTGAATGGTGTGCCCTTCTGCTGAGCCTGTTCCAGCAGCGTCAGGAGTCGGCGGCGGTTGACCATGCCGGTCAATTCATCGTGGTGAGCCAGATGCTTGAGGCGGCGCGAGGCCTCCTCCAGCTCGCGGTTGCGTTGATGCAGGCTCTGGCGCAAACGGCTGACATAGGTGCCGATAAACGCCGTCCAGAACATGACGATGGCAAAGATGACGACTTCGAGACTCACCAGCTTCAACGGGCGGCTCAGGCTGTCGGTAAGAATCTCGTAG
This sequence comes from Wenzhouxiangella sp., assembly GCA_007123575.1. Lineage (GTDB taxonomy): Bacteria > Pseudomonadota > Gammaproteobacteria > Xanthomonadales > Wenzhouxiangellaceae > Wenzhouxiangella. Next base: position 4,532 of record SKKV01000030.1, read on the forward strand.
GCAACAAGCAGCGCCAGTCCGCTGGAAACGGTTAGCGCAAGACCGTAGTAGGCCGCCGCACGCAGCCGGAAGATGCCGTAGAGCATGACCATGCTGAACAACAGCAGCAGGATCGGGCGTACTTCGCCGGCATGACTGATGACCCACAAGGCAATGAAGACACCGAACAGCAGGTGTGGCAAGGTCAGGCTGGGGTCTCGGAAGCGCAGGTTCAGGTTGAAATGGGTCAGTAAATACAAGCCCAGCAAGAACAGTGCGGCCAAGAGGTGTAGAGCTAACTGTTGGCCAATTGGAATGGGCAAAAGACCGGTCGAACGGCAGATCAGGATCACGGCCGTGGCCACCAGCCAGCCAAGGACCCCCAGGCGCAGTCTTCTGAGGCGCGTTTGTTGGCGCGATACTTCGGCTGGGCTGAGCTGGTTGCGCCAGGTTCTCACGGCTTAACCGAGGGCCGCACTGCCGAGATCCCACATCGGCAGGAAAACACCAAGGGCGAGAATGAGCACCATTACGGCAAGAAACACGAGCAGGATGGGTTCGATTGCAGCGCTGAGATTGCGCAAATCATAGTCAACCTCGCGTTCGTAAAACTCGGCAGTTTCCTGCAGCATCTGGTCAACTTCACCGGTTTCCTCGCCAACGCTGATCATCTGCAACACCAAAGGCGTGAACAGGCCGGTCGCATGGGCGGTACGCGATACGCTTTCACCGCGCTCAATGCCGGTGCGCATGTCGGCCACGGCCTGGCCCACGTATTCGTTTTCTACCGCCTTGGATACCAGGGTCAAGCCCTGAACCAGCGGAACGCCAGATCTGTAGGTCATGGCAAAGGAGCGCGCGAATCGCGCCATGGTGCCCTGGAACAGAATATTGCCGATAGCCGGCAGTCGCAACTTGGTGCGATCCCACAGGTAGCGGCCACTGTCGGTTCTGATCCAACGGCGGAAAGCGATCAGGCCGGCGGCCACGGCGATCAGGATCAGCCACCACCAGCTCACGGCAAATTCCGAAGTGGCCATGATGATGCGGGTTGGCAAGGGCAAAACAGCTTCTTGGGCGGCGAAGAAGCCGGCAAATACCGGCACGACCCAAACCATGATGATCGCCACCGCCACGGCCATGGCAATAATGACCATGATCGGGTAGCGCAGGGCGGCTTTCATCCGGGCGCGAAATTCGCGCTCCAGCTCAAGGTAATCGGCCATTTGCTGAAAAGCCTTGTCCAGCGCACCGGAGGATTCCCCCACCCGAATGATGCTGACGTACATGGGTGGGAACACGGCAGGTGAAAGGGCCAGCCCGACGGCCAGCCCTCGACCCGATTCCAGCGCTTCGACCACGCGCTCAATGGCCTGGGCCAGGGTCGCGTTGCGGGTTGAGCCGGCTACATTTTTCAGGCCCTGAATCAGCGGCACACCGGCCTTGGACAAGGTAAACATCTGGCGGCTGAACAGGAGCAGGTCATTGAGGCCCGGCTTGTCCAGACCCAGACGCTGACGCAGACCTGACATCCGCTCGACCCGGGCCGGGGCGGTGTCGATGCTGATCGGCGTGATGTCGAGTTTCATCAGCTGATCAGCCACCCGGTCAGGATCTTCGGCTTCGACCCGGCCGCTGACCAGCTGACCGCGGGCATTGCGGCCCTGCCAGGTGAACTGGTTCATGCCTGCGAACCTGGCAAGATCACGTCCTGGCTGTCGAAGCGCTCATCCTTGAGCTCATCGAGGCCACCGGCCAGGCGAATCACTTCGTCCAGCGAGGTGATGCCTTGACCGGCATAGTCCAGGGCGCATTGCACCAGGGTGCGATAGCCGCCGCGCGCGCGCACTTCGGCCAGGAAGGCTTCGGTATCGTCGCGGCGCAGGCAGTCGGTCAGCGCCTCGTCCATTTCCAGCAGTTCGTAGACACCGATGCGCCCGCGGTAGCCGGTGTTTGCGCAGTAGGCGCAGCCGCTTCCGGCGCGGAAACTCAAACCATCCAGGGCCTGATCGCCGAGTTGACCGCGCACCCAGGCCAGCTGAGCGGGGTCAGGCTGGCTGGGTTGACCACAACTGTCGCAGACGCGCCGCACCAGGCGCTGGGCAATGACCCCGTCCAGGGCCGCGGCAACCATGTAGCCGCGCGCGCCCATGTCAAGAAGACGGGTGACGGTCGCCAGGGCCGAGTTGGTGTGCAGGGTAGAGAGCACGAGGTGGCCGGTCATTGCCGCCCGCAGGCCGATCTCCACGGTTTCCTGGTCGCGCATTTCGCCGACCATGATGATGTCCGGGTCCTGGCGTAGCGCGGTGCGCAGCACGCGCGAGAAACTCAGCCCGATCTTGGTGTGGACCTGGACCTGGTTGATCCGCGGCAGCCGATACTCGACCGGGTCTTCGACGGTAATGATCTTGCTGTTGGGGCGATTGACCTGGTTGAGTGCGGCATACAACGTCGTCGTCTTGCCGGAGCCGGTTGGGCCGGTTACCAACACCATGCCGGACTTCTTGTTGACCAGGCGTTTGATCTGGCGCAGCATGCGGTCCGGAATCCCCAGTTTTTCCAGATCCAGCAGGCCGGCTGACTGGTCGAGCAGGCGCATGACCATGGATTCGCCGTGCTGGATCGGCATCGTCGACAGACGCACGTCGATATTGCGATCCTTGACCTTGACGCTGAAGCGCCCGTCCTGCGGCAGGCGACGTTCGCTGATGTTGAGCGACGCCATCAGCTTGAGACGGGTGACCAGGGCCGAGGCGATGTTGCGGCCCTCGATGACCTGCTCCTGCAGCTCCCCGTCAACGCGCTGACGAATCCGCAGCAGTTTTTCGTCCGGTTCGATATGGATGTCCGAGGCGCCGACCTGGACCGCATCGGCGAACATGGACTGCAACAGCTTGATCACCGGCGCATCGGCCAGGTTGTCACCGGCATCCAGCTCGGCGATGTCGAAGTCGCTGCCGGCCAGCTCCTCGTCGAGCTCCTCGGCCAACGAATGGATTTCGTCGGTGCGCCGATAGACCAGGTCGATGGTGCTGACCAGCTGGGACTCGCGCACCAGGGCCAGTTTCAGCGGTTTTCTCAGCAGCTTGCCGAGCGCGTCGAAGGCGAAGATATCGGTCGGATCGGCCATTGCCACGGTAATGCCTTGAGCATCTTGGCTAAGCGCCAGGGCACGATAGCGGCGGGCGTGGGTTTCAGGCAGCATCCGCACGACTTCGGGCTGGAACTGGTAGTGCCTAAGGTCGATCACTGGGATGTCGAGCTGGCGGCCGAGAAACCGCGCCAGTTCATCCTCATCCAGATAGCCGAGCTGAACCAGCACTCGACCCAGCTTGTGGCCGGACTTGCGCTGCTCGGAAAGCGCCACTTCGAGCTGTTGCTCGGAAATGATCCGATGCTGGACCAGCAGGTCGCCCAGGCGAATACGTTTGCGACCGGCACTGCTGCTCATGGCCTGCCTCCATTGACGTTCAGGGCATCAAGACGATCGCGGGCGAAGGCGACAGCGCGGCGGTCCTCGCCAGACAGGGCCTGACGATAGGCTTGCATGGCCTCGTCAGGCCGGGACAAGGATTCCAGCGTGCTGCCGAGACCAACCCAGACGGTGGCATTGTCCGGCAGAAGTCGGCCCAGCGCCCGGTAGCTTTCCAGGGCCTGCAGGTGCTCACCCGATTGGCGCTGGGCGGCGGCCAGTAGCAGGTGGTAGTCCGGATCGCTAAAGCTATCCGGGGCATGTTCGGACAGTGTGGTCATCGCCGCGGCCGCTTCGCCGCGGGTCAGCAGGAGCCGACCCAACTCGGCGGCCAGGCTGGATTCAGGACTTCCTTCCAGTCCCTGTTCCAGCAGACGCTGCGCGGCCGAGCGTTGCCCGCTGTTGATCAGCAGGCGAGCCAGCAGAAGCCGCGCCTCGTTATCCTGGGGGGCTGTGCTCAGACGCTGGCCAAGCAGTTGCCGGGCCAGATCGGTCTGGCCCCGGGCCAGGGCCCGGCGTGCGGCCAGGCTGGCCTGGTCGGCCTGATCGGCCTCTGGCGCTGCCCTTTCTATCCGAATTAGCGGTTGATCCTGTTCGGCAACGGCTTGCCGGGGTGGCTCCGTGCGCTCTGCAGGACGCGATGCGCTGCTGGTTGTCGGGGCGATTCGTTCTGCTTTATCTGCAGCATCGGCGGAACGCAGTTGTGCCGTCATGTCGATGACGGGCGTGGCCTGCGCCTCGGATTGATCATCGACCGCCGGCAGGGATGGGGCCTTCATGGCCGGCTCTGGTTCTGCCTCCGGGGCTGCAAGGTTGTTTTCGGAACCGGTTGCCGGCTTGTCGGACGAAGCATGCAATGGCACGGCCAAGTCCGCATTCACCACCGGATTCGGCCTGCTCAGCTTGGCCCATTGTTGGTTCTCGGTCGGTTTGATCATCTCGCTGGTCAGTGCCAGATGGATCAGGGCGCCGCAGACTATCGCTGCCAGCAACAGCCATGGCCAATGATTGGCTCGGCGCCTGGCCGGGGTCACACTTGCCACCGGCTGTGTCGGGGGCGATATGTTGCGCCTGTCGAGATCGCGCAAGACGTCATTGATCAGGCTCATGGGCCGGCTCCCAGCCAGGTATCCATGGCCAGGTAGGTAACCAGCGCGAGCAGGCAGAAGCTGGCCAGACGAATGGCCGGCTGCAGGCGCGGCCACCACAAGCGGTCACGCGTTGATTCGGTATCGCTGACTGCACGCCGCAGATCATTACGGCTGACTTCGCTGCCGCCTCGGCCATAGGCGGCCAGCAAGGCCTTGTCTGCCAGCACGTTGATCAATCTCGGTGTGCCGCCGCTGGCACGCGCAAGCAGCCGAATAGCGGCAGGCGTGAACAAGCCGCCGCGGCCGCCAGCAACCTGGATGCGATGGTCGACATAGCGCTCCACCGCAGCCCGGTCCAGAGGCTCAAGCCGTGCCGAATGCACGATACGCTGACGAAGCTGGCGCAGTTCGGGCCTGGCCAGGCGGCGGTCCAGCTCGGGCTGGCCGAACAGAACCACTTGCAGCAGCTTGCGCTGCTCGGTTTCCAGGTTGGTCAGCAAGCGCACCGTTTCCAAGGCGTTGTCAGACAGGGCCTGTGCTTCGTCAATCAGGAAAACCGGTTTGCGTCCGGCCGCGACCTGCTCGGTCAGAAAGCGCTGCAGGCAGTGGTGCAATTCCTGCTGGGTCGGTCGCGATGGCAGGGGCACGCCCAGGTCGCGGGCCAATGCCGCGCGCAGCGTGCCGGGCGAGACATGTGGGTCGGGCAGCCATGCGGTCAGGAAAGGCTCGTTAAGTTCGCTGAGCAGGCGTCGGCACAGCAGCGTCTTGCCGAGGCCGACTTCGCCGGTCACCTTGATAAACCCGGCGCCCTGATCCAGAGCAACGCGCACGACATTGCATGCCTGCGCCTGGGCGGGGTCGTCAAACCGATAATCCAGGCTGGGAGTCAGCCGAAACGGCCAGTCATCAAGACCGAAATGCGCCAGGTACATGGGCTTAGCGCGGCCAGGGTTCGTTGGTGAGGCCGCGCACGCGCTCCAGCGCCGCGTCGCTGTCGGCCCGCCAGGCGCGGTCATGATCGACGACGGTGGGGCGCAGCAGGATCACCAGCTCGGTCTTCGTGGTCTGCTCCTGGCGACTGCCGAAAGCATGACCGAGCAGCGGAATGCGACCCAGCCCCGGCGTGCCAAAGCGCTGGCGGCTGGATGATTCGCGCATCAGGCCGCCAATTACTACCAGCTGCCCGTTGCGCGCGCGGATGATGCTGTCGGACTGGCGCACGCTGGAAAAGGCCAGGGGCAGGGTTTCTTCCTGGCCGGCCACGGTAAAGCTCTTGGTTTGATCGCTGACCTCGCTGACCGTGGGATGGACGTGCAGAATGATGTCGCCGTCGCGGCTGATCTGCGGGGTGACATCAAGGGCAATGCCGGAGAAAAACGGCGTCAGCTGCACTGAACTGGCCGCCGTGGTACTGGCGCCACCGGTGGCTGTGCGCCCGGTCACGCCAGTGACAAAAAACTCGTCGGTGCCGACCTTTATTACGGCTTTCTGGTTGTTGATCGTGGCCACACGCGGGCTCGACAGCACCCGGGTCGAGCCTTGGGTTTCGAGCAGCTCGATAAAGGCGTTGAAGTCGGTACCGTCAGCGGTAATCACGCCGGCGCCGCCGAATGCCGTGCTGTCAAAGCCGTTGAATCCCTGGCCGGGGCGCACGTTCAGGGCCCGGTCGCGCAGCGCCGAGCGGCCGTCTTCGAACAGGCCGGTGCCGGCAACCTGTCCAAAGCCGTAGCGGCTGTTGGAGATTTCCTGGATCACGCTCCAGTTGATACCTGAGCGAAAGCCATCGCGCAGCTCGACCTCGATGATCTTGGCCTCGAGAATGACCTGGCGTTGCACGCTGCCCTCGATCGCGCTCAGCAGCTCGGCCACGGCTCGATGCTCGTGCGGCATGGCGCGTACGGCAATAACCCCGGACAGCGGGTTGACCATCACGCTGCGCCCGTTGCTGTCATCAAGGATGCCGATGATGGCTTCCTCGATATGCTCCCAGAAGTTCGACTTGCTGGTGGTTTCGATGCGAGTGCCGGTGGCTTTGTCCGAATCGCTGGCCCCCGGCAGGCCGGGCAATGTCGCCGGGCGCGCGCCAACACCGCCAACCAGGCCGTCCTGCATGGCCATCGGGTTTTCAGTGGACTGGCCGGAGCTGACCCGAGTTCGCGATGAGCCCTCGCGATTGACATCCAGATAGCTGACCTCGTAGATGCGATGCTGCAGGCTGGCCGGACGGACCAGGTAGCCGGAGCGCGTGCGCTCGAACTCCAGGCCGTGGATCTCCTGTACGATCTCCAGCACTTCCTCGACCGTGACGTTGCGTAACTCAAGGCTGATTCGCGCATCGACGTCTGGATGAACAACCATGTTGATGTCGGTGTCGGCGACCAGGCTCATCAGGAACTGCCGGGCTGGCGCGTTTTCCACCGTGATGTGGAAACGCTCCTCGGGAGGTGCCTCGAACACCGGTTCCGGCGGCGGCAGGAGCAGATCGCGTGTTTCTTCGGGCGCCGGCGCCTGGCGGGCGGCGGCTTCGAGCTCGGCCAGGATCCGCTGGTCGATCTCGTCGCTGCGCTGGCCGGTGGCGGTGCAGGCGGCCAGGGCCAGGCCGGCGCATAGCATCATGGGCAGGCGGATGTTGAATTCAGTCATGGCGTTTCTCTGGGGATTCACTGGGCCGGATCGACAGCTGCGGTCCGGCAAGGGTCAGGTTCAGCTCGGCGCCGTCGCGGCGCAGGCGCACCCGGTCAGCATCAATCGCGATGACCTCGGCATTGCCAATGCGATCGCCAATGCTGACCCGGCGGTCGTTGATGATGGCTGATCTGCGCTGGTTGGAAACCAGGATGGACTGGAGCTGGAGGCTTTCGCGAGCATCAACGCTGTCAGTGCCCTCACCGAAGAAGGCGCGCACTTCAGCAGCGCTGGGCGGCCGGGTGGGGTCGGTCGGTACTTGATCTCGGGCCTCGGCAGTCAGGCCGAGGGCAAGCATCGAAAGACAGGCAAGCATGAGCAGGATTTTCATCAGTCAGACTCCCAGCCACTTGTCGTCAAGGGCCAGACTGTACAGGATCAGTTCGACCTGATTGCTTGGCCAGTTCGGCACGCTCAGCAGCAGCGATTCCAGGTGAATGCCTGATGGCAGACTGGAAACCAGCTGCAGGTATTCGCGTACTCCGGCGTGGTCCGCTTCGATGATCAGCCGAACCCGATGCACAAACAGGCCGGCCACCTCTTCGCCGTTGTCCTGCAGGCGCTCTGCCGGCAGATTTTCCAGGCTGACCAGGCGCAGGCCAGGACGCTCTTCCAGTAGCCCGGCCAGTACGGCAACGGCCTGGCGCGGCTGCCCCACCTGTTCACGCGTCCTCAGCAGTCTGGATTCCAGCGCCGCCAGCTCGGTTTCCACGGCATCGATACGACGTCGCAATTCGACCGCAGGGTCATCGCTGTGCTCGGTCACCAGGGCCTGGATACTCAGCGTCAGGTTGTTGACCCGCTGGCTGACCTGCTGGATTTCGCCCTGGACACGCTGCTGGCGATCGCGGACCGGCTGCATCACAAACAGGTCCCAGAGCAGCAGCAAGACAACCAGCACCGCCAGGGCCAGCAAGCCGCGCTCACGCAGGCTCAAGCCATTGATTCGTTCGGCAAGCTGCTGCAGACGCGCTTTCATCGAGCATCCTCCTCGCGTGTGCTGAGCAGGAAACGAATGCCGGGCAACTCGTCGTCACTTTGCTCCAGCTTGACCTGGCGGAAGCGGGTTCCGCGGATATCGTCTTCCGCTGATAGCGCCTCTAAATAGACTGGAATCAGTCGTGTCGACAGGGCTCGCCCATGCAAGGTCAGGGCGTCATCATGCTCGTTCATCTCAAGCTTGGTCAGCCATAGACCATGCGGACGCTGGCGGGCCAAGGCGTCAAAGCGCTGCGGCAGCCGGCTGTCGGCCAAGGGTCGCAGACGCGACAATGCCTCGAGGCCCTGGCGCAGCTCCGCGCGACGATCAGTCAGCGCCTCCAGGCGCTGCTCCAGCACCTCGTCCGGCTGTTGCTCCGGCAGCGTATCGCGTAGTTGACTGATCTGGGCAATGGCGCGCTGCTCGGAAGCCTGCTGTCGTTCCAGCTCATGCTCAAGGCTGCCGACGCGCTGCGAAATCAGCAGCGACCATGCAAGCAGGATGATCAGCAGACCGAGTGCCATCCAGGCCAGAGTCTGGGCCGAAAAGATGATCTGCTGCTTGCGAAAAATCGGCTGGTAGAGGTTGATCTGCTGATTCACAGGCTGACCTCCTCGCGCCGCAGGGCACCGCCGATGGCCAGAAACAGCCCGGTGGGTGCCTGTTCATCAAGCCCTGAGTTGCAGTCCAATACCTGGGCAGGGTTGTACACAGCCACATCAAGGGCCAGTGCCTCGTCGAGACTGTTGGCCAGATCGAATTGGCCGGTAAAGCCGGGCACAATGCGCAGCGCTGCCAGGGGCGGTAAACCGAAATGGCTGTCGTAGTAATCCAGCGAGCGCTGGATCTCCAGGGTGATCTGATCGGCTGTGCCTTGCGGGTCGCTGGCCAGGGTGCGGGTGCCAAACTCCAGACGGCGACTCAGATACAGGCTGGTTTGCCGGGTGAGGGTAATGATGCCGTGGTCTTCATCCAGCCACAGCATGGCCACGCCGCGCGCGTCTTCCTCGAGCTGAGCAGACAGATTTCGCAGCGCCATCTCGTTTACATCGATCACTTGCAGATTCAGGTTCTGTTGTTCAAACCGATCGATATGGTCGCGAATGACCCGAGCACGGGCGGCAATCACGTACATCATTGCCTGCCCGGAAGGTCGATCCTGCTGGCCGGGGATTTCGAAAACGTCGATCACCGCATCGTCAATGTGAAAGTCGATCAGATTCTTGATTTTCCAGCGCAAGGCTGCGCGTAGCTCCGCAGGCTCTACCCGAGGCGCCTCTACCAGCAGCAACTGATAATGCGTGTCGGCCAGAACCAGATTGATCATCTGTCGATTCGAGGGAATCTGTTTGCCGAGCAGGCCGGGAATGTCACTGTCGGGGCCGGTGGCATGCCAGCTTGCCTGTTCCAGCACGGCCTTGCGACCGGCTTGGTGACTGATCGTGGCAATACCCAGGCCGTTATGAC
>SKKV01000220.1 GCA_007123575.1 Wenzhouxiangella sp.
CAGGCGTTCGGACTGTTCGGCGACCTGGGCTTCGGCAGCGGCCAGGGCCGGTGCCAGAGTCGGGTTGTGCAGCAAAGCCAGTACATCGCCGCTGGCCACTTGCTGACCGCGCTGCACATCTCGCCTCGACAGCTTGCCGCCATGCAGAAATGCCAATTCGGCCTGCTGGCGGGCCCGGGTCACGCCGGGCAGGCGCAGTTTCTCGCCATCCTCGTTCTGACTTACGGCGCTTACTCGCACGGCCGGATGCAGTGACGGCGGCGGCAGGGTTTTGTTGCCATTGCCGGCAAGGGAAACGGCGGTGATCAAGATGATCACTGCGGCCAGGACCGCCATTGCCACAAGGGAGACATGACTCTGTAATAAACTGGTCGTCCGGTCAGTTACTTGGGCGAAACTATTCATGGTGCGTGCCTGGGGGATTCAATCAGTTAATGGCGGTTGGCGCTTCAAGTGCATTCAAGGACGAGGCAGCAGGCCTTCCATGAACACTTTGAGAAAGTCGTCGAGAAACTCTTGGTCCGAGCCCATGCCCGGCCAGTTGCAGTGATGATCGCGAGCCTCGAACCACTGGGTGCAGAGGCTGACAAAAATGGTGACCACGTGGGTAGGGTTGACATCATCGCGCAGCAGGCCCGCCTGCTGGGCCTGACGAACGCGCTCGGCGCCCAGTCTGACCAGCTCGCCGTCCATTTCGCTGCAGCTGGTATCGCCTTCCAGGTGGGTCCAGGCAAACAGGCGAACAACGCCGGGGTTATTGCGCAGAAATTCGAAATAATTGATCACGGCCCGCATGATCAATTCCGGGCCCGGCTGTTCCGCCTGGTCCAATTCTTCCTTCTGACCCTGGTAGTACTGGGCAAAAGCCAGTTGCTTGACCTCCTCCCAGAGCCCTTCCTTGCCGCCGAAGTGGTGGTGAATCAGGCTTTTGGTCACCTCGGAACGCTCGGCAATCTCGCGCACGCTGACGGCAGCAAAGCCTTTGTCGACAAACAGCTCAAAGGCTGATTCCAGAATACGGGCCCGGGTCAATTCTGGGTCCCTGGTTGCAGTAACATTCATGCGGTCAGAATAGCATTAACTGGCCGGCCGGTCAATTAGTTGCTGTAAGGATTATTCATGATTTGTATGGGTCACAGAACTTATCATCGAACAAATACATAACAAAGCGTTCCAAAGGCGCAATGAGATATCAGTTTGGAATCGTCGCGGCGGTAGTTTTGCTGGCTGCCTGCGGCTCGGAGCCGGAACCCGAACGCGGTCCGTCGCGCGGCGGCGAGCGCGCCCTGCCGGTGCAGGCGCACGAGGTTCAAGCGCGGGACCTGTCGCGCCGCGTTCAGGTGTCGGCGCCGGTTGAACCATTTCGAACCGTCCGCCTGGCCTCGAGAACCGAAGGTGTGCTGACCGAGGTACTGGTCGAAGCGGGTGACCCGGTGTCTGAAGGTCAGCTTCTGGCGCGCATTGATGTCCGCGAGCAGCGCGCCGAGCTGGCGCGGGCCGAGGCCCGACTTTATGAAAAATCGACGACTTTCGAGCGTATGGAGCTGCTGAAAGCGCGCAACTACATAGATGCGGCCTCGTTCGAGGCGGCGCGAGCAGAACTGGACATTGCGCGCAGTGACGTTGCCCTCTGGCAGACCCGGGTTGCGTTTGGCGAGGTGAACTCCTCGCTCAACGGCACGGTGGTCGCGCGCTACGTAGAGCCGGGTGAAGCCATCGGTCGGCACGCGCCGCTGTTTTCGCTGGCAGACCTCAGTAGCCTGGTCGTCAGGCTGGGGGTGTCTGAGCTCGATGTGGCCGGTTTGGCGATAGGCGATGCGGTGGTGCTGCAGGTGGATGCGGTCAGCCGGGAAACACCCCAGTCTGGCCTGATTCGGCGAATATTTCCCGCCGCCGAAGCGGATAGTCGCCTGATCACGGTCGAAGTCGAGCTGATCGATGCGGGGGCGGTGGGCATTCGCCCCGGTTTTCTGGCCCGGGCCAGCCTGCTGGTGGATCGACGCGATGGCGTATTGGCAGTGCCGGCCGGATCGGTTGCCGAAACGGCGGGCCAGCATTTCGTCATGGTCGTCAACGGTGAGGAGCGCCTGGAACGACGGGTGATCGAGCCGGGTATCATTCGCGGGCCGTGGCGAGAGGTGCGTTCCGGACTTCAAGCTGGCGACCGGGTCGTGGCCGCCAACCCGATGGAAATGACGGCCGGCGATCGGGTGCGCATCGTGGATTTGACGGGATAAGCAATGACAGACCACCAGCCCAAGCAGCCAGACCCAGACAAGCGCGATCTCGATCCTGCCCGCGGCACACGCTATTACAGCGGCCTGACCCACGCCGCCATCCGGCGTCCGGTGGGCACCCTGGCCGTCGCCTCGGTGGTGCTGGTCTTGGGCTTGTTTTTCGTCGACCGCTTGCCGGTCAATCTGCTGCCGGAAGTCGAGTTTCCGTTGGTTCGGATCACCGTCAACTATCCGGGGGTTGCGCCGGAGGTAATGGAAGAGCAAGTCACCCGCGTCCTCGAGCGCAACCTGGCCTCGGTGGAAAACTTGTCGAGACTGTCCAGCCGTGCCTCGGAAGGGCGTACAAACGTCAACCTGATTTTTGAACATGGCGTGGACCTGGATATCGCCATGCAGAACGCGGCCCGCCTGCTGGAACAGGCTCGCCAGCAGCTTCCCTCGGATATCGAGCCGCCGCGTCTGCGCAAGTGGGACCCCGGCGAATGGGCGATCTGGCGGGCCGGTTTTTCCTCGCCCACCCGGCCGCCGCGCGAAGTGCGTGACTGGGTGGAGCAGCGCCTGGTGCCGCAACTGCAATCGATACCGGGCGTGGCCTCGGTCGAGGCGGCTGGCGGCCAGGTGCGCGAGATCGAGGTCGTGGTTGATCAGCAGCGACTGCGCTTCTATGGACTGGGTTTGCGCGATGTGGCGGCGCAGTTGGCCGCCGAGAACGTCAATGTTGCAGCAGGAAACGTGACTTCGGCGCAGTTTGACGTAATGGCGCGCACCGACGGGCGTTTTTCCAGCCCTGAAGAAATCGAAAACATCCTGCTCAACATTCGCGACAGTGAGCGCCGAATTCGCCTGAGCGAAGTGGCCGAGGTGCGCGACGGTTTTCGCGAGCAGCGCTTGTTTGTGCGCCTGGACGGCGTCCCGTCTACCCAGCTTTCGATTTACAAGCTGCCCGATGCCAACGTGGTCCAGGTCGTTGATGCGGTCAACCGTCGCATGGCTCAACTCGACAGCTCCGGCTTCATGCCGCCGGATGTCGTTTGGCAGGCCACCCGCGACGGCGCCTTCTTTGTCCGCGGTTCAGTGGAAGCCGTGTCGACCGCGGCGATCATCGGGGCGGTTCTTGCCATGTTGGTCGTCCTCGCTTTTCTCGGTTCGCTGCGCAAGAGTTTCGTGATCGGCTTGTCCATCCCGCTGGCCATCCTGTTCACCTTCGTACTGCTGGGCATGGGCGGGCTGACCCTGAACGTGATCAGCCTGGGCGGCCTGGCCTTAGGGGTGGGTCTGCTGCTGGACAACGCCATCGTCATGCTGGAAAACGTCTCCCGTCACCAGGCCAAGCTCGGCAAGCCGCCGCAGCAGGCGGCCCACGAAGGTGCTGACGAGGTGATCTCTGCCATTACCGCCGGCACCCTGACCAACCTGGCCGCGGTTGCGCCGTTTTTGCTGATCACGGGCATGGCTGCACTGGTTTTCCGTGAGCTGATTCTGACCATCAGCTTTGCCGTAGTCGCCTCATTGGCGGTGGCCCTGACCCTGGTGCCGATGCTGGCTGCCCAGTTTGGCAAGGTCAAGTTTCGCTCCGGCCTGGATCGCAGTCGCGCTTACCGGGCCTTCGACGGCCTGATTGACTGGCTGGTTAGGTGCTATCGGCGTTTGCTCTCTGGCGTGTTGAAATGGCGCTGGCCGGTGGTCGCCGCCTCGGTGGGTTTGTTTGTTGGTGCCCTGATGAGCATGGATCAGCTCGGTAACGAGTTTCTGCCGCAACTTGACGACGGCCAGGTCAACGTGCGCATTTCGCTGCCGCCGGGAACAACGCCGGAGCAGACCGACCGCGCCGCCCGCCTGGTCGAAAACGAGCTGATGGACATGCCCTTTGTCGAGAGCGTGTTCGCCATCACCGGTGGTCATCTGCACGGCGGCGTGATTTCCGAACGTCCAGGCACGGCCCGCATGGACGTGGTCCTGGTTGATGCGGCCGAGCGGCCGGACATGCCGGCCGGCCTCTGGGTTGCCGACGCGCAGGAGCGTCTGCGCGACCTGGACATTCCCAACGCCAGAATCTGGGTCCGACCGCCGCGCATACCAGGTCTGAATTTCGGCGCTTCGGGGTCCGACATGGACGTGATGATTGTCGGCGAAGACCTGCCGGTGCTGCAGGCGCTGGCCCGCGAGATGGTCGATGGCCTGGAAGACATTGCCGGCCTGGAAGACCTGGAAGTGGCGCGCGAAGACCGCACGCCCTTGTTGAGCATTAATGTCGATCGCGAACGCGCCGCGTCGCTGGGCATGAACGTCGGCGAAATTGGCCGGGCCCTGCGTGATGCGGTTACCGGCGCCGTGCCGACCCGGTTCGCCACCGGCGTGAACGAATACAACGTGCGGGTGCGTCTGCCGCGTGAGGTCACTGGCGATGAGCAGGCCTTGAGCCAGGTGATCGTCTCGGCCGGCAACGGCCGCATCATCCAGTTGGGCGATGTCGCCAGCTTTGATCTGGGCGACGGCCCGGCCCATATCGAGCGCGAAAACCAGGTTCGCATTCAGCGCGTGACCGGCAACTTCAATACCGCCCTGAACGATGCCGGCAGCATCATGGATGAAATTCGCTCACGGATTGATGCGATGGATCTGCCCGATCAGTACGGATTGATCTTCGGCGGCCAGTTTGAAACCGCCGAAGAAACCGATCGGGAGATGCTGACGGTGATTTTGCTGGCCCTGTTTCTGGTTTTTGTCGTGCTGGCGGTCCAATACGAGCGCCTCTCCAATCCCCTGGTCATCATGGCCGCAGCCCCGTTAAGCCTGATTGGCGTGGTTGCCATGCTGTGGGCGACCAGCATACCGCTGTCGGCACCGGCCTTCCTCGGCCTCATTCTGCTGATCGGGATCGTGGTCAACAATGCCATCTTGCTGGTTGAATACATCGAGCGCGGCCGCAGCCGCGGTCTGTCGACGCCGGAGGCGGTGATTGAGGCTGGCGGCATCCGCCTGCGTCCCATATTGATGACTACCTTGACTACCGTCGCCGGCATGATTCCCCTGGCCGTCGGCATGGGCGCTGGCGCCAATCTGATGCAGCCCCTGGCCATCGCCGTGATCGGCGGTCTGCTGTCAGCCATGCTGCTGACCCTGTTCCTCATCCCCTGCCTGTACGTCATCGTCCAAAACGCCAGCGACTGGCTCCTTCAAACCCTCACCGGCCGCGCCGACACCCGAACCGAAGCCTCAACAAACCAATCCGAACACGCCAACCCCACAACCGGCTGATTCCAAAGCTTCCCTTAACCGTTTAGCCCTTTAGCCCTTTAGCCCTTTAGCCCATTATCCCTTTAACCCTTTAACCCTTTAACCCTTTAACCCCTTGACCAACTCGCCCCATCTCCACCCGCGCAAAAACCCCAATCAAAACTAGCCCTCCCACAAACGCCACCCCCACCGCCAGCAGCTCCGGCGCCTGCCCGCTGGCCGCCTCGAACTGCCACGGCCAGAAATGAGCGCCCAGGCCACCGCGCTCGGCCACACCGTACTGCCAGGGCCAAAGTGCGTTCAAAGACCCCAGCATGAAGCCAGTCAGCAAGGCAATGGTGCGGTCATGATGGCGCCGGAAAAGGGCGGCAAGCAGGCGGGCAACGCTCAAGGCACCGATCACCGCGCCAATGGCAAATACCGCGATGGTCAGCAGGTCGCGTTCGACTACGGCAGTGACCATGGTTTCGTACTGGGCCATCAGCAGGAGCAGAAAGCTGCCCGATATGCCGGGCAGGACCATGGCGGAAACGGCAATCAGCCCGGCCAGGAATATCATCCAAAGGGCCTCCGGTGTCGCGCCCGGTCCCAGCAGGGTGATGCCCAAGCCCACGGCAACGCCGGACAACAGCCAGGGCAGCCAGCGCCAGCGCCAGGTCTTGAGCCGTAGCAAAACCAGCGGCACCGAGGCCAGGATCAGGCCGAAAAAAAAGCCCCACAGCACCACCCGGTGGTTGTCCAGTAGCCATTTCATCAGCTCGGCCATGGTCAGAATGGCCAGCAGAAGCCCACTGAACAGGACAAGAAGGAAGCTGCCGTTGAGCGAGCGCCACAGGCCGCCGAAGCCGCCGCGGCGGAAATCCTGCCAGCGCTCCGGGCCGATGCGGGCCAGCGAAGCGATCAGCTCCTCGTAGATTCCGGTCACCAGGGCAATGGTGCCGCCGGATACCCCAGGTACCAGGTCGGCCACCCCCATGGCGGCGCCCTTGGCGGCGATGGCGGCATGCTGAGCGGGGCTGCGGGACATGAACAAAGACATCTAAAATGACAGCGGCCAATTATACTGACGACAGAAAGCCAGTATCCTTCCAAGCTCAATCTTGCCTGTCTTGCTGGAGGGCCACCCCATGCCGCGTCTGTGTCTGCTGTCATTGCTGTTCGTTTCCGCTTTTGCCGCGGCCGATCCGGCCGCGGATTTTGAGCAGCTGATCAGCGCCTTCGAGACTCATGAGCTGGCCCAGGATCCCGTTCGCGCTGGGCGGCGAGGAGATCTTGAAGCCGCCTCACGCTGGCCGGATAGCAGTCCCGACACCTTGGCCGGCAGGCTTGCCGACGAGCGAAACTTTCGCCAACAGCTTTCCGATATCGATGCGGATGCGCTGGGCGAAGTCGAGCGGGTCAGTCATCTGGTCATGGCCTATCTGCTAGACAGCCGGCTTGAACTGGCCGAATTTGAGCCGCAACGCATCAGTTTCACCAACGACTCCGGTTTTTTTTCCGTGCCCGTACAAGTGGCGCAGTCGACACGGGCCCGCTCAGTGGCGCAAGCCGAGGCCTGGATCTCGCGCCTTGAGACCATCGAGGAATATTTCGCTGTACAAACCGACTGGTTGGTCCGTGGCGTGGAAACCGGCTTTTTGCAGCCGCAACTGGTGGTTTCACGAGTCATGGAGCAGATCGAGGGAGTGATTGCGATCGACCCGGATGAGCACCCGCTAATGGCGCCCATGCAGCAGCTCCCTGATCACATCGACGAAGACGAAAGGGCACGGCTGCGTCGAGCCGCGCGGTCGGCGCTGATTGAAAGTGCAATGCCGGCCTACCGCCGTCTGCTCAGGTTTTTGAGGGAGGACTACCTGGCCGAACCAAGAGCCTCGATCGGCATCTCCGACGTGCCCGGCGGGCGAGATTATTACCGTTGGCTGGTGCGCCATCACACGACATTGGACACCACACCGGATGAGATTCACCGGCAAGGTCTGGCCGAAGTCGAACGGATTCGGTCTGAGATGGACGAGGTGATCGTGGAGACGGGCTTTGCTGGCAGCTTTGCCGAGTTTCTGCACTTTCTGCGCACCGATCCACAGTTCTATGCGCAGAGCGAACGCGAACTGTTGATGAAGGCGGCCTGGATTGCCAAACGCGCCGACGATGCCATGCCGCGCTTTTTCGGCCACCTGCCGCGGCTGCCCTACGGGGTCAGGGCCGTACCGGGCGCAATTGCTCCCAACTACACAACGGGTCGCTACTGGTCTGGCGATCTTGATTCAGGTCTGGCGGGCGGCTACATGGTCAACACCTACCGGTTGGATCAGCGCCCGCTCTACGAACTGCCAGCGCTGACCCTGCACGAGGCCGTACCCGGGCATCACCACCAGATTGCCATTGCCCAGGAGCTGGAAAATGTCCCGGAATTTCGTCGCAATACCTATATCACTGCTTTCGGCGAAGGCTGGGCCTTGTATACGGAATGGCTGGGCGTGGAAATGGATATCTACGAAACCCCTTACGAGCACTTCGGGCGCTTGACCTATGAAATGTGGCGCGCCTGCCGGCTGGTCGTGGACACAGGAATTCACTACTTTGGCTGGAGCCAGGAACAGGCCGAGGCCTGCCTGCTGGAAAACTCGGCGCTGGCCCCGCATAACGTGCGTACCGAGGTCGAGCGTTATATTTCCTGGCCGGGTCAGGCGCTGGCCTACAAGACCGGCGAGCTGCTGATTCGCGAGCTTCGGGCCGAGGCTGAAGCCACCCTGGGTACGGACTTCGACTTGAGAGCCTTCCACGACCACCTGCTGGCCGTGGGGGCCATTCCGCTGGACGCCCTGGCGGCCCGAATGCGGTACTGGATCACGGAAAACGAGGCGGAATGAGACGTCAATAGCTCCAGATTCGCCCTAAGGGGCTTTTGGTGCTATCTCATTCATGGCTATAATCGACCAAGGCCAATGCAAGGGCGACTATGAGCATTCTTTCCTGGGACGAATTCAATCGTCATCATCGCGGTGAGTACGAGCTGACGATTGATCCCGCCGACCTGCGCCTTGGCGACTACATCGTACGCATCGAAGCTGTTGATCCGGACGTGCGCTTTCCGCCGGCCGGCGTCGCCGTGCAAAGCTTCGAGGAAAAGCAGTGGTTTCGCGCCCAATGTCGCCGCGTCGTCATTGACCTGAAGCGCTGCCTGCATCGCAACGGCGACCAGCTCGCACAGGCCCATGCGGCCACCGTCAAGATGCCGCATTTGCCGAACCGCATCAATGCCTTGCGCACTGCCCAAATGTCGCCGCGCGGCGTAGTCGATGCCTGGCGGGTTTATCGGGAGACCAGCCTGCTGGCCCAGTCACTGATGCTGAGCTTTCATCGTCATGGTCGGGTGGATGTGGAGGGCACGCGCGATGTGGTCAATCACCTGGCCGAAGCCATGGAAGACTACCTGGTGCCCCTGGTCTGGTTGACCCACATCAAGGAGAAAAGCCGCTACGCCTATCAGCATGGACTGAACGTGGCCATTCTGGCTGCAGCGTTTGCGCATGCTGCCGGTTGGGATAATGCGCTGGTCGAGAATGCCGCTTTCAGTGGCCTGGTTTTCGACCTGGGCAAGACCCGCCTGAGCCTGAAAACACTGCGCAAGACCGACGAACTGGATACGCGCGAAATCGAGCATATCCGCCAGCACGCGCGCTTCGGTCATGACCTGCTGATTCAAAACGAGGGTGTTCCCGATGCCGTCTCTGCCGCCGTGCGCAGCCATCATGAGCGCGCCGATGGAAAGGGCTATCCGGATGCCCTGCCGGGCGACCAGGTACCCGTGCTGGCCAGGCTGATCGGCTTGATTGACGCCTACGATGCAATCACATCAGAGCGGTCGCATGCCCCCGCTCGCTCGCATCAGCAGGCATTGGGCATTCTCTGGCGTGAGCGAGATCGCCAGTTCAACAAGCAGCTGGTCGAGAGTTTTTCACAGTTTCTGGGATGGGCGCCGCCGGGCACGCTGGTCAAACTGGTCAACGGTGACCTGGCCGTGGTCGTCCATCAACGACAATCATCGGGCCGGCCGATGGCGCGCAAGCTCAGACGCGTTGAGGATAGCTTCCGCCTGGGGATCGAAGTGGACCTGGCTTTGCAGGGAACCGACAGTAGCGGGGCGACGCGGGTTGCGGAGGTGCTGGCAGACGGCAGTCACGGCGTCAATATGCGCGAAATCACCCGCATTCTGCCGCGGGCCCTGGCCCGCGGCGACAGTGAAAGCCAGCCGGCATCGAAGCCCGGCGAGGCCAGCAGCGGGCTGGGTCGTATCCTGCGCCTGGGCCAGCGGCGCGAGCGTCGTCGTCGCGAAAGATTCGATGCGCCGCGCGGTATGCGCATTCAGGTGGTTGACGATTCGCCCACCATACGCAAGACCTTGGACAGCATGCTCAGCCAGGCTGGCTACCGGGTAGAACTCAGCGAAGACGGAGAAAGCGCGCTGGAAATGGCTTTTATCAGCCCGCCTGACCTGTTGTTCCTCGACATTGTGCTGCCGGACGCCAGCGGTTTCTCGGTGCTGCGCAGGTTGCGTCGCGAACCGCGCACTGAGAATGTGCCGGTGATCATGATCAGCGGCAGCTCAAAGGCCGCCGATGATTTCTTCCTGCAGCGCGTCGGCGCCGACGACTTCATCCACAAACCCTTCGGCCGCTTCGAGGTCTTCAGCTGCATCGAACGCCTGATCCGCGCCGGCGCCTTGCCTCAACGCCCCGACCAGAATCCCGCCAACACCAAAACCACCCCGTAGCCCGGCCCAGCGCAGGTCGGAGGAATAATGCGGCTTGCCGCCAGGCAAGAAGCGTTGTTCCGGAGGCCGTTAAGCGCGTGCGGCCGGGGTCCATGTAAACGCTTTCGCCAATACCCCGCCATAGGCGACACTATCGCGGTATTCAAAAAACCAACTGCAGCGGCGGCTGCTGCAACTCATCAAGCTGCTCTCGCAACTGCTGCAACACATTCTCCCAATGCCGGGCATCGGTAAACCACGGAAACGCCAACGGAAACGCCGGGTCCTCCCAGCGTCGCGCCAGCCAGGCCTGGTGATGCAACATGCGCAGGCAGCGCAGCGGCTCAATCAGATTCAGCTCGGCCGGGTTGAAGCTGTGAAACATGCGATAGCCGTCCAGCAGCCAGCCAAGCTGATTTGATCGCTCGTCACTCTCACCGGAAATCAGCATCCACAAATCCTGCACTGCGGGACCGGTCATGCAGTCATCCAGGTCGACAAAGTGGGCCGTGTCGTCCCGCCAAAGAATATTGCCGGGATGGCAGTCTCCATGCAGGCGAATGGTCTGAAACGCCCCCGCTCGCGCCCAGGTAGCCTCGATAGCCTCGAGCAAATGGGCGGACAAGGTTTCAAACGCACTTTGCAGGTGAAACGGTATCCAGTCGTTGCCCAGCAGGTACTCGGCCGGTGCGCGTCCGTGCTGGTCGATTGAAAGCGTTGGTCGGTCGCTGAAACTGGCGCTGGCGCCAATGGCGTGCATTCGGCCCAGCACGCGGCCCAGTGCCTCCAGGGTTGGCCGGTGGGCAAGCTCCGGGGCGTGGCCACCGCGGCGCGGAAACAGGGCGAAGCGAAATTCCTGGTGCCAATGCAGGGTTTGCTCGTCATAGGCCAAGGGAGCGACCACCGACAAACCATGATCGGCCAGCTCCAAGGCAAATTGGTGCTCTTCGCGGATGGCCTCTTCTGTCCATCGCCCTGGTCGGTAGAACTTGGCGATCAGCGGTTGCCCTTCCTCGATGCCGATCTGCCAGACCCTATTCTCATAGCTGTTCAGTGCCAGCAATCGGCCGTCCGTGACTAGTCCAAGAGACTCCACGGCATCGCAGATCAGGCTGGGATCCAGTCCATCAAAAGGGCGCGCTGCTGCGCTCATGAGCATTGCCTGGTCAGGCGCTGCACCTCCAAAAAACCCGGAATTGAGAGGCCATTTGTCTGACCTTTTTTCGATTGTTCCATTATGATCGTTGTCATATGCAACTCATTGGATGGTATCGGGGCATTGTGGCATGAGAGCCTGTAGCGCAAAGATCGGTGTTCGGTTTCTGTTGGCTTTTTTTCTGGTCTGCTTGGCTGCAGAAGTTGCGGCGGACAGCGACGAAGCGGTTACCGCAGAAGAGCGCCAGGAGATGCAGGAGCGGATTATCGATGAGTCATGTCGGGATGAGCTGGATCGGCCGGAAAGCTGGCTGGATCGTTCCCATTCCTATCTCAGCCAACGCCTGTGCGAGCCGGCAGCCTGGTTTGACGGGTTTTTCGGCGATCCGCGTTCGTTTGAAGAAACCCCGGTAGGCACGTTCGTGCGCCTGCGCAATTCGCTGCGCTGGGACGAGACCGAGGGCTGGAGCGTCGGTGTCAGGGTGCGGGCCAATGTCATGCTGCCGCGCATTTCCGAGCGGGTGCGCCTGCTGGTGACCCGCGATGAAGATGTCAGCGGTGATTTTCGAGATGGGCCTACGGCCGACGACAGTGACGACAGAACTCGCTTGGGCTTGCGCTTCATCGCCTCGGAACAGGCCAGGTCGCAGCTTGACTTCGACGGTACGGTCCGCGTGACCAGCGGCGGGCTCAATCCGCGCGTTCGCGGCCGCTATCGCTATGTTCAGGGGTTGTCTGAAAACACGCTGGGGCGGGCCACGCAGAGCGTTTTCTGGGAACGAAGCGATGGTTTTGGCACCACTTCGCGCCTGGATTGGGAATGGCTACCTGACCGTGATCGGTTGGTGCGCTGGACCGGCCAGGGCACCGTGTCGGAGGCATCCTCCGGGATTGACTGGCGGACGTCGGTCACCGGCTTTCAACAACTGTCGCCACGAACGGCGTTGCGCGCGGAAGTGGGCGCCTTCGGCTATACCCGACCGCAGTTCGACATCGAGGAATATTTTGTTGCCTTTCGATATCGTCGGCAGTTCCTGCGCAACTGGTTGTTTTTCGAAGTCCAGCCCGAGCATGCCTGGCCGCTGGACGAAGACACCGGCCAGCGTCGAAGTGATTGGCGCATGACGTTTACCCTGGAAGTCCAGTTCGAGAACAAGCGCTCGCGCGAAGCACGCCTGCGGGAGTACGTGGGGCCGGACCCCGAGCCAATGGACATCATCACGCTGGATGACCCCATTCCGGCCGAAGCGCCGGGTGATCGCCACCTGGATCCGGTGTTCGAGCAGCTAGAGGAAGACGAGGAAGAAGAATCGGACGATTGACAGGCAGGTATTGCCGGGTTTCAGCGCGCCGGATCAATCTGGTTGCCGATCGAGGCATTGAGTCGGTACCAGCCGGCGATGCTGAAGCGGTCACGTCTGGCCGGCAATACTTCGTGCGGCAGTTCCTCGCTTAAAAACAGCAGCATGCTGCCGGCCTTCGGAGCGATTGTCGCCAGCACCTCGTCGCCTGACTCGGCATACAGAACCAGTTCGCCGCCGTCGCCATCGCGCCAGTCGTCATTCAGGTAGATTACGGCTGAAACGATCCGGTTGGCTGCGCCGCGAAAGCTGTCGAGGTGGCGGCGGTAGAAGCTGCCTGGTGGGTAGTGGGCATAGTGGGCTTCAAACTCGAACAGGCCGAGAAACAGGCTTTCGTTCAGGGTCTGACGCAGGCTTTCCATCTGCGCCAGCAGCCGGGCCTGGGCATCGCTGCCCCGCGACAGCCAGTGAATTCGGTCACCGCGCACCCGTTCAGCAAGCTGGAAATCCAGATCACGGCCGATGCCGGCGCGCTCTAGCTCATCATTGTCGCGAAGCTGATCTAGGTCAGTGCGTAAATCGTCGACCAGGTCCATGTCTACTGCGTCCGTTCCCAGCCACCAGCCGCGCTCGGCCAGGGCTTGGCTGGCTGTTTCCAGCATGGGTTTGGACTGAAGGACGGCGAGGTCTGACTGCTGAGGGTTGTTCAAATTGGGGTGGGAGAAGCCAGGGGACAGCAGCAATTAAAGCACGGAATGGCAGGGCACGTTCAAGGCGCTGCCATGACCCGCTGGCCAGCGATGACATAGCGCCGGCCAACCGGAAAACTGGTTTGGTCATCCAGCCCGGTAAAGCGGCCAAAGGCGGGCAGTACCAGGTGTTGGTCATGCGCCAGAAAGGCCGGCAGGCGCAGCCGATCGCGACCGCTTTTCAGGACGATGCCGGGGTGCAGATGACCGGACACGCTTGGCCCGTCCAGGTTGGGCTGCCAGGCATGGACCAGGCAAAGTCCGTCCAGTGGCCACGGCTCCTGGCGGGCTTGGATTCCCCAGGCGGGCAGCCAGGCCGACAGGTCGCGATCATGGTTGCCCAGCACCAGGTCGATGGCCAGATCAGGGTGGGTCCGGCGCCAGGCCGCGATCTGCTGCGGCCAGTCATCGTCGGGCGCGGGCGGGGCATGAACCCAGTCGCCCAGAATCAAAAGACGCCTGGCTCTCAGGCGCTGGATCAAGGCATCGATGCGGGCCAGGTCTTGGGCCACCACGCCGGCGGGAACGGCCAGACCCTGGCGACGAAAAACCTGGTCCTTGCCCAAGTGGACATCGGCCAACAGCAGCGCGCGGCGGGCAGGCCACCAGGCGGCCCGCTCCGGCAGCAGCTCCAGTTGGTGCTTGCCCAGCCTGATTTCCATCAGGCAGCTTCCAGTGTTTGAATCATGCGTTCAACCCGGCGCTCGAAATCTTCGCTGGAGACCCGGCTGCG
>SKKV01000202.1 GCA_007123575.1 Wenzhouxiangella sp.
ATCGGCGAGACCGGCAAGATCGTCCCCAGCCGCATTACCGGCACCAAGGCCAAGTACCAGCGTCAGCTGGCGACCGCGATCAAGCGCGCCCGCTACCTGGCGCTGCTGCCTTACTCCGACAACCACTAAGCAGGTGCCGACATGAAATTGATTTTGCTTGAAAATGTCTACAACCTGGGTGATCTTGGCGATACCGTCAACGTGCGCCCCGGCTACGGTCGCAACTACCTGCTGCCGCGTGGCAAGGCGGTTCCCGCCACCCCGGAAAACCTGGAGAAGTTCGAGGCGCGCAAGGAAGAGTTGATGCGTCAGGCCAACGAGAAGCTGGGTCTGGCCGAAGCCCGCCGCGAGGCCATCGAAGGTGCCGAAGAGGTGCTGTTTACCGTCGCCGTCAGCCCGGAAGGGCGCCTGTACGGCTCGATCAACCCGGCCGAAATCGCCGGCAAGCTCACCGAGATGGGCTTTGCAGTCGAAAAAGCTGAGGTTGACATGCCGGACGGCCCGATCCGTGAACCCGGTGAATATACCGTCGGCCTGATTCTGCACGCCGACGTCCAGACCGAAGTCAAGGTAAGAATCGTCGACGAAGAAGGCTGATCACGGCCCTTCGACATCGACTCTCAGGCCCGCTTTCTGGGCCCCGCGCTGCGGGGTTCGGGGGCGGGCCTGTTTTTGTTTGATCGGGCTGGCTTTTTCCCTTTTTGGCGTTTGGGAGAGAAAAGTGTGTTGGGTTGGGTGGGGCATCGGGTGGTATCCGCCAGCTCACGGCCTGACCGGGTGAGCGGCTTTGGTGGCAATTGAGCGCTCTGTGGCCCTGGAGCCAGTAGGACTGATGCGGGGGCTCTCCGAAGATCCCGGGTTTCGATCGATCAGGGTAGCTAACTGAGGGCTTGGGGCTGGCGTTCGTGCAGAGTTCCGCACCCGTTCAAACCGCGATCTGGCAGATACCACCCGCTGCGAAGTTTGGGAGCAGGCTGATGGTCGTGCCGGCTGAGTATTCCTTGCCTATTCCAACTCCATGCTAGATAGTGCGTTGGTAGGGAGTCCAAATGGGATTATCGCTGCTTAGTCTGAGCACTTTGATCGAAACTTCGTATCTGAATCTGGGTGCATGCCGCGTATACTGATCGGTCTGTTTCCGAAAACATCATGTGGCAGCCGAAAATCGTGGCCGAAGCCCGTCTGAGTTCGATCAGCAACGTTAAGTCACCACCGCACTCGAATGAGGCGGAGCAGTCCCTGCTGGGTGCTCTGATGTTGGCGGTGGATGCCTGGGACAAGGTTGCTGATCAGATTGATGAAAGCGACTTTTATCGCGAAAGCCACCGGCTGATATACCGGGCCATTTCCGAGCTTTGTCAGCAAGGCCAGCCCTGTGATGCGGTCACGGTGGCCGAATGGTTTTCCCGCCATGGCATGCTTGAGCGGGTTGATGGCGGCGCCTACATCACCATGCTGGCTAATGAAACCCCTGGGCCGGCAAACATTGGCGGCTATGCGCATATCGTGCGCGAAAAGTCGATCCTGCGTCAGTTGATCAATATCGGCACCCGGATTGCCGACGATGCGCTGCAAACCGCTGGTCGCAGCAGCAAGGAGCTGCTGGAAGAGGCCGAAAAGCAGATCTACGCCATCGCCGACCAGGGCGCCCACCGCCAGTCTGGCTACGTGCCCATCCAGCAGGTCATGGGCGAGGCCATGGACATGCTCAATCGCCTGCAGGAAAACGAGGGCGACCTGACCGGCGTGGCCACGGGCTTCGCCGAGCTGGACAAGCGCACCGCCGGCCTGCAGCCCACTGACCTGATTATCCTCGCAGCTCGCCCGTCAATGGGAAAAACCACGCTGGCCATGAACATCGCCGAACGTGCTTCGATTCGCTACAAGGTGCCCGTGGCCGTGTTCTCCATGGAAATGTCCGATACCCAGCTGGTCATGCGCCTGTTCTCTTCACTGGGGCAGATTGGCCAGGACAAGCTTCGAACCGGCAAGCTGGACAGCCACGACTGGGTCAACCTGCGCTCGGCCATGACCATGCTCAAGGGCGCCAAGATGTTCATCGACCAGACCCCGTCGCTATCGCCGACTGACCTGCGCGCCCGGGCCCGGCGGATGAAGCGCGATCACGATATCGGCCTGATCGTGATCGACTATCTGCAGCTGATGAAAGTGCCGGGTCTGGGTGAAAATCGCACCCAGGAAATCAGTGAAATATCGCGTAGTATCAAGGCCTTGGCGAAAGAACTTAACGTTCCCGTCATTGCCTTGTCGCAGCTCAACCGAGCGCTGGAACAGCGACCGGACAAACGGCCCAAGATGGCCGACCTTCGCGAATCTGGCGCGATCGAGCAGGATGCAGATTTGATTCTGTTTATCTATCGCGACGAGGTCTACAACGAGGATTCGGCCGACAAGGGCAAGGCCGAGATCATCATTGGCAAGCATCGTAACGGTGCGACCGGTCACTTCAACTTGAGCTTCCAGGGCGAATTTCTGCGGTTCCGCGACTTCACCTACGACCACTACGGTCAGGACGACTGACTGAGGGGCCCTGGCAGTCATGGCCCGCAATACGCTGGCCCGGATCGATGTCGATGCCGTGGCCCACAATCTCACGCAGATCAGGGCCTTGGCACCCGACAGCCGGGTCATGGCCGTGGTCAAGGCCGATGCCTATGGCCATCGCCTGGACCTATGCCTGCCAGCGCTGGCCGATGCCGACATCCTGGCCGTGGCAACCCTGGAGGAGGCGCGTGCGATTCGCCGCCTGGGCTCCGGATTGCCGGTTATCTTGCTGGAAGGGCTGATTCATGACGGCGATCTGTCGGTGGCTACCGATCTGGGCCTGGAACTGACCATTCATCATCCGGCCCAGGTCGAAGCGCTGGAGCGCTTTGGCCGCGCGCCTACGCCACGACTTTGGCTGAAACTGGACTCCGGCATGCACCGCCTGGGCATGGATGCCGAGGCCGGACGTGAGGCGCATCGCCGTCTTCTGGTCCTACCCCGGGCCGAGCAGGTCAACCTGGTCACCCATTTTGCCAGTGCCGATGACGACGATCCGAGCACGACACGCGGCCAGATCAATCGTTTTCGCGAGGCCGTTGAAGGGCTGTCCGGTGAGCTGTGCATGGCCAATTCGGCCGCCATCCTGGCCCATCCCGAGGCAAGGGCGGACTGGGTGCGGGCAGGGATCATGCTCTACGGTATCTCGCCTCATCCGGAACGAACCGGGCAGTCGCTGGGCCTGAAGCCGGTGATGACCCTGACCACCGAACTGATCGCGATCAATCACGTACCCGCCGGCGAGCGGATCGGCTACGGCGGTCGATTCATCGCCCCGGAACCGATGCGAATTGGCGTTGCCGGAATTGGCTACGGCGATGGTTATCCGCGCAGCCTGGTTGATGGAACGCCCGTTCGAGTCGGTGATCAGGACTGCCGTCTGGTGGGACGAGTGTCGATGGACATGATCACGATTGACCTGGGCAATGCGCCCGACGCCCGGATTGGCGATCAGGTCGTGTTGTGGGGGCGTGGTCTACCGGTGGAGCAGATTGCCCGCTGTGCCGACACCATTGCTTACGAACTTGTTTGTCGAATCACTCGCCGGGTGCGTTACCGGGCCTTTTGATTTACAATGTACGGTCTTGTTTTTTAAGTGATCCCCATGCCCGGCAAGCTATTCATCAAGACCCACGGCTGCCAGATGAACGAGTACGATTCGGACAAGATGGCCGATGTGCTCGCCGCCTCCCATGGTCTGGAGCTGACCGACAGCCCGGACGAAGCCGACGTCATCCTGATCAACACCTGCTCTATTCGCGAGAAGGCCCAGGAAAAGGTCTTCTCCCAGCTCGGACAGTGGCGCCCGCTGAAGGAAAAAAAGCCGGACCTGGTGATCGGCGTCGGCGGCTGCGTGGCCAGCCAGGAAGGCGAGGGCATTCTCAAGCGCGCACCGTTCGTTGATCTGGTATTCGGCCCGCAAACCATTCATCGCCTGCCGACCATGGTCGACAGCGTGCGCGACGAGCGTCGCCCGGCCATCGACATCAGTTTCCCGG
>SKKV01000068.1 GCA_007123575.1 Wenzhouxiangella sp.
CAGAGCCTGAGCATTGACGGCGCCCTCTTCATGAACGACTACACCGACCAGCAAATCGGCATTCAGCGCAACCAGCCTGGTGCCGGGGGCACGGTCGTCGCAGTGCCGGGCATTGTCAACGCGGCTGCAGTGGAGTCGCGAGGTTTTGAGATTGCTGCCACCTGGCTGCCGATGAACCGACTCAGATTGAGTGCCGCCTATGCTTTCACTGATGCAACCTTCAAGAACTATGTCCAGGGGCCCAGCCCGACGGCCGGCCCTGATTCTTTCGCCGCCTGCGGAGTTCCCGAGGGCCAGACGTCTTCGCCACAGCTCCGCACCGAGGCCGGCAACGCGTGCGCCGATTTTTCTGGCAACCGGGTCGCGAAAAACCCCAGGCACGCGCTCAATTTCGGCATTTTCTATCGTGCGCCGCTCGGCGACCGCGGTCACACCTGGTTCGCTGAACTGAACGGTCAATACCGCTCCAAGCGCTTCCTCGACGAGGCTAACCGGTCGTGGATGCCGAGCTACACCAACCTGGACATGCAGGTGGGCCTGGAGTTTGATCGCTTCAGAGTCATCGGTTTCGTGACCAATCTGACTGACGACAATACGATTCGCAGTGCCCAGCGCAACGTCGATCCCGGTCGACCGGAGGGTTTTGCACCGAGCCGAGCGGTAGTCGCCTACCTGCCTGAACCACGTGTGGCCGGTGTTCGCGTGATCTATCGATTCGGACTTCTCTGATCAGTTGCCCGACTCGGTCCCCACGGCCACCTCCGACTGCCTGACTTCATGCGCTGAGTTCGCGCGCCGCCGATAAATGAACGGTGGCACCAATACATTCTGAATGGAGTGTTTCAATGAATTCTTTTGGTTTCACTGCGGCGTTGGTTGCAGCGACCATAAGTGATAGCCGTGCTGCTGACAGCGATCGGAGCGATTTTCTCCTTCACCCTGGGTTGATCGGGTTTAAGGACCAAGAGTCCGAATAACTCATGATTTGTTCGGGCTAGAATTCGAAGCGAATTCCCAGGTAGAGCGAGTGTCGCGTGGTGTCGCTGTCGAAAAGCAATGCGCTGTAGCTGGCGAAGAATTGGGTGCCGGTCAGGCCGACGTAGCTGACCCCGAAGTGCGCCCGGCCGAAGAGTCGATCGGGGTCGCTGATCAGAACCAGCGGCCCGTCGAAATCGCTGCCGGCCAAGACTGGTTGCATGGTATAGGAATCCAGCCCAGCTTCGTACTCCAGGGCCAAGTCGGCAAATGGCACCAGTACGCCTCGCTCCAGAGCGACCGGGCGGGCCAGGCGCACACCGCCGGTAAACAGGTAGGAATCGAAATTCTGGCTGGGATAGCGATAGTCGAAAATGGTGCCTGATTCGGTAAAGCTGTCGATGCGCGTGCGCGCGTAGTTTAACTGGCCGTAGGGCGTAATGCTCAGCGCCGTATTGGTTTCCAGGCGATAGTTCAATGCGATGCTGGTATCGAACTGGTAGCCATCGGTGCTGCCGCGCGCAATGCGGCGTCCGTACGGGCCGATGCCGCGCAGGTCGACCACTCGCTCCAGATCGAAATCGGTCAGGGTGTAGCCAAGCGTGAGGTCAGCATAGAACTGCTCGCTGAACTGCCAGGAGCCATAGGCCTGGACGGTCCAGGAGTCGCTGTCCATGGCGCCGCCGTCTTCATCCAGGTCGGCGGAGTACTGGCTATAGCCGACGGCGACGCCGGCGACGTGCCCCTGGCGGAAACGGTAGTCGAATCCACTGGTGATACCCCAGGTATCGAAATCGTAGCCGGTTTCACGGTCGCGCCGCGAGCGGTCGCCAATGGCGATGTTGCCGTTGATGAAAAAGCCCCAGGGCTGGCTCAGGAGCTGGCTACCGATATCGTCCTCGCCATTGATCCGACTGAGCAGCGACTGCGGCAGCAGATTGCTGTCGAGGCGGAAACCCTGGTAGCTGAGGCTCAGCCCGTCGATGGACATGGCTGGCGTCGGGCCGCCGTTGCGCAGGGTTTGTACCCGCTGGCCGACGTTGTCGGCCTGGATGCGGGCGGCCTCCCCGGACATCGCCGGGATCGAAGTGACCTGGTGGGCATCAAACGCCATGGTCACCCGGCGGGTCAGTTCGGAGCGCTGTTCGTCACTTTCAGCCTCGTCGATGGCGCGAGCGATGACTTCGCAGAACTCCGGCGGCGCTGGCGATTCGCAGATTCGATTCAGGGCACGCCCGGAATCTGCCGAGCGCTCGTCCTGGGGGTCGGGCAGGTCGCCGGTTTCGACCACGTTTTCGCGGCCAGCGATTTCGATATCCAGCAGCGGCAGGTTGCCGCGGCTGGCTGTGCCAATCAGGTTGCCAGCTTCGGGTGATTGCAGGCTGAAATTGATACCCCCGGCCAGCATGCGAAATCGAAAGCTGGAGCCAAACGGTGCGGCCCGGCGCGCCGTGTACAAGATCTGGACCATGGCCTGGGCGCCTGGACTGGCAGCGAGCTGAATAGAGGGTTCAGAGGGTTCGACCAGCAGGTCGCCCTGTCCACCCAAAGCGCCGTTGATGGCATTGTGCCGATAGTTGAACACCAGGGTGCCGTCGAAACAGCTCTCGAGGATAGTGATCGACACGTTGGCGCTGCCCTGTGGGTTGTTGCGGGCGCTGAGTTCGACCAGGTCCACGTCCAGCGACTCCTCGAACCGAAACAGCGGCTGGTTGGGCGCCCGGCAGTCGAGGCTGCCGTTGCTGCTTGGTCTAGCCTGGCTGGGGGTGAAATGGCTGACCTGGCCAGACAGGTACACCACACCTTGTCGACTGGTGGCTTCGGCAGCCAGCGTCACCCCACCCAGGGCGGCTGCGACGATCCATGCAAGCACTCGCAAAAACATGGCCTACTCCCTCAATTCAATTAATTATCGCCGAACAGCTCGGCATTGGTTGCAATGCTGTCGGCATTGATCGAAGACAGATTCAGGCTGGTTGGCACCGGTCCTGAGCCGCTGAAGTCCAGCATGACGGCTGCGCGGCCTTCTGCGGGCAACAGGCCCAACATGCAGGTAGCCTGATTGTCGCTGATCGAGCATTGCCACGGTGCCACCTCCGAGAAGTCACAAATGGCAACCTGGCCCTCGACTGTGCACTGCGGTGCCAGGCTGAACCAGTCCAGAATATCAGCGCCGTTGGTGCTGATGGTCAGGGTCAACTGCTCGGCGGCAAAATCACCGCTGTTGAACACCTCGAACTCAGCCAAGCGCCCGGTCTGACCGAACTGGCCGGGGAAGGAGGCTGCCGTCACTTCTAGCGAGGTGGGATCGAGGAAGCGGAAGGCCTCCTCCAGGGTCACGCCGGTGCCGTCCGGGTTGATGACGCTGACATCGGTAATGCTGGCGCCGGTCGGTGGTGTCAGGCACCTCAATTGGCTGTGATCGATGCGCTCGACCTCCAGACAGGGCTGTTCGCCGAACCAGACTTCTACGCCTTCAAGGAAGTGGCGACCGAAGATGGTTACCGTCTCGCCACCCGTTACCAGGCCGGTTGCAGGATCAATGGCGTCGATCTCCGGATCGATAACTACAGCCGTTTCGCGGCCGCCCACCGCCCAAATTTGGCCAGCATTGGAGAGCCCCGATGTTGAGGCACCCGGGCCGGTGACCAACAGGTCGGGGAAGCCGTCGCCGCTGAAGTCGCCGATACCTGCCACTGCCCAACCGGCGCGAACCGAAGGTTGCTGCGGACGATAGACGCTTGCCTGGTCCGATTCCAGTTCCTCGGCAATCAGCGACGTCGGTGGATCGGTCCGGCCGAACACGGCGTAAG
The DNA here is from genome assembly GCA_007123575.1 of Wenzhouxiangella sp. Classification (GTDB taxonomy): domain Bacteria; phylum Pseudomonadota; class Gammaproteobacteria; order Xanthomonadales; family Wenzhouxiangellaceae; genus Wenzhouxiangella. The sequence continues at coordinate 3,789 of SKKV01000068.1, forward strand.
CCTGACCGGTAAAGCGCGGCAAAGCAGGATTGTTGACCGGGTCGCCGTAGCCGGGGTCACCGATGGCCACATCGCTGAAGCCATTGCGGCTGGAGTCTCCCAGACCTGCTACCGAGAAGCCAAACATGCTGTTGTTGCCGATGCTGAACGGATTGATCGCAAGCTGGCGCAGGCGGTCGTGGTCGTCAATCAGCACGGTCCCACTTTCGACACTGGCCTGTCCAAACAGGATGCGAGCCTGGCCTGGAAGGCTAGGCTGGTCGAGGAGCATGGAGCGCGGCGCGCCAACGATAATGTCATTGAAGCCGTCGCCATCGAAGTCGCCAGCACCGGCCACCGAGTAGCCGAAGCGCGGTCCGGCACTGGACTCTACCGGCATGCGGGCAATGAAGCCGTTGCTGCCATCCAGGGCCGAGACACTCAAGCTCGCGGGCTCATCATTCCCGAATACAACGACCACGCGGCCGTAGTCGCTGGAGAACGGTGCGCCTATTACAAGGTCGGCAAACCCGCTGCCGTTGAAATCACCAGCTCCGGCAACGCTGAAGCCCAGGGCGCCGTCGGTGGTCGTGCCGTCGATGATGATGCCCTGATCAGGTTCGAGTGCATCCAGGTTGACATTGTCATCGCTGGCATTGCCGAACACCACGTAAACACGCCCCTGGCCGGCACTGCCGTAGTCGGGCAGCCCAATCGCCAGATCATCATGACCGTTGCCATTGAAATCTCCGATGAAGGCCAGCTCGAAGCCCTGGGTCATCAAGTCCGACCCGCTGATCACAATCGTTTCAAAGCCGGCGTCCAGCTCGGCACCGCTACCCGTGACCTCGGTCAAATCAATGGCGGTGGCCCCCGGCGGTGTATCGGCGCTGCCGAACAGCAGCACAACCCGGCCAGCCAAGCTGTCACCCAGTGCGATCGTCGAATGACCTGAGGCTCGGAAATCGCCATCGCCCGCCTGGCTGATGCCAAATGGCGTTGGGCCGGAAACCTGGAAGCGGATGGTGGCATCCGGGTCACTGTCGATGCCGCGGGCCGGCGCATTGAAGTTGCCGTCAGCGATCAGGTAAACCGCCCCCTCGGCCGGCGCGCTGACCAGGAAGCGGGTGGTGGCGGCCGGACCTATGCGCCCGGCAGCGGCAACGGCATTGCCGACACCGCTGGAACTGAGCTCACCGACAAAACTGGCCACGCCTGGCCGCTGGTTGGTCGGGGCCGGCAGCACGAAGATATCGGGCTGGGGCGCGGTCACCGCCAGCTGCCCACTCAGTGGAATCAGTAGCGACTCATCAGAAACGATCTCCAGCGTGGCCGTGTAGTTGCCCGGCGCCAGCGCAGAGGGATTGAAACTGACCTCCACCAGGCAGGTTTGCGTGTTGCTCAGCTCGGCACCGCTACAGTTGTCCTCGGTGACGGCAAAGGCGTCGTCCTCGCTCAGGGCAACCCCGGTTATGGCAATGTCAAGGCCCGGGTCGCCGCTGGCCAAAACCGTGAATCTCTGGGTCGCCGGTAGATCATCGGCGCTCAAACTGCCGAAGTCGTGCGAAAGCGGATTCACGCTCAGGTTGATCTCGGACGGCACGCGAGTGCCGCTCAGCGAAACCGCCGGGTTGCCAGCATCGGAAACGATCTGAACGCTGGCGGCATAGGTGTTGGGCGGGGCGTCGCTGGCATCGAAGGAGACCGTAAATGTGCAGGACTGACCTGCGGCCAGCGCTGCACCCGGGCAGTTGTTGCTTGTCAGGCTGAACAACGGTGAGCCTGTCAAGGCGGCGTTGGAAATGCTCGCCACAGAGCCGGGTTCGCCGCTGTTGGTGACGGTAAAGAGCTGCGTGACCGGGAAATCGGCGATGCCGAGCTGCCCGAAATTACGGGCCGTCGGGTTCACGCTCAAAGCGGCTTCCGGCGGCGCAGCTTCGGTTTCCCCGAACAGGTTCACGGTTACCGACGAACTATCGGAGCTGGCCTGGAAGAAGCCCGTATAGGAACCGGGTGCCTGATCGCCGCCGAAAAACGCCAGCTCTATGGTGCAGAATTCTCCCGGATTCAGGCTCAGGCTGGGATCGCAGGCATTGTCCGTGATTTCAAAGGCCGTGCTGCCACTTATTTCGAAGCTGACATTGGCCAGGTCCAGCGGTAGTTCACCGATGTTGATCAGTTCGAGGGATTGTGAAACCGCGCCGTCGCCCTCCGTCAATGTGCCAAAGTCAACGCTGCCGGGCAAAATGTCGAAGTCAACGATGCCAGCGCGAGTTCCGGTGATAAGCGCTGGCGCCACCGGCGGGTTGGCGGTGAACTCAAGCGCCGTTGAGTATTTGCCCGGCAACAGATCCCCGGCATCGAAAAGAACGGTGACGGTGCAGCTTTCGCCGGCCCCCAGCGTGTTGTCGGTGCAGTTATCGGCCGCCAGGCTGAAGGCCGCATTCCCAACCAGGTTTACCAGTTCAATATCTGCAAGCGAACCGGAGTCTCCCTGATTGGTTAAGGAAAAGTCGCGGCTTATGGGGAAATCTTGTGGCTCGACGTCGCCAAAGTCATGGAAGGTTGGGTCCAGCACAAGGTCAGCCACCGGATCGGGCGTGCGCACCAGTCCATCGCTGAGTGTGTACATTGTGGAGGGCGCCAGCAGCCCCGACAGGTCGATCTCCACGTCATCGATAACGACTGCTGTCTCTCCGCCGAAATCAGCATTCGGATTGACGTCCAGCAACAGCCGGAACAGCTCACCTTCCGGCAGCGTCGATGCTGTTCCTACTACAGCCACGGTGGTGATTTCGTCGCCAGAGGTTCCGCAGATCAAGGTGTGCTCATCGGTGAGCGCTGCTCCCCGAACCACTCTGCCGCAACTGATGCCACCGGTGCCAAAGGACAGAATTTCTGTATCAATGCTGATCACCACCGATATCGAAATGGCATCAAAAGGATTGTCATTGAGCAGTCCAGCCAGTTCAATGGATTCGCCCGGCATGGCGGTCACCTCGTCGAGGGCGAAGTCGATAGGCTGGTCAGCAGCGACAATAGCGCCAAGGCATTCTAAGTCCTGCTCGTCGATCACTCCGTCCTCGTTGCAGTCCGGCTGGCCATTGGCAATGATTTGAAGGCTGGGAGAAATCTCTCTATCGACAGCGCGCAGGTCAGCTACGTCAATCACGCCGTCGCCATTGGCATCGCCAACCAGCAGACGGTCCGGACGGGTGAGTCGGCGAGAGACAAAGGCATCGAGATCGATGCTGCCAGTGGCTCCGAAGTCGGGCTCAAGGTTGCCCAGGTAGACCTCTTCAATGCGATGGTTGGAGTTATCCACCTCAATGATGACGTCTGGGGCACCACTGATAGACAGAGCTACCTCGGCGTTGGACCCAGACTCCCAGTCAAGGCTGAATGAGTGCCAGCCACTTCCAATGTCCGGAATGATTTCAAAAACTTCATTGCCATCGTTATCGAAAACACTAAAGATTATTCCACCGTCTGCATACATCAGCTGCACTCGTGGCTGTTCGACGCCGGCCGCTTCAAAGAACATCACTGCCCCGTCAATGACGTCGTCAAAGAACGCATAGAAAGTGGCCAGGTATTGAGACTCCAGAATGGGACTCTGATCACCGACCAGTCGAACAGCGCCGTCAAGCGGCACTCGCAAGCCACACGGGCCGGAGTAGCGGCGGTTATCTGGTCCTTGGTTGCCGGTGTCGGAGTCGAACAAACCGACAGAAAAACTCCAGTTAAAAAGACTACAAATCGGGCTGCCACCTCCCCGAGGCGCCATGAAACTCAGGCCCCTGGGCATAGGAAGGAACTCGATATCGAATCTGTCGCTGAAAATCGGGTCGAAGGTCTGGGCAGTGCCGCTTAGCGGGGCAACCAAGTCACCATCGTCGGTATCGACGACAAGCTCGGCCGCGAAATCGGTCGGCTCGACCAGCACGGCGTCGACGAAGAACTGGACCGTGATATCGCAGGAATCGCCAGGCTCCAGAAAAGCCGGCGGCGAACCGTTTAGGCAGGTGCTGGAAACAATGGTGAATTCATCAGAATCGCCATTGATGAAGATGTCATTTATTGCGCCGGTTCCGGTGCCTTCGTTCAGGACTTCGAATACCTGTGTTAAAAGCGTCCTGGTGGCGACGAGGCCAAAATCTCGCGATGCCGGACTCAAGGTCAGATCAGCTTCGTCGGAGCTTTGAGCGATGCCCGTCAATTCCGCGCTTAAAATTCCCTCCGAGGTTTCTATGATGAGATCTCCGCTAAAACTTTGGGGTTTAGGAATTGCGTCTGTAACAAAGAATTCAACTTCAATAGTGCATTGATCACCGGGAGGCAGAATCGAAGGAGGCGAACCAATAATGCAGTCCTGACTGACAATTGAAAACTCCTCGTCACCTGAGATGAATAGCGCGTCAATCGCTCCAGTCTGGCTACCCTCGTTGGTCAATACGAAATCATGAAAAGCGGGAGTGTTAGCCGGGAGTGAGCCGAAGTCGTGACTTTCAGGCAAAAGAACTGGAAGGAAATCACCTTCCGGTATTCCTTCGCCACTTAAAGGAATGACCGACTGTCCAACACTGGAAAAAATTTCAAGTTGCGACGAAAATTCGGTTTCTCCGTCAGGCGAGAAGCGCACCTCCATAATGCAGCAACCACCTGATTCCCCGGAAATGTCGAAAGGAAATTCAGATGGACAAGTGCCGCCATCAGGTTCTACGAAGAAATTTTCATTATCTGCCTGAGCATCAACGATCCATACCGGGCCCTCTTGATCGTTGGTCCCACAGATTTCAACGCCGAGAAAGTCATCGGTGAAAACCTCGACTTCGCCAAAATCGACGAAGCTTGGGAGTGCCGAAACCTGAAGTTCAGCCGAGCTAAGAATCGAAACCACGCCGTCGAATTCAATCACAGTGAATGGTTCGGCATCCGTCTGTGACCATCCAACTGGTGTCGCACCAAGGTCTGCGTCCGAGTCGACGTTAAAAATCAAGTAGCCCGTAAAGTTTGGCAAGAGGCCGCTGTCGGGATCAATAAAGATGCTGATCGAGCCTAAGTCGAACTCTTCGCACGCGATTGATCCTGGGTCGTCAGGTACGCATAAATCCAAGGTTCGTATGGAAAGAGGCGGTTCCGAGAATTGGACCTGTCCGGTGAATTCAGCGGAGATTTCCATGCCGGCGAAAATGAACGGTACAACGGCAATTCCTCCTGGAACACTGGCCGTATCGGCGAGTTCCACGGTGACTTCTTGCGAAAAAGCTCTCTCGGGCAACACCCAGGCACCGAGGGCCAAGACAATCAAAAGGCTTTGGAAAAAGGCGACTGCCTTCTTCGAGCCGAAAACCTGCGTGCTTGCATCAGAAATGCTCATGACGGCTTCATCCTCATTGATTTTCTTCAGGCCGCCAACGGTCCAGGGTGATTTGATTTGGCGGCACAGGAGACCCTTGGCCTCCTAATCCCAGTGCGCCCGCCCGGATACGTTAGCCAAAAAAGGACGAGACGGCAAGGCGCTAAGCACACCCTCTAATCTATAAATCGTGATTCAGAGCCAATTAGTGCCAAAAAAATGAGGCATCAATTCTCCTGGTATCCGGTTTTTTGAGTATCGCTTGTTACTTCAGACGGCGCTTGAGTGCCCAGACCGAAAGGGGGGCGAACACGGCTGTGATTCCTGCCGCCCAGATCAAAGTGATCAATGCCGAACCCAGCCAGGGACCACCCAACAGCAGGCCACGGCTGGCATCGGTCAATACGGAAACCGGATTGGCTGTGACCACGCCTTGTAGCCACTCCGGGACGGTGTCGACCGGCACAAACACAATGACATCCGGCACAGGAATTCCCCCTCGAATTCCGGCATGATGACTGACAAACCACCGCGAGGAATTCAGATGAAGCGCTGGATCTATTTTGTCGGAGTACTGTTCGCGCTGAACAATGCGGTTGCCGATAGTGCCGGCAGCCAGGATGCATCTTCTGTCGCCGGCCTTTGGCAGGGTGTGTTTGAAGCTGACTCCGGCGCCATGCGTTTTGATGTCGAGCTCAAGCAGGTCGATGATCAATGGCAGGCCATATTCGTCCTTCACAGCGAGGGTGGGGTGCGCGTGCCGGCTGACCACGCTGAGCTCGTTGGCGATACGTTGCGGTTGGTGGGCATGCAAGGCGCGGTGACGCTGGACGGACGCGTCGATGGTAACCAAATCACCGGCAGCCTGCGCTTCCCCGCCAGTGAGCTGGACATGCGCATGGCCCGGGCGGGCAGCAGCGCAGCTGTCGAGCTCGTCAGCCAGGCCGAGGATGAAATCCGGGCGCTGCGCGAGCAGCCGCTGAGGTTGGTGCGCGAAGGACCCGGCATGGATCGGGTCGACCAAGAGGCGCTGAAGGAGCTTCTGGCTGCGGCCGAGGCCAGCTTCACCACGGCACTTGCCCTGATCCACGAGGACGAGCTGGTCGGCGAGTGGTTCCGCGGTGATGAACCGCGCCCGATTGAAACCATGTCGGTGACCAAGGCCGTGCTGCAACTGGTCATTGGTCGGTTGGTGACACTGGGCAAGATTGATAACGTCGATGCAGCCGTGCATCAGTACTTTCCGCAATGGGCCGAAGATGAGCAGCGCATAGGCATTAGCCTGCGGCACCTGATGACCCATAGCTCTGGTTTGGACCGCGGTCAGCCGGCCGGCCCCATCTACCAGAGCGATAGCTTCGTTCAGGTTGCCCTGGATGCGCCGATGGAGTTCGAGCCGGGTACGAACGTGGCCTACAGCAACCACGCGACCAACCTGCTGGCGGGAGTAATCGGCCAGGTCATCGATCAGCCGCTGGATGAATTTCTGGCAGAGGATCTGTTCGGCAAGCTCGGGATCGAGGACTTTTCCTGGGCCAGAGATCGCGCCGGCAATCCGCACGGCATGGCCGGCTTGTCGCTGCACGCCGCCGATCTTGCCCTGCTCGGCCAACTGGCCCTGAACCGGGGCCGATGGGGTGACCAACAGTTGATCGACGCCTCCTGGTTCGAAGAAAGTTTCCAGCCAGGCAGCGAGCACTCGCAACGCATCGGCCTACTCTGGTTTCTGGACTACGTCGACGATGAGCCAGTCGGCGCTTCGCATTCCGGTCACTTGGGCCAGTGGCTGGGCATCCGCTTCGACAACGGCATGGTCGGCGCCCGCCTGATCGCCCAGTCCGCTGCCTATGATGCGCAAACGGACGCCTTCCCGGAGTTCGTTCCCTTGCTGGCGACCTTGGCTGCGCCGGAAACATGACATTTGTAATGCCCAAATCCTGACCGACGTGACTGGGGCGCGCCCCGGCGCCCGGGCAGAATGTTGCTCCATCGGATCCATCGTTTTCCAGGAGTAGCACATGTCGAATCTGCCCGCTGTTGCCATTGAGGGCTTGGCCGTTCAGTACGGATCGGTCAAGGCCCTGGATGGAGTAAGCCTGATGCTTGAAGCCGGGAAGCTCCTGGCCCTGCTGGGGCCTAACGGCGCCGGCAAGACCACGTTGCTGTCGGCCATGCTCGGCCTGGTCAAACCGAACCAGGGCTCGCTGAGCCTATTTGGGCAGCGTCCTGGCAGCCTGGCCGCGCGCAGCCAGACCGGGGTGATGCTGCAGAACTCCGGGGTGCCGGAGTTGCTTAACGTTGCCGAGCTGGTCGAGCTGTTTGCCAGCTACCACCTTGATCCGATGACGCCGGCCCAGGCAATGGCCAAGGCGGGCATCGAAGCGCTGGGCCGGCGTCGTTTCGGCACGCTGTCGGGCGGGCAGAAGCAGCAGGTGCTGTTTGCGCTGGCCATTGTCGGGCGCCCGCGCCTGCTGCTGCTGGATGAGCCGTCCAACGGCATGGACCTGAACGCCCGGGCCCGGCTTTGGCAAACGGTCCAGGCCATGCGTGATGCTGGCACGGCGGTCTTGCTGACTACCCACTACATCGAAGAAGCCGACCGCCTGGCCGATGAGGTGGTGCTGCTGGATCGCGGCCGGGTGCTGGCCAGCGATGCGCCGGCGCGGATCAAGTCGCGCCTGTCCGGCAGCGAAATTCGTTTTTCCACCCGTCTGGACCAGCCCTCGCTCGAGACTCTGCTGGCCGGTGTCGACTTCGAATTCTCCGGCGGACGCTGCCGGCTCGTCAGCCCGCAGCCGGAACGGCTTCTGACCCGGCTACTGCAGGCCGATCCCAATCTTGCCGAGCTGGAGGTTCGCCCGAGCAGCCTCGAAGACGCCCTGTCCGCCCTGACCCTGGAGCAAGCCGCATGAACACCCTAATCAACACCTTGCCGCACCCGGCTCGTCAGGCAACTGCACGCCGGCTAGCTCGAGCCCTGGCTTTCGAGACCCTGGCCGAATGGCGCAACCTGGCCCGCATGCCGGCCTTCAGCGTGCCGACCCTGCTGTTTCCGGTCGGCTTCTACGCCATGTTCGCAGTGGTTCTGCCGTTTGCCAATACGCCGGAAGCGGCTGCCACTTTGCTGGTGAACTTCACCATCTTCGGCGTTTTCGGCCCTGGGTTGTTTGCCTTTGGCGTTGGCCTGGCCAATGATCGTGACCAGGGCTGGCTGCGGCTCAAGCAGGCCTGTCCGCTGCCGGTACCAATCATGATGCTGGCCCGAATGCTGGTGGCCATGGTCTTTGCCCTGGCCGTGGTCGTGGCCTTGTTCGCCGTGGCAGCAACGCTGGGGGAAGTCCGGCTGCAGCGCGGCGCGTGGGCGCTGCTGGCCCTTGTCGGTGTTCTCGCCGTCATTCCGGCTTCCGCGCTGGGGCTGGCCTTTGGTGCCTGGCTAAACGCGCGTGCGGCAGTCGCCATCGTCAATATCGCTTACCTGGGGTCGGCCGTGCTGTCCGGGCTCTGGTTTCCCCTCCACCTCATGCCCTCTGCCGTCCAGTCCATGGCCCCGGCGCTGCCACCGTTTCACCTGGCGGAACTGGGTCGTCAGGCCGCCGGCATCGAGGCGGCCGGCCCGGCTTATCCCGTGTTCTGGCTGGTCTGTGTCACAATCATCGCCGTCGCCGTGGCCATGCTCGGCCTGCGCCGGCCGGAGGGAAAATCATGAAGCCGTTGATCGTCGTTGCCTTGCTATGCTTCGCCCTGGTGTTGGGCTGGCTTATGCTGCCGGTGCCCGATTCAAATGGATCGGTTGTCGCCCGAGCTGGCAACGTGGTGAGTGCTCCGCCGATGTCTGATTTTACCCTGCGTGCCGAACGGGTGTTTACCGGCAGCGAATGGCTCAGCCTGGGCCTGGTCGAGGTCCGCGAAGGACGCATTACCCGCGTCGGCAGCGAATTCGATCCGGCCAGCGATATTCCGCTGATGGATCTGGGGGATCGCACGCTGCTGCCGGGTTTGATCGATGCCCATGTCCATATCTGGGGTGAGGGGGTGATGGACGCGCTGCAGTTTGGCGTGACCACCGTGCTCGATCAGGCCAACGATGCCGGCCAAATCGCCCGCCTGCAGGCAGGGCAGCGCGGTGCCGAGGTGTTCTCGTCAGGCCCGCCGGCCACGGCCCCCGGAGGTCATGGCACGCAGTTTGGCTACACCCCGCCGCCGGTCAACGGCCCCGATGATGCCGAGGGCTTTGTGCGCCAGCTGATTGATTCGGGCTCCGACTGGATGAAAGTCATCGTTGAGACCGGCGGCGGCAACTGGGCGCCCCCCAGCCTGGACCAGGAGACGGCGGTTGCCCTGACCCGGGCCGCGCTAGATGCGGATCTGCTGCCGGTCGCCCATGTCAGCAGCGAGGAGCACGCGCGCTGGGTGCTGGAAGCGGGGGTGGCCGGCCTGGTTCACGTCTATGCCGATAAGGCCGCCGATACCGAGCTGATGACCCGCATGGCCGAGCAGGGTGCCTTCGTGATTCCAACGCTGGTTGTCCTGAACAGCGCCACCGGTCAGGACGACCAGGCCTGGCTGGAGGATGGGCGGGTAGCGCCCTGGCTGACGTCGAACCAGCTTTCTTCTCTCAACCAGCGCTTTTTCGCCTGGCATAGCGAAGCGGCCTGGCAGCGGGCGCTGGGCAATACGCGCGCCATGCACGCCGCCGGCATCGACATTCTGGCCGGCTCCGATGCGACCAATCCTGGCACGGCCCATGGCGTCAGCCTGCATCGCGAGCTACAGCTGTTGGTCCAGGCCGGTCTGGAGCCGACCGAAGCACTGGCCGCGGCAACGCATTTGCCGGCCAGACATTTCGGCCTGGATGATCGCGGCCTGCTGGAAGCCGGCCGCCGGGCGGATCTGCTGGTCGTGGACGGCGACCCCGGCCAGGATATCGCCGCCACGCTCGCTATCCACGCCATCTGGCAGGCGGGGCAACCGATTGAAAGGCAGGAGCGCGCCGAGGTGAAAGCGGCATC
>SKKV01000100.1 GCA_007123575.1 Wenzhouxiangella sp.
TCCAAAAAGGTTTTCTCTGTTGGCCCCTATCAGCGAGCACGGAATTGGATCAAAACACTCAGCCTGTACGCCAGATTTTCCAGCGGTCAGGCGGGCGCAGTATCCAGCGGCGGCGGCGGCTGGCCAGTTCCAGGCGATCGATTCGGAAACGGCCCAGGCGCTGCCAGGTACCGGTCAGCCAGTTGGCCAGGTGGTCGAGATTCTGCGCCGCGGTCCAATCCTGGCGACAGGTCCATAGCACCAGGGTGCCGTCGGGAGCACCGCCAGTATTCACCACCGGCCCATGGGAAAGCTTCAGCAGCCGGGCCAGTCCGATCAGCTCAGGACTGACACCGACCAGGTGACTGACCCTTGCCGACAGCGCCCCGTCATCCGGCAAGGCACCGGGGCCCCAGAACCACAGGCTTCCGGCCGCACGCTCGCTGGTGTCGCGATGCTGATGCAGAATGATCTGGCTTTCGTTGAGCAGACGGCGCCAGCAACCGGCCTCCGGGCCCGCTGGCAAGACCTGGTCCAGGCTGTTGCCGGCCAGGACCCAGGGCGGTTGAAAGTGACAGTCGGGGCCTGCATCCAGACGCAGGTAGCCGCGTTCCGGGCTGGGAAAGTCCAGAGTCAGACCTTCTTCGGCAAAGCAGCAAACCAGCTCACTTTGGGCCGTTTCCGGGAGCTTTGCCGAGGGCTGCAGCCAGACCGCGTTCAGGTCCGGCTGCAGGCAAACGGGATCAGCACGCATCCAGATACCTGCGGCATCGTTGGGGCAGTCGGCCAGGCGGCCAAGCGCTGCCGGCGCAATCGCCTGACCGCAGGCCAAAACCGACTCTGCCGTCATCGGGTCCAGTTCATGCTGCTGGGAACGTACCAGCATCCGGTCAACCAGGCCCGGCACAACCTGAGCCTCGCTCAGCAAGGCTTCGAAGTCAGGCACCAAGACGATCAGCACGGTGGGCTATCGGTACTGCACCTCGACGATCTCGTAGACGCGGGTACCGTTGGGTGCCTGGAATTCGACCACATCGCCCTCTTCCTTGCCTATCAGGGCGCGGGCCAGCGGCGCGCTGATCGCCAGGCGCTTTTCGTTCACGTCGGCCTCCAGGTCACCGACGATTTGCCAGGTCACTTCCTCGGCACCTTCGACATCTTCCAGCAGGGTCACCGTAGCGCCAAACACGACCTTGGTACCGGCGTCCAGGGCGCTGACGTCAATGATCCGGGCGTTGCCCAGCGAGCCTTCGAGGTTCTGGATCCGACCCTCAATGAATCCCTGCTGCTCGCGGGCGGCGTGGTACTCGGCATTCTCCTTCAGGTCACCGTGGGCGCGCGCCTCGGCAATCGCTTCGATGACGGCAGGCCGGTCGACTTTCTTCAAACGCTCCAGCTCGGCGCGGAGTCGTTCCGCACCCTGTTGGGTCAGGGGAATCTGGCTCATGCTTGCTCCTTGAGGCGATAAAGCTCGGCGAGGCTGCGCACGCCGCGGGCGTTCCAGTGATCCAGGGCCTTGAGCGTGGCCCGGGCGCCGGCAATGGTGGTTGAGTAATTGACCTTGTGCTGCAGGGCCTGGCGCCGGATCGAGAACGAGTCGGCGATGGCCTGCCGGCCTTCGGTGGTATTGACGATGTAATCGATCTCGTCGTTCTTGATCGCGTCGACGATATGCGGCCGGCCCTGGATAACCTTATTGACATAGTCACACTCAACGCCGTTTTCAACCAGGAATTTCCAGGTGCCTTCGGTGGCGACCAGGCTGAAGCCCCGGCCAATCAGTTGCCTGGCCACCGGCAGCAGGCGATCCTTGTCGGCATCTCGTACGCTCAAAAAAGCCCGGCCACTGGCGGCGGCGTTGATGCCAACCCCCTGCTGGGCGCGTGCCACGGCAGCGCCAAAGCTGGAACCCACACCCATGGCCTCGCCGGTGGAGCGCATCTCCGGGCCCAGAATCGGGTCCACGCCCGGAAACTTGATGAACGGATAAATGGGCTCTTTTATGGCATAGAATGGACTTGAAAGGTCATCAGTAATACCCTGATCCTCTAGGGTTTTACCCACCATGCAACGGGCGGCCACCTGGGCAATCGCCGACCCCGTGGCCTTGGCCACGAACGGCACGGTGCGCGAGGCGCGCGGGTTGACCTCCAGCACAAAAATTTCTTCGCCGCGAACCGCGAACTGCACGTTCATCAAGCCAATGACATTCAGGGCCAGAGCCATCTGGCGCGTTTGCCGGGCGATCTCCTCGATCACCTCATCTGAAAGCGAGAACGGCGGCAGGCTGCAGGAGGAGTCGCCGGAGTGTACCCCAGCCTCCTCGATATGCTCCATGATGCCGGCAATGACCACACGTTCGCCGTCGCAGAGTGCGTCGACGTCGACTTCGATGGCGTGATCAAGAAAACGATCCAGCAGCACCGGCGAATCATTGGACACCTTGACCGCTTCACGCATGTAGCGCCTGAGTTCATCTTCGCCGTGAACAATGTCCATGGCCCGGCCGCCCAGCACGTAGGAAGGCCGCACGACCAGCGGAAAGCCGACTTCGCGGGCCAGTACGATGGCCTCGTCCGGGTCGCGCGCGGTGCGGTTGGACGGCTGCCGCAGGCCCAGGGTATTGAGCAGGGCCTGGAAGCGCTCGCGGTCTTCGGCCAGATCGATGCAGTCGGGGCTAGTGCCGACAATGGGGGCGCCAGCCGCTTCCAGGGCCCGGGCCAGTTTCAGCGGGGTCTGGCCACCAAACTGGATGATGATGCCTTCCGGCTTTTCGGTGTCGATGATCGACAGCACGTCTTCCAGGGTCAGCGGCTCGAAGTACAGGCGATCGGAGGTGTCGTAGTCGGTCGACACCGTTTCCGGGTTGCAGTTGACCATGATGGTCTCGTAGCCCAGATCGCGCATTGCCAGGGCGGCGTGGACGCAGCAATAATCGAACTCGATCCCCTGGCCGATGCGGTTGGGGCCACCGCCCAGCACCATGATCTTGGGCTTGTCGCTGGGATCGGCCTCGCAGGCCTCGCCCCAGGTCGAGTACAAGTAGGCGGTCGTGGTGGCGAATTCAGCCGCGCAGGTATCAACCCGGCGAAACGCCGGCCGGATCCCGGCCCGCAGGCGCAGCTTGCGCACGCTGGCCTCGTCGACGCCGGCCAAGGCGGCCAGACGGGCATCGGCAAAGCCGTAGCGCTTCAGTTCCAGCAGGCGCTCGTCGGTCAGCGCCGCAACACCGCCTTCGGCCACATCCCCTTCCACCTCGATCAGTTCGGCAATCTGGTCCAGAAACCAGGGGTCGATGCGCGTGAGGCGATGGATTTCGTCGAAACTCAAGCCGCGGCGGAAGGCCTCGGCCACGTACAGCAGGCGATTCGGACCCGCCTCGCGCATTTCGCGTCGCAGCAGGGTCAGCTCGTCGGCTTCTTCGCTCTCGATCGTGATCGGATCAAGCCCACTCAAGCCGGTTTCCAGGCTGCGCAGGGCCTTTTGCAGCGACTCCTGGAAGGTACGGCCGATGGCCATGGCCTCACCGACTGACTTCATCTGCGTGGTCAGGCGGTCGTTGGCGGCCGGAAACTTTTCAAAGGCAAAGCGCGGAATCTTGGTGACCACGTAGTCGATGGTGGGCTCGAATGATGCCGGCGTGGCGCCACCGGTGATTTCATTCTTCAGCTCATCCAGGGTGTAGCCGACGGCAAGCTTGGCCGCGACCTTGGCAATCGGGAAACCCGTGGCCTTGGAGGCCAGGGCCGACGACCGCGACACGCGCGGGTTCATCTCGATCACCACCACCCGGCCGCTGTCCGGATCAATCGCGAACTGGACGTTGGAGCCACCGGTATCGACGCCGATCTTGCGTAGTACCGCAATGGCCGCGTTGCGCAGCTCCTGGTATTCCTTGTCGGTCAGGGTCATCGCCGGGGCCACGGTGATGGAGTCGCCGGTGTGCACACCCATCGGATCGAGGTTTTCTATCGAGCAGATGATGATGCAGTTGTCGGCCTTGTCGCGCACCACCTCGAGCTCGAACTCCTTCCAGCCCAGCAGCGACTCATCCAGCAGCACTTCGTTGGTCGGCGACA
>SKKV01000227.1 GCA_007123575.1 Wenzhouxiangella sp.
CATATTAGCGAGCGCCGGCTGGAATGCAATCCTGGTTTCTGCCGTTTCCCAAGTTGGAAAACATTGCCTGTAGTTGGGCCGGCGGTACTGGCGTTGACTTTTGTTCGACGCGCTGGATAAAATATATGCACATGTATGTATAGTCGTCGCCATGGCACAACTACACTGCTACCTACCTGAGAAAGAAGCTGAATCTCTTAAGCATAAGGCCAAGCGAGCGGGCATGAGTGTGTCGCGCTATCTGGCCGAGCTGGCGCGCAAGGATCTGGTTTCGGATTGGCCCGACGGTTACTTCGAGCGCTTGTTCAGCAACGATGACATCGCGCCGATGACTCGCGCCAGCGAAGGTGATTTCGAGGTCCGGATGCCCTTCGAATGAGGCTGCTGGATACCGATATCTGCATTCATTTGCTCAACGCGCGGGAATCCGAACTCATCGAACGGTTCCAGGCACACTCGCCGCTGGAGCTGGCCATATGTAGCGTGGTGCGCGCGGAGTTGCTCTGGGGCGCGCGCAATAGCCGGCGGGTGGAAGAAAACCTGAAGCGCGTTCGCCTGTTTTGTGAACCGCTCAGGTCCTTGGCTTTCGATGACGATTGCGCCGAGCGCTACGGATCCATTCGCGCCGAACTTGCCGCGATCGGACAACCGATCGGGCCAAACGACACGCTGATTGCGGCCATTGCTGTTAATCACCAGGCAACGCTGGTCACCCGAAATCAGCGCGAATTCCAGCGTGTTGGAAACCTTGCCATTGAGGTCTGGTAGCTCCGCGTTCGTTGGTTCGGTCGAAAAAATCCCTTATGCTGAATATCCATTCATGGAGAACATGAATTCGGTAAGGAGGCTGAATCATGATCAGAATCTTGTTTTCGAGTTTCGTGGCGCTTTCGCTGATGCTGCTGGCGATTCCGGCCGTGGCGGAAGAGCCGGAAGATGCCAAGGACCTGCCGGTACCGTCGCAGGGCGGGATGACGGCTCATATCGACCCGGAAACCGGCGAGCTGATTCCGCCGCCGGATGACTACGTGCCTGAACGGATCGTGGATGAGGGGATGCGGGCGATGCTTAGCCAGTCTGTCGAGGGGCTGGAGTTTGTCACCATGCCCGATGGCTCGGTCCAGGTGGATCTGCAGGGGCGCTTCCAGCACTTCAATGTCGCCCGTGTCGGTGACGATGGCCAGGTCACCGGGTTGTGCAGCAGCCAGCTGCAGCAATTGGAGAGCTTCCTGGTCGCCAAGAATCGCGATGGCGAAGAAGGTGCGCAATGAGTGCTCTGCGGCGGATGAGTTCGTTCCTGGTGGCCAGCGCGCTGGTTCTGACCTGCGGATCGCCGCAAGCGGCGCAGTTCGAGCTGGTAATTCTGGATGACCCTGGCGAGGGTCTGAATGATCCCGAAAGTCGCAGCCCGGTCGGTGGTAACAGCGGTACGACCTTGGGCGAGCAGCGTCAAATCGTTCTCGAGGCCGCGGCTGCGCGGTGGGCGCAGGTGCTTGATCTGAGCGTTGACCTGCAGATTGGCGCCAGTTTCCGGGAGTTGGATTGCGAGCCAACCAGCGCTGTGCTGGGGTCTGCTGGTCCCGGTGTTCTGGTTCTCAATTTTCCGGGGGCACCCGAGGCTGACACGCTCTACACGGCAGCCCAGGCCAATACCATTACCGGCCAGAACACCTTAAGTAGTGAACAGAACCATATTTTCACTCAGTACAACCTTCGCCTGGATGAGGGCGACTCGGATTGCCTGGGCGGGAATAGCTGGTACTACGGCTTGGATGGAAACCCTCCGTCTGGGCAGGTTCCCTTGTTTCCCGTCGTTCTCCACGAACTGGCCCACGGCCTGGGTTTTCTGACATTGGTTAATCTGGAAACAGGCGCGCTTCCAAACAACTTCAACGACGCCTACACGCTCTTCCTGCGCGACACGGACCTGGACAAGGACTGGACCGAGATGTCTGACGCCGAGCGTGCGCAGTCGGCCACCAACAATCCCAACGTGGTCTGGACCGGCTCTGCGGTCGACGAACAGTCGGGCATGTTGACCAATCCTGGCGCGTTTAACAACGGCCTGATTCGCATGCATGCCCCCGACAAGCTCAGTCCGGGTTCTTCGATCTCGCACTGGACCTCGGATGCCAATCCGCCGTTGCTGATGGAGCCCAGCCTTCAGCAAGGCGTATTCAACCAGCTCGATCTGACCCCGGCCTTGTTTGAGGATATTGGCTGGCCGATGTCGAACGGCCCTATATTCCAGGACCGATTCGAGCAGTCCAGGTAGAAAAGGTGCTCAGCTCGCCCAATGAGCGCGAGGTGTTGCCAGACGGCACGCTGCGGATCATCCGCAGGGTGCCGAAGCTGGTGCGCGTGTTCGGCTGGGTGATCGAGATCTTGAGCCTGTTTTTCGCCCTGCTTTCCATCATTCTGGGCGCGCCGGGCGATGCGCCGCTGATCCTGGTCTTGCTGGCTTCGCTGGCCTTGGGCGGCATGGGGGAGTTCTGCCGCACGGGCTTGAGCGAACTTCGGGTGGAGCCGGGTAGTCGGCGAATCATCGGGCGCATGCAGACGCGCTTTGGCACTATCCCGCTGTCGGAGAAGTCAGTCTTGCTGTCAACCCGTACCGCGCTCAGCGTGGGACGTCGTCGCTCCAACGACCATGACTTTTTCTACGTCTTGGCACGAGAGCAGGGCAAGGGTCGTTCAGTGCCGCTGTACAGCCACACCGAGCGCGAGGGTGCCGAGGAAGTGCTGGGCTGGGTGCAGGCATTTGTTGCCGAGCATGTTCAGACTCAGACGGTCTGATTTTGCAGCTGGAGGGTGGCCATCCGGGGAGTGCAGCTATACTGTTAGCTGAGTTTTTTAGCCTGTTTCAAGCCCATGTATGAAGTCATCATCCTCGCCGCCGGCGAGGGCAAGCGGATGAATTCCAGCCGGCCTAAAGTGCTGCAGTCGGTCGGCGGTCGACCCATGTTGACCCACCTGTTCGAGGCGGTTTCCCGGCTGGAGCCCAGGGGCATTCATGTGGTGGTTGGCGTTGGTGCCGAGCAGGTGATGTCGGCGCTGGACGGCATGGATTGCCAGTTTGTCGAGCAGGCTGAACGCCTGGGGACCGGCCATGCTGCCGCCCAGGCGCTGCCGGCCATTGACCCGGGCTCGCGGGTGCTGATTTTGCCCGGCGATATGCCGCTGATTCGAACCGAGACCCTGCGCGAGCTGCTGGCCAGCCCGGCCGACCTGGCCCTGCTGAGCTTTATCGCCGACGATCCGACTGGCTACGGGCGTATTCTGCGCGACGACGGTGGCCGGGTCCTGGCCATTCGCGAGCATCGTGATGCCAGCGAGGCCGAGCGCTCGGTGCGCGAGGTCAACAGTGGCGTCATGTGTGCTGGCGCGGCCTATTTCTCATCCTGGCTGGAGCGGGTCAGCGCAGACAATGCCCAGGGCGAGTACTACTTGACCGACTGCATTGCCCTGGCAGGGGCCGATGGCCGAACCGTGGAAGCTATTGTTGCCGCCGAGGCCGATGAACTGCTGGGCGCCAACGATCGCGCCCAGCTGGCCGAGCTGGAAGGCGTCTACCAGGTCCGTGCCCGCCAAAACCTGTTCGACCAGGGGGCGACCCTGCTTGATCCTTCCTCCGTGCAGATACGCGGCCGGGTCAAAGTCGGGCGCGATGTCTGCATCGATGCCGGCGTGGTGCTGTCGGGAGATGTCGAGCTGGGTGATGAGGTTGAGATTGGCGTTGGCTGCGTGCTGTCTGACGTGCATCTGGCTTCAGGGACCCAAGTTAAGCCCTACTCGGTGCTGGAAAACGTGCGCAGCGAAGGGACCTGCACCATCGGGCCCTTCGCCCGTTTGCGGCCCGGCACGGTGCTGGGCGAGGCGGTCAAGATCGGCAATTTCGTCGAGGTCAAGAACGCCGTTTTCCACGCCGGGGCCAAGGCCAGCCACTTGAGCTACATCGGCGATGCCGAGGTGGGCAGTGAAGCCAACATCGGCGCGGGCACCATCACCTGCAACTACGACGGCGCCAACAAGCACA
>SKKV01000176.1 GCA_007123575.1 Wenzhouxiangella sp.
CAGGCTTCGATCGAACGGGTCTGGCAACCGAGGGTTTGGGTCAAGCTCACCCGAACCGTCCGCACCCGCTCAGTCCGCGATCTGGCAGACACCACCCGTTGCGAAGGTTGGGAGGTGGCGGGTGGTCGTGCCAGCTTCGATTATCTTGCCGCCTTCATTGCCCGGCTCTCCGTTCGATCTACGCGGATGGTGCTAGCCGCCAATTCATGGGTTAGAATATACGGCTTGCTGATGCATCTTGCAGAACCGCCCGCCAACAGGCGGAAAGCAGTCTACAATTTGAGCAGTATCATGTTTACGGAGAGGTGCCGGAGTGGTCGAACGGGCTCGCCTGGAAAGTGAGTGTACGGTTTGTAGCCGTACCGAGGGTTCGAATCCCTCCCTCTCCGCCATTTAAAGAAAGCACCGGATACAATGCAGTCCGGTTAGACAAGAAGGCTGGAACAGGAGGGATTTGAACCCGATAAGAGGGTTCGACCCGAGCGCAGCGAGGACGATGCGCGCAAGCGCACCCGCAGGGCAAGCGCCGCAGGCGCGCAGTCAATCCCTCCCTCTCCGCCATATGGTTAGAAGCGCAACTACTAGCGGTTAGCGAGGACCGCCAGCCTGAGACGGAAAGTTGCGTTAGAAGTTACAATACGAGCTACCGGAGGGGTGGCAGAGCGGTTGAATGCACCGGTCTTGAAAACCGGCAAGGGTGAAAGCCCTTCGTGGGTTCGAATCCCACCCCCTCCGCCATCATTAAGAAAGCCCGCCTTGAGCGGGCTTTTTGTTTTTTCAACCACCCCCGGGCGCTCGCAGCCAGGGATCCGTGCGGTCCACCGGCGTCGGCCGCTCGCGGCCGCAGGTTCGCCAGCGCATGACGTTGACCGAGAACTGGGGATTGAATACATCCGAGATGGGGGGGGGATCGTTCTGACCGCACCAGATATCGCCGGAGCGGGTTACCAGGCGGGCGCGCTGTGAGCCGTCTGGTTCGTGCCAGCTATCGTTGCTTGGTCTGACCGTGCCAACGTAGTCGTTCAGCCATCCTGGTTGGTCGGGCAGGCGTGGAATTGATGATCGGTCGGAGCGTGGTGCCTGGGTGGGACGATGGGCTTCGCGCACGGCCTCAAGGACCGCCATGCTGTCCAATCTTTCGGAGGGGCTGCTTTCCTGTTCGATTATCGTGGCGGGCCGGCTGGCTGGTTCAGCAGGCTGCGGGTCAATCGTCTGAGTTTCTTCGTCAGGCTCCTGGGACTGCTCGCGTTCAGGGGGAGAGATCGAGGGCTCTGGCTCGATCATCGTTTCAGTCGGCAACGGCTCAGGCTCAACTGCAGGCGCTGGTTCCAGCAGGCTGATTTCGATGCCGGGAGCTGGTGATTTCCCGGGGATGTCTAAATTGGGAAGCAAGATCAGCAAAGCCAGGTGCGCGGCAACAGACAGCGCAACGGCAGCGAGCAGCCAGCGAGAACCTGACCACTTTGCCGAATGCTGCCCGTCGAGCGTTTGCTCGGTCATTTTCCTCCCTGTCTTGACGCTGTCCATCGCTATGCGGTGCCCGGCAGCCGAATGATAAACTAGCGGTTTTACCGTTAAGAGGAATAAAAAGATGGGGTACCAGCATGTGAAATTGCCGGAAACCGGCGACAAGGTCCGGGTTGAGAACGGCAAACTGGTCGTTACCGATCAGCCGATTCTCGGCTACATCGAGGGTGACGGAATCGGTGTTGATATCACCCCGGCCTGCATGAAGGTCTGGGACGCGGCCGTGGAAAAGGCCTACGGCGGCAAGCGCAAGGTGCATTGGGCCGAGTTGTTTCTGGGCGAGAAGGCCGCTGGCGTCTATGACGGCAACTACTTCCCCGAAGAGACCATGGATGCGATCAAGGATTTGATCGTTGCCATCAAGGGCCCGCTGACCACGCCGGTGGGTGAGGGCTTCCGTTCCCTGAACGTGTCTCTGCGCCAGACCCTGGATCTGTATGCCTGCGTGCGCCCCGTGAAGTGGTACCAGGGCGTGCCTTCGCCGCTGAAGAAGCCGCATGAGGTCGATGCGGTGATCTTCCGCGAGAACACCGAAGACGTGTACGCGGGGCTGGAGTACGCTTCGGGCTCGGAGGAGAACAAGAAGCTGGCCAAGTTCCTGCGTGAAGAAATGGGCGCGGAGTTCTTTGAAGATGCCGGCATCGGCATCAAGCCGATCTCGGCATTTGGTTCCAAGCGCCTGGTGCGCAAGGCCATTCAGTATGCGATTGACAACAATCGCAGCTCTGTCACCCTGGTTCACAAGGGCAACATCATGAAGTTCACCGAGGGTGCCTTCCGCAAGTGGGGCTACGAGGTGGCGGCCGAGGAATTCGGCGATGTGACCATTACCGAAGACGAGCTGTGGGAAAAGTACGACGGCAAGCAGCCCGAAGGCAAGATCGTGATCAAGGATCGCATTGCAGACATCATGTTCCAGCTCATGCTGCTGCGCCCGGCCGAGTTCGATGTCCTGGCGACGATGAATCTGAACGGTGATTATCTGTCCGACTCGCTGGCGGCCGAAGTGGGTGGCATGGGTATTGCCCCGGGTGCCAACATGGCCGACAACGTGGCCGTGTTTGAGGCCACCCATGGCACGGCACCGAAGTATGCCGGCAAGGACATGGTCAACCCGTCGTCGCTGATGTTCTCAGGCTGCATGATGTTTGATTACATCGGCTGGCCGGAAGTCAGCAAGCTGATCGAAGATGCCTTCGAAACCGTGGTTGGTGAAAAGGTGGTTACCTATGACTTCGCCCGCCTGATTGACAATGCCACCAAGGTACCCACCAGCGGTTTCGCTGACGCCCTGGTTGATGCAATCAAGCGTGCCTGAAGCCGCTGCCAGCCACTGGCGCGACGCTAGCCTGGCCCTGGCTGAAACCGACCCGTTCGTGAAATGCGAGCGGGTCGATCAGCTGTGGGCGGCGGTCGAGAGCGGTCAGTGGCAGCCGGCCTGCCCGGGCGGGCAGGCTGATCTGGTCTGTGGCCGGCCGGAGAAGCCGGTTCTGGTCAATCCGGGCAAGCTGCGCAAGCGCGGCCTGGGCAGTATCGCCGGCCAGCGTGCGCTGGTGCATGCCGTGGCCCATATCGAGTTCAATGCCATCAATCTGGGCCTGGATGCAGCGCTTCGCTTTGCCGGCATGCCGGATGATTTTTACCGCGACTGGCTCAGCGTGGCCGCCGACGAGGCGCGCCATTTCAGGATGCTGAACCAGCGCTTGAACGAGCTGGATGCGGCATATGGCGATTTTCCAGCCCACAACGGGCTTTGGGATATGGCGGAAAAAACGGCCCATGACGTGCTGGTGCGCATGGCGCTGGTGCCGCGCGTGCTGGAGGCTCGGGGGCTGGATGTCACCCCGGGTATGATCCAGCGCCTGGAACAGGCCGGTGATGAGCGTACCGTGGCCGTCTTGCGCGTCATCCTGGAAGAGGAAGAGCGCCACGTGGCAATTGGCTCACACTGGTTTCGCCATCTTTGCCAACAGCGCGACCTGGTGCCGGATGCCACCTTCGAAGTGCTGCTGGAGCGCTACTTTGGCGGCCAGTTGCGCGGTCCCTTCAATTTTCCGGCACGCAAGCGCGCGGGCTTTAGCAAGCCCGAGCTGGAACGCCTGCAGGCCATGGATGCTTGATCAGGATGAGTACGCTGAACAAGCTTGATGTCGCGATGGTCCAGTCCGAACTGCGCTGGGGTGATCCCGTGGCTAATCGCACACACCTGGGCGCGCTGATGGATCAGAGCACCGGTGCCGATCTCTATCTGCTGCCGGAGACTTTTGCCACCGGCTTCCGGGGCGATGATGGCATCGAGGCGGAAAATATGGCCGGCCCCAGCGTGACCTGGATGATTGACCAGGCCGTGGCGCGCCAGGCCGTGGTGGCTGGCTCCCTGGCTTTGCTGGATGGGTCTGGCAAGCGTCGCAACCGTTTTTTGTTTGTGACCGACAAAGGCGTGCTGGCCCATTACGACAAACGCCACTTGTTCGGTTTCGGCGGTGAGGACGAGCGCTACAGCGCCGGCCAGACACCGTGCACCTTCGACTGGCGCGGCTGGAAGATTGACCTCCAGGTCTGCTATGACCTGCGCTTTCCGGTCTGGTGTCACAACAGCCGCGGTTTCGACCTGCAGCTCTACGTGGCCAACTGGCCGGCGCCGCGGGTTGCTGCCTGGCAGGCGCTGCTGAAGGCTCGGGCAATCGAGAATCAGTGCTACGTGATTGGCATCAACTGCACCGGCCCGGGCGGAAACAATATCGATTACCCGGGCTGTTCGTCAGCCTGGACCGGCATGGGTGAGAGCCTGGCCGAGTTGGACGGACAGGAGCAGGTCAAGCGGGTGGTGCTCGATCTGGAAGCGTTGTACGAGATGCGCAAGCGTTTTCCCTTTCTCAGGGACGGCGATCGATTTACTATTGATTAGCTATTCGGGTAGCGAGTCGATCAGTATTTTTCAGAGCCCTCGGCGAATCACGCCGACGCCCAGGCCCTCGATGGCAAAGTCCTGTTCCGGTCGGACATGCAGGGTAGGGTAGGCAGGGTTTTCCGCTTCCAGAAAAATTCCTCGCCCACGGCGGCGTAGCCGCTTGACCGTGACTTCATCGTCAATTCTGGCGACCACGATCTGCCCGCTGCGCGCTTCCGGTGTCTTGTGCACCAGCAGCAGGTCGCGGTCATGAATACCCGCTCCGATCATGCTCTCACCCTGCACCCTCAGGATATAGTGCGGCCGCGGCGAAAATGCCCCGGCATCGACCAGCAGCTCTTCCTCGCGATTCTCTACAGCCAGGATGGGTGTACCGGCGGTTACCCGGCCAATGACCGGTAAACGGTCAGAGGCTGGCAGGGCGTTTCGTGGTGTACTGGAGCGTTCGATGGGTACCAGTCCGCGAGCCCGTCCTGGCAAAAGCTGGATGGCGCCGCGCTCAGCCAGCGCTTTCAGGTGGCACTGGGCGGCATTGGGTGAACGGAAACCGAACTGGGCCACGATTTCAGCGCGCGTGGGTGGCAGACCGTTGGCCGCCACGCGCTCGTGGATGAAATCCAGAATTTCCTGCTGACGCCGGGTGAGCTTCATCCACTAACTGTATCAAAAAACAGTAACGCAGAGCGATCTTCAGCCCGCTCCGGGTCTCAATTGCTGATGATGATCTTTCCGGATACGCGGCTGCGACCATGGCGGGTGCGGTACGCCCACCAAGGATCATAGTATGGCCACCATGGATCGTGAACCAGGATCATGTCCGGTCGATCGGCCCAGAGATAGATCACCTCGGCGTCCAGCAGTGGGTAGCGGTAGACAAACTCGCCGATTGCGCCATCGGTGAAACCGGTGATCCGTCCGATCACGGTCAGCTCGCGGCCGCGGCGGAAGATTTCCGGGTCCTGGAATCCATCACGGCAGGCAAGAAAGCGACCGTGGTGGCGGTCTCCAGCGAGGGGGCGGAAATCACGGTCCAGTTGCTTGGCCAGCACTTCAATGCAGGTTTGATCGGCTTCAGGGCGAGTATCGACGATCTGGCCGCCCCAGCGCACCTGGCCCCCTACCGATCGCTCGGTCGCCTGGTCGGGTTGAAAATCGGGATAGTCGCCGACCAGGGGAGCAGGGATGGTGGCGCAGCCGTTGAGCAAAAGCAGGCCCAGGGTGGCGATCGCCAGGACCTGCAGATTCGAAGGTTTGAACATCATGTGGGCAAACTCCGTTGTGCCAAAACCAGGGCGCTGACAAATATTTTGACCCCTCGCGCGCGAGACTGTTTCAAACCGGCCGAAATTTTCTGGCGGCAGCCAAGAACCGCTTTTCCAGCGGCGGATGGGATTGGCCGTAGTGGGCATGGTGATACCAGCGGGCCAGGCGGCCAAAATCCAGGGCTTTTGGGCCAAGTTCCTTCTCGGCGCGTTGGGCGAATTCCAACGGCGTCTCGGCGGCCTGTTTGGTTAGGCCATGGCGCCGCAGCCTGGCAAGTAGCAGTCGCCAGGCGCGTTCGACTTCGGATCGCGGCCGCTTGAGATCGCGACGCCACAGCAGCACGGCGAGAATCAGCGTGGCCAGGGCCAGGCCCGCGACCATCATGATGGCCAGGGTGGTGTGCGATCCGCGCGGCAGCCCCAGGCGCTCGAGCATGCGCATCTGGCGGTCTGCATCAAAGCCGAGAATCCAGCGATTCCATGTGTGCTGAGCCCGGTCCAGACGGTTACGCAGATTGCGCAGCCACTCGTTGTCGAGCACGTGACGGGGCTCGCGGATGGCGCCCCTGGCGCCGTAATCGATTCGGTCGGGAGAGACAGCCGCTGTCGGGTCGACGCGAACCCAGCCGCTGCCGTCAATCCAGACCTCCGTCCAGGCATGGGCGTCGGACTGCCTGACCAGCAGGTACTCGCCGCCTTCCTGCCAGTCACCGCCCATGTAGCCCAGCACCACCCGGCTGGGAATGTCGGCGGCTCGCATCAGGATGGCAAATGCCGAGGCGTAGTACTCGCAGTAGCCGTCGCGCAGGTCGAATAGAAACTCATCGGCGTTGTGACGGCCAAGCGGCGCCGTGGCCAGGCTGTAGCGGAAGGGTTCGGTGCGAAACCATTCCAGCACGTAGGCGACCAGCCCGGATTCATCGTCCGGGAAACGATCGCGCAGCTCGTCGGCGAAGGCGCGGGTTCGCGGGTTGCGGTCCTGGGGCAGGGCCAGGTAGTAGGCGCGTGCTGATACCGGCAGGTCTGAAGGTCCGAAAGGTGAACTGACCGAGCGCACGTCGTACTGGGTCAGCGTGGTAACGGGGTTTCTGGACAGCAGTTCGCGGGTGGTGGTCAGCCTTGAGTCTTCCGGACCTGAGCGCGGGTGGTCCAGGGCAAACAGCCAGCGCCGCTCGTGGGGTTCGAGCTGGACACGGTGTTCGAATTCCTCCCCAACCCCGGCCTCGGGCAGCGGTGAGGACTGGTCGGCCCGCGATGAACGGCGCCAGGTGCTGCCGTCCAGCTCGGTCAGCACCGGTCCCCGCCAGTAGCGATCTTCCACCGGCGGCGGCTGGCCGTCGGGAAACTCGACCCTTAGCGCCGGGCTGTCATCCAGAAACAGGTTGGCAATGCTGCCGGCAGTTAGCTCGTCCGACAGGCCGGTTCGCCCATCCATGCTTTGCTGGGGCAGCCCCCACAGCGGTGAGGCCAGGCGCGGAAACAGAACAAACAGCAAGGCGGCCACGGGCAAGGCAAGCACTATCATCATGGCAGCCTGCCGTCCCTGGCGGGCCAACTGCTCGGTCTTTGCCAGCTTTGGGCTGAGCAGGGTGACGGTTTGCTGCTGCTGGATGCTGATCAGCGCCATGGTCGCCGTCCAGGCGCCCAGGGCCAGGTAGACCAGGTAGACCAGGCGTTCATTGAACAGAAACTGCGCGGTCATCATGAAAAAGCTCAGGGCTGCGACCAGGCGCAGGTCGCGGGGGCTGAACATTTCCATCAGCTTGGCCGCCATCATCATGCACAGCAGGGTGGTTGCGGCCCGGCGGCTGAAATGGCCGCCGCTGGCAACGACCACCAGGACCAGCAGAATCACGCTGATGGTCAGGCGCAGCAAGGCCGGAGGGGCCGACCAGGCGCGGTTGGCGGCCAGGGCGCGCCAAGCAACCATCAGCAAAAACAGGGTCGCCAGCCAGGCCGGCATGGCAATCAGGTGAGGCGCCGAGGTGATAGTCAGAGCCGCCAGTACCCAGTACACGGGGATGGGCGAAGGGGCGCGGGTCATTGACCGAGCTCCGCCAGCGCTCGCAGGCAGGCATTGCGATGCTGCTCATTGCTGGCCGGGCCGAGGCGCTCGGCACCCAGGTCCAGCACCCAGTTGCGCTGTTCGCGCGCGGCCATCAGCACCCAGGCCGTCATCACCGATATCCGGTGTTCCAGATCCTTGCCAGGTGCTGCCGACAGTTTCAGCTCAAGAATATCGGCTTGTTCCTGACGAAATTCGCGGGACAGTAAAGACTGGTGGCGCTGACTCTGCTTCCAGGCGACCAGGTGCAAGGGGTCACCCTCGCGCCAGCCCCGCAGGCTGTGGAAATCTTCGCCCTGGGGTTCGGCGGCCAGCTTGTTGCCTTGGCTGCCGCCGCCGGTAACCGGAAGCGGCGGCGCCGGCTGGGCTGGTTTGGGCCAGACCAGGATGGGCTGTTCGGGCCAGAACCATGACCAGGCCTCGAACAGACCCAGTGGGTGCTGGGTCTGGATTCGCAGGCGATCGACCTGCATCCAGCCGCGCTTCGCCGTTGGGACTGAGACCTCGATCTCGTCACCCTGACCGTAATCCAGGGCGAACTGAGCGTCGCTGAATTTGCTCTTGAGACTAAGGGCAGGGCGCGGCCGCGTATCGTCGTTGGCCAGGTTGACGCACAGCTTCGCCAGCTCGCCTGCGAACACGGGCGCGGCCCAGCAGTGGCGGATGGCCAGGCCGTGGAGATTGTAGAAGGCCATCAGCATGCTGTTGACAGCCAGGCCGGCGACAACGAAAGCGGTCAGCAAGCCCAGGTTGTTGTTGAAGTTCAGGCTGCCCATCAGCATGGCCAGGGTGATCAGCCCGAAGGCCCAGCCAAAGCGGGTCGGCAGAATGAAGATCTGGCGGTAGCTGAGGGTCAGTGGCGGCTTGCTTGGCCCACGCCGCTTGATCCAGCGATCTGCCTGGCGCCTGAGGGCATCTCGCCATGCCGGTTGCGCGCGATCAGCCGTATTGGCCATCTTGAAGCTTTGTCAGTCGGTCAGGGGACGGCGGTGGCGGAAAGGATTTCATCGATGATGTCCTCGCTGCTTAAGCCCGATTCCGGCTGCACCTGCAGGCGATGAGCGGCGAGGCCCGGGAATACGGTCTTGACGCTTTCAGGCGTACAGAAGTCGGACCGGTTCAGGAAGGCATGAGCGCGGGCGGTGCGAATCAAGGCCAAGCCGGCGCGCGGTGACAGGCCGACACGAATAGCCGCGTGCGAGCGGGTCGCCGCAATCAGGGCCTGGATATAGTCAAGGACCGGCTCGGAGACGTGCAGGCGGGCGGCCTGGTCAGCCAACGCGAGCACGGCCTCGGGGTTGAGGCTGGGTTTGAGGTCGGCCAGGTAGGTGCGTCGGTCTGGTTCGGTCAGCAGTCGTCGCTCCTCGGCTTGCGATGGATAGCCGATTCGCGTGCGCAGCAGGAAGCGATCGAGCTGCGAGTCGGGCAAGGGGTAGGTGCCGACCATGTCGAGCGGATTCTGCGTTGCAATGACGAAAAACGGCTGCGGCAGGGAGTGGGTCTGGCCGTCAACGGTCACCTGGCCTTCAGCCATGGCTTCGAGCAGGGCCGACTGTGTTCTCGGTGTGGCGCGGTTGATTTCATCGGCCAGTACAACGTTGGCAAACACCGGGCCGGGGCGAAACTCGAAGCTGGCCTCGTCTCGATGAAAGACCGACACGCCGACGATGTCGGCCGGCAGCATGTCGTTGGTGAACTGGATACGCTGCCAGCTACCCCCTAAGCTGATCGACATGGCATGGGCCAGGGTGGTCTTGCCGACCCCGGGCAGATCCTCGATCAGCAAATGGCCGCCGGCCAGCAGCGCGGTGAAAGCGAAATCAACCACTTCGGCCTTGTCAACGATCACGCGGTTAACCTCGGCCCGCGCTTGCTGCAGGGCCGAAAAGTGATCCTCAACGATGCGCTGCGCGGGTGCTTCAGTCATCGAGCAGGGCGTTGACCTTGGCCGCGCAGATGAAGTCGTTTTCGCTCAAGCCGTCGATGGCATGGGTGGTGAAATTGATCAGGCAGAAGTTGTAGCCGGCTTCGAAATCCGGGTGGTGCGCTTCCTGATTGGCAATCCAGGCCATGGCGTTGATGAAGGCCATGGTCTTGTAGAAGCCCTTGAACTCGAAGCGACGGAAAATGCGCTTGCCGTCGTCGCTGACCTGCCATCCGGGAATCTGTGGCAGCAGCCTCTCGACCCGGTCTTGGGCCAGCGGATCGGTGCCCCCTTCGCAGGGAACGCATTTCTTCTCGGTCAGTTGGTCTTTCGGATCAGTACTCATGATCAGGCGGCTTCCTTGACTTTCGGGGGGTAGGTGGGTTCGAACTGACCGAGCGCGCGCGCCTGGCGCATCAGGGCGAGCAAGTCGGCGTTGGCCAGCTCGAACAGGTCATTCATGCGATCCAGCACGTAGTAAACGGTCTGGTAAATGTCGATCCGGTAAGGCGTTCGCAGGGCATCTATCGGGTCAAAAGGACGGCGCAGCGGCTCGTCGCTTTCCAGCGAGTAAATGGTTTCGCCGGGGGAGGAGGCAATCCCGCCTCCGTAAATCCGCGCCCCGTCGTTGGTTTGCAGCAGGCCAAACTCGACAGTAAACCAGTACAGGCGGGCGAGGAAGACGCGTTCTTCCTTCGAAGCGCGCACGCCGGCTTTACCGTACGCCTCGGTGAAGTCGCCAAAGGCCTGGTGGGTGAGCATGGCGGTGTGGCCGAAAATCTCATGGAAGATGTCTGGTTCCTGCAGATAATCCATTTCCTCGCGCGTGCGGATAAACGAGGCGGCGGGGAACTTGCGCTCGGCCAGCAGGCGGAAGAACCGATCGAAGTTGATCAACGCCGGCACCGGTTCCACCTGCCAGCCAGTACGCGCGTACAGCGATTTCGACACCTCGGCTGGCTGGGGGATGCGATCCGTGGGCAGATTCAGCATATCGAGTCCGTCGAGGAACTCCTGGCATACTCGGCCCTGAATTATTTTGATTTGCCGCTCGTAAAGCTCGCTCCAGACCGCGTGCTCGTCTTCGCTGTACGGGATAATTCCGTTTTCGTCGGGAACCTTGGCTACATATTGACTGGACTTACCCATCTCGCACCTCGATTCAGTTTCAACTGAAACCAGTTTAGCACCGTGATCAGCAAATGATGACACATGAGGATGAACGCTGGCCGGGTCGGAGCTGGTACGAGGCGACCGCGGCCAAACCGTGGGCCGGTAGCGGCGAGCTGGTTGGTGAGCACTGTCACGATGTGGTTATCATCGGCGCTGGTCTGGCTGGCATCAGCACCGCCCTGAGCCTGCTTGAGCGTGGCGCCAAATCGATCGCCGTGCTGGAGAGCAGCGTGCCCGGGGCGGGCGCATCGGGACGCAACGGCGGCTTCGTTTTTGCCGGCTATTCGCTGGCCAACGATGCCCTGGTCAAGCAGTTGGGCGTTGCTCAAGCGAGCAGGCTGCATGGCTGGACGCGCGATGCCGTGGGCCTGGTTCGTAAGCGCATCGAGCGTTACGGCATAGCCTGTCAGGCCAATGACGCAGGCGTCGTCCTGGCCGACTGGTTTGGCGACGATGAGCGCCTCGAGCAGTTCGCCCGGCGCATGCAGCAGACGCTGGGATTTGATCTGATCATGCTGCCACGCCAAGACTTGCGGCAATTTGTGAATTCGCCGCGCTATGGTGCCGGCTTGCATGAGCCCGGGAGCTTTCATTTCAATCCCCTGGCGCATATCCAGGGCCTGGCCAGCTATCTATGCGAGTCCGGGGTTGCTGTGCACGAGCATTCTCCGGTGCATCGGATCGAGCGCAGCGCGCAGGCCTGGATTGTGCACGGAGCTGAGGGCCGCGTCAGGGCGTCCGAGGTCGTGCTGACCACCGGCGGCTATGACCTGAAACTTCGGCCCGAGGTGCAGCGCGCCCTGCAACCCATTGCGACCTATATCGCGGTCACCGAGCCGTTGGGCGACTTGATTTCCGAAGTGCTGCCGCAGCCCGTAGCCGTCTACGACACCCGCTTCGCCTTCGACTATTTTCGACCGCTGCCCGATTCCCGGCTGCTTTGGGGCGGCCGCATTTCGGTGGCTGATCGCCATCCGGCGTCGATTCGCAGGCTCCTCGCCCGCGATCTAGAACGCGTGTTCCCGACCCTGGCTGGCGTCGATTTCGAGCAGGCCTGGGGCGGCTGGATGAGCTATGCGCGCCACGAAATGCCGCTG
This sequence comes from Wenzhouxiangella sp., assembly GCA_007123575.1. GTDB lineage: Bacteria > Pseudomonadota > Gammaproteobacteria > Xanthomonadales > Wenzhouxiangellaceae > Wenzhouxiangella. Next base: position 11,960 of record SKKV01000176.1, read on the forward strand.
CTGGGCAGGTGCCCGGATGGTCTCTGGTACGGCCTGGCGTTTGGCGGCCACGGCATGGCCACGACCACGCTGGCTGGAGAGATGCTGGCCGAAGCCTTGCTGGGGCGGCCGGAGCGCATCGAGTGCTTTCGCCGCTGGCAGCCGGTCTGGGCCGGCGGACTGGCCGGCCGGGCCGCGGTCCAGTCGCGCTACTGGTGGCTGCAGGCGCTGGATCATTGGCGCGATCGTCGAGCGCGCTGAGTCTAGGACATTTCCTAGATCTATAGGAAAAGTCCTAGTTACCTTCGGGAGCTTTTTCCATATCCGCATGTCGGCTGGGCTGGCAACATGTTTCTACCCCTTCTTGCTGGTAGGGCAGCCCTTCGCTGGTAGGGCGCACCCGGAAGCCTGCGGGTTTCCATGGGGCTTGGGCGGCACATTGTGCCGCCCTTTTTTGTGCTTGAGCCCGGCTGCTAGAGCTGTCACCACCCCCGGTAAAAACAGACTTGCGTGCTAAAATGCGAGGTTTGTTCAACCTGGAATTTCAGCGGAGAGACAATGAGCATGCAGACCCCGGGCGCGCGTTTTCGTCAGCTGGTGGCCGAGCAGCCGCCGCTGCAAATTGTCGGGACGATCAACGCCTACACTGCCATCCTGGCCGAACGGGCCGGGCACAAGGCCATCTACCTGTCCGGGGCCGGCGTTGCCAATGCCTCCTACGGTCTGCCGGATCTGGGCATCACCCAACTATCCGATGTGGTCGAAGATGCCAGGCGCATCACCGGCCGCTGTGAGCTGCCGCTGTTGGTTGATGTCGATACCGGCTGGGGCAGCGCGTTCAATATCGCGCGCACCGTTCGTGAAATGGAACGCGCCGGGGTGGCCGCTGTGCACCTTGAGGATCAGGTTCAGGCAAAGCGCTGCGGCCATCGCCCGAACAAGGCGCTGGTCAGCGCCGAGGAAATGTGCGATCGGGTTCGTGCCGGCGTCGATGCGCGCTTGGACGACAGCTTCGTGTTCATGGCGCGCACCGATGCGCATGCCAGCGAGGGCATGAGCGCCGCTGTCGACCGGGCCAACCGCTATGTTGAGGCTGGCGCTGACATGATCTTTGCCGAAGCGCTGCATACCCTGGACGAGTTTCGTGCCTTTGCCGGCAGCGTTTCTGTACCGGTGCTGGCCAACATTACCGAGTTTGGGCGTACCCCATTGTTCAGTGTTTCCGAGCTGGGCGAGGCCGGAATTGGGATGGTGCTCTATCCGCTCAGCGCGTTTCGGGCGATGAGCAGGGCGGCCGTCCAGGTATACGAGTCGATTGCCAGCCAGGGCCACCAGAAGGATGTGGTGGATATCATGCAGACCCGGGACGAGCTGTATGCCGCGCTTGGCTACCACGACTTCGAAAACAAACTTGACCAACTATTCAAAGAGGATCAGCGATGACTGACAAGAAAACCGGAGCCGGCCTCAGGGGCCAATCAGCCGGTGAGACCGCCATCTGCACCGTGGGCGCTGCCGGCAACAGCCTGCGCTACCGTGGCTATGCCGTCGACGACCTGGCCGAAAACGCCAGCTTCAACGAAGTCGCCCACCTGATTCTCAAGGGCCACCTGCCAACCCAGGCCGAGCTGGATGCCTACCAGGCCCGGCTGAAAAAGCTGCGCGGGCTGCCCGATGCGCTCAAGGAAGTACTGGAGCGCATTCCGGCAGACACGCATCCGATGGATGTGATGCGAACCGGCTGTTCCTTCCTCGGCAACCTCGAGCCGGAAAACGGCTTTGAGAACCAGCAGGACGCGGCCGATCGCCTGCTGGCCGTGTTCCCGTCGATTATTACCTACTGGTACCGTTACAGCCATGATGGCAAGCGCATCGATGTCGAGACCGACGATGATGGCATTGGCGGGCATTTCCTGCATTTGCTGCACGACGAGTCACCGAGCGAATTGCATGCCCGGGTCATGGACGTCTCGCTGACGCTGTATGCCGAGCACGAGTTCAACGCTTCGACCTTTACTGCCCGGGTTTGTGCTTCGACCCTGTCGGACATGTATTCCTGCATTACCGGCGCGATCGGCTCACTGCGTGGTCCGCTGCACGGCGGGGC
>SKKV01000139.1 GCA_007123575.1 Wenzhouxiangella sp.
GCAGCCAGTCGGCGGCTCGGGACAGGGCGCGGTGGGCGGTGAACAGCAGGAAAGCGCGGCCGCTGTTGGCTCGCAGCAGCGGCAGTACCTGGCTCAGCAGGGCATCGGTGTGGCCGGGGTCACGCGGTTCGGGCAGTTGGTCAGGGATCCACAGCCGGGTCTGGTTCGGGTAGTCGAAGGGGCTGTCGACCACCAGCTGTGCAGCCTCTTCCAGGCCCAGGCGGCTGGTGAAGTGGTCGAAACGCCGGCCTACGGCCAGGGTGGCCGAGGTCATGATCCAGGGGGCCGGGTTGTTGGCCCTGAGTTCCTTCAGCGGCGTGGCTACGTCCAGCGGGGTGAGGTTGAGGCTGAAGCGGCCGCGTCGATGGCTGAACCAGCGCACGAAACCGTCCTGGCCGCTTAAAAAGGCACGCATGCCGTCGAGCAGCAGGTCGGCCCGGTCGCTGCAGTTGGCCATCTCGCGGGTCTGTTCGGCCAGCGGTTCCAGCGCGGTTTGCAGGCTAGCCAGCGCCTTGCCCAGGGCAAGGAACTCTTCGCGCCGGCTTTCGATGCGGGCGAATTCGCCACGCGCGGGCAGGTCGACGCAGGCCGACACGGCCTGGTCCAGGCAGGACTGAAGCTGGGCGACAGGTTCCTGCAGCAGGGCCAGGGCGCCGCTGGCCTCGGCGCAGGCGGCCAGGCTGTCGCGGGCCAGTTCCTTGACCTGCCAGGCGCTGACGCCGCGCGAGAAGAATCGCATCGCGGTCTCGGGCACCTGGTGGGCTTCGTCGATGATCACCGCCTCGGCACCGGGCAGGACCTCGCCGAAGCCGGTGTGCTTCAGGGCCATGTCGGCAAACAGCAGGTGGTGATTGACTACCACCAGGTCGGCTTCCTGGGCGCGACGTCGGGCCTGGGCCAGCGGGCACTCCTTGAGCTTGGGGCAGTCGCTGCCCAGGCAGTTGTCCTGGGTGGAGGTGACCAGCGGCCAGACTGGGGAGCGGGCGCTGATGCTTTCCAGTTCGGAGATCTCGCCGCTGTTGCTGTGCCGGGCCCAGCGCTGCACCAGGCGCAGTTCTTCGCCCAGATCGCCGCCGCTTAGACGCTCATCGCCGAGGTGGGCTTCCAGGCGCTGCGGGCACAGGTAGTTGCTCCGGCCTTTTAGCAGGGCGACCTTGCACTCGATACCGGTTGCTTTCAGCGCCAGCGGCAGGTCGCGCTGAAAGAGCTGGTCCTGCAGGTTGAGGGTGCCGGTGGAAAGGATGCTGCGCTTGCCGCGCAGCAGGGCAGGGATCAGGTAGGCAAGCGTCTTGCCGGTGCCGGTGGCGGCTTCGGCGACCAGGTCGCTGCCGTTATCCAGGCAGGCGTCGATGGTCTGGGCCAGTTCGAGCTGGCCGGCGCGCGGCAGATAGCTATCCAGCAGGGCCGACAGCGGGCCTTGTTCGGCAAAGCAGTCGGTCAGCGCCGGCGGCTGGCTCACGTAAACAATCCGCGGCTCAGAATCGCGGCGGCGGTTCGACCCGGCATTCCTGCATGCGCTCGCGGGCTCGGTGCGCGTCTTCGTGGCGGCCGAGGCGTTCGCGGGCCAGGGCCATGGTGCGCCAGTTGCGCTGGCAAAGCTCACCCACCCTGGGACCAACGTCAAAAGAGCGGCTGGCGTTGGCATCAGCTTGCTCCCAGTCGCCCTGGGCCAGCCGCACCTCGGCCATGTTCTGCAGCAGCTCCGGGTCGCGCGGCTCGATCCGGATGGCGCGCTCTAGCAGCATGGCGGCGCGGGGCAGGTCGCCGTCGCGTTCGGCCTGCTCGGCCGAGCGGATCAGTTCATCGACGGCCGGGTTGCGCAGCGGATAGACCTGCAGGCCGCGGGGTTCTTCTTGTTCGGGTTCGCTGGCCCGCACCTGTTCAAGCAGACTGCGGTCTTCCACCGGCGCCGGCGGCTGCGCGGCGCAGGCGGCCAACAACAAGACCGAAGTCGTGATCAGTAATCCTTGGTTTACGCGCATCAATTCGTTTCTCTTTTCGACCAGGTCGCATCTTGTTGACTATAAATGAAAACCCAAAAACCTTGGGAACGCAAAGCAACCAAGAAGCCAAGAAAGAAAAATTCATTAAAACTTTTGCGTCTTGGTTTCTTTGCTGCTTTGCGTCCCAAAGGTTTTGTCCGTTCATGCTCCGACAGCGAGCCTTGAACGGTGCCAATACACGCTGCGAGGTGTTTGTCAGTTTCTACGCCAGCGGCTTCGCCGGGTGGCCGGTTCGGCCTGGGCATTCATGCACGGAGAGTACAGGCCCGGCTGGCTGTCGGCAATAAACGGAAGCGCCTTGGCGTTGTCACAGCTTTCGCTGGCCAGCAGCGGTGAGGGCCAGTCAATCCAGTACCATTCAATGCCTTCCGGCCAGCTGCGTCTGCCGGCATTGACTGGCAGGCCGGCGAACAGTTCGGCCCAGACGGGCAGCGCCGTCGCCGAGCCGCTGATGCCGGCCGGCGCGTTATCGTCGCGCCCGGTCCAGACCACGCCAAGCCAGTCTTGAGTGTAACCGACAAACCAGGCATCGCGGCGGTCGTTGGTGGTGCCGGTCTTGCCGCGCGCGCCGATGTCAGCCGGCAGCCGCCAGGACAGGCTGCGCGCGGTGCCGTCGGTGACGGCGTGGCGCAGGGCATAGTCGAGCAATGCCAGGGCTTCGCGGTCGCGAATCGGGCGCATCCGCATCGGGTAGCGGGCCAGCGCCTGTCCGAGCGCATCGGTGACCTGGTTGATTGCCCTGAGCGGGGTGCTGTAACCCTCGGCCGCCAGCGGTTGGTAAAGCTGGGCAACCTGCAAGGGAGTCATGTCCAGGGCACCCAGAAAGGCTGACGGGTGGGGGTCGCTGCCCGGCTCGACGCCAAGCTGGCGCAGTAGCCGAAACAGGCCGCTCAAGCCCAGTTCCTGGCCCAGCGCCACCGTGGCCTGGTTGTAGCTCAGGGCCAGCGCATCCATCAGCGGCACCGGGCCGTGGCTCTGGCCGTCGTAGTTGCGTGGCTGCCAGGCGGCCTGTCCGCTGACCCGGATGCTGATCGGTTCATCCTGCAAGGCGGTGGCCAGGTGAAACCGTTCCGGCTGGGCCAGGGCAATCAGGTAGATGAAGGGCTTGATCACCGAGCCAACCTGGCGGCGCGCGTCGAGGGCGCGGTTAAAGCCGCGCCGGCCGGGCTGGCGGTCGCCGACCAGGGCCCGGATTTCGCCGGAGCTGGGCTCGAGCAGAATGATGGCGCCCTGCAACTCGCCGGGCTCGCGCTCGACCTGGGCCAGGCCGTTGGCCAGGCTTTGCTCGGCGCGCTGCTGGGCGGCGGGCGAGAGCGTGGTGTGGATGCGCAGGCCCGTGCCGCTGAGGTCGCGTTCGCGATAGTCGTGGCGCAGCTGGCGTGCAACCAGGTCGAGAAATTCGCCGTAGCGCTGCCCTTGGCGGCCGCGCTGGATATTTACATCCAGGGGGCGAGCGTGGCTGTCCGCGTGGGTGGCCGGGTCAATCAATCCGGTTTCCAGGAAGATGTCGAGGACGCGGTCGCGCCGGGCCAGGGCGCGCTCGGGGTTGCGGGCCGGGTGGTACCAGGACGCGCCGCGCGCCATCCCGACCAGGATCGCGATCTGCTCCGGCGCCAGGGCCTGGATCGGCAGGCCGAAATAGTGCTCGCTGGCGCGGCCAAAACCATGGATGGCACGCGGCCCATCCTGGCCCAGGTAGACCTCGTTCAGGTAGGCCTCGAGGATGGCGGCCTTGCCGTAGCGTCGCTCCAGGCTGACCGCCATGATGGCTTCGTTGATCTTGCGAACCAGGCTGCGATCCGGAGTCAGGAACAGGTTCTTGACCAACTGCTGGGTGATGGTCGAACCGCCTTGCACGACCTGGCCGTGGCGCAGGTTGGCCCAGGCGGCGCGAAGCATGCCCCTGGGGTCGATGCCGTGGTGATGGTTGAAGCTGCGGTCTTCAACGGCCTGGATGCCGGTGACCAGCAGCGGCGGGAAGTCTGCCAGAGCGATCAGGGTGCGGTCA
>SKKV01000109.1 GCA_007123575.1 Wenzhouxiangella sp.
CCTTCCTCGCTGAAAGCCTGGGCCTGCGCCACCCGACTACCCTGCGCGTGATGAATAACCTGGCCAACCACAAGATACATCTGGGGCGCATCGAAGAAGCCGTGGCGATGCTGGAGCAGACACTGGACATACTGAACTCTATCGTCGGCAATTCGCACCCAGAAGCCCTTCGAGTTAGTCTCAACATGGCATCGGCCATGATTCGACTGAACGAGTATCAACGTGCCCACGACCTAATGGCAACGGTTTATCGTGAACGCGTGGCGCTGCTCGGACCCGACCACAACGACACCCTGATGGCCGCCGAACTGCTGACCGATAGCCTGATTCACTTGGAACGGTATTCAGAAGCCCTCGCAATGATCGAACCGGTCTATCAGTTGCGGCAACAACGCCTTGGTTCGGAACACGCCCAGACCCAGATCGCTGCGTATTTCCTGGGCCGCATATTGCTGACGCTTGATCAGGCTGAGTCGGCAGTTGAACTACTGGCCGGCGCCGCCCAGCATAGCTGGAGAAATCGACCAGCCGATGATTCAGGGCTGCTTCGGCGCAGCCTGGAGTACTATCGAGCCCTGGTCAGGCTCGAGCGCCTCCAGGAAGCCGCGGAGCTAAGGACACACAGATTGGCGCTGCTGGAGCCAAGCGACCCGGAAACTCTGACGTCCGAGCAGCGCGCACTGCGCGAAGAGCTGCTGGCAATCGATCCTCAATAGAGCTGGTTACAGCTAAGGCACCTCTGAACAATTATGCACGGAGCGCGTTTCAGTCGGAAAAGCCGCAGATCGTGCGTTGCGAACCGAGCGACAGTAGCCGTCGCTACGGCCGAGGGGCGCAACGCGCGAGATGCGGCTTTTCCGGCGAAACCCTGACGGGACGGGCCTTTGCGGGGCCTCCGCCTCGTTTGGGCTCGCTCATTTGGAATGACCAAACCACGCTCGCCCAAACCGAGCCGGAGACTCCCGCAAAGGCCCGTCGCGCCCGAGCATAATTGTTCAGAGGTGCCCTAATCAAACGTCATCGCCACGCCCGTAGGTTGCCGGCGTGGAGTCGAATCGCTCTCTGAAACGGCGCGAGAAGTGGGAAACGCTGGCGAAGCCGACCGCGTCGGCGACTTCGGCGACGTTGCCAGCCCCTTCTGACAGCAGGCGGGCAGCGGCTTGGAGGCGCTTTTCGAACAGGTATTTTTCCGGCGATTGCCCGGTTTCGCTCTTGAGGCGGCGGTACAACGTGGTGCGATCCATATGCAGAAGATCAGCCCAGTCGAGGATGGAAAACTGCGGGTCGGACAGGTGCTCATCGAGGACGGCGTTGACCTGAGCCATGAACGCCGACTCGCTGACTTCGCCCGGAGGCGATCCAGCGTGCTCGAGACGTGCCTTGAACCGCCGGCGCGAGGCGATCAGGCCGGCCACGCGCGCGGCCAGTTCGGCGCTGTCAAAGGGTTTGGCCAGGTAATCGTCAGCGCCGGCCTCCAATCCACGCACGGTGTCTTCCGGTCCGGCGCGCGAGGTCAGCATCAACACCGGCACGAAAGCCAGCTCCGGGTCATCCTTGATCTGCCGGGTCATGGTCAAACCATCCATGACCGGCATCAGGCCGTCGGTAATGATGGCATCAGGGGTCAGCTCGCGCGCTCGCTGCAGTCCTTCAGCGCCGTCAGCGGCTTCTTCGATCCGGTAGCTGCTGCCCAGCCGAAGTCGCAGAAAGGCGCGCAGCTCGGCATTGTCTTCTACCAGCAGCACGCAGGGCACGTCTTCGGATGACAGCTTATCGATGTCTTTTTCATCCAGATCATGAGTCGCCATGACCGGGGGTTCAACGGTTTCCGGCGACTCACCCGCCGCGGCATTCGGCTGCAGGTCAGTGGGAATCTTCAAGATAAAGCAGGCACCCTTTCCGGGCTGCGACTTGACCCCGATGCTGCCACCGTGCAACTCGGCCAGCTCCCGGGCCAGCGCCAAGCCGATCCCGGTCCCCGGATGACTGGCCGAGGTTTGCTCGCCCTGGCGATAACGCTCGAAGATGGCTTGCTGATCGGCCAGGTCGATACCAGGCCCGTTATCGGTTACCGACAGTTCGATGTACTCCTGTACACGCCCCAGTCGAACCGCAACCTGGCCACTCTCGGGCGTGAACTTGATCGCGTTGGCCAGCAGATTGCTCAACATGGTGTCGATATGCACCTGGTCGCAGACCAGCCGCAGCGGCTCATTGGCACCCTCGCAGCTTAGCTCGATATGACGCAGCCGGGCTTGTACAGCGAAGCGATCGACGATGCCACGCACGATCACCGCCAGATCAACGTCGATCAATCGCAGCGGCATGCGCTTCGACTCCAGGCGCTGCAGGTCCATGATCTGTCCGATCAGTGACTGCATGGTCTCGCTGTTGCGCAAGGCCACATTGAGGTACTGCTTCATTTCCTCATCAAGGCGATCGCCACCGATCCGTGCCATTTCCTGTAACGGTCCGCGGGTCAGGGTCAATGGCGTGCGCAATTCGTGCGAGACGTTGGCGAAGAAGCGGGCGCGGGCGTCGCTGATCTGGCGAATTTCGCGCGCCTGGGCACGCACCTCGGCAGTGCGTTCGGCCACCTGCTCGGAAAGCATCCGCTTTTGGGCGAGCAAATTGCGCTCGCGCACACGCTGACCCAGGCGAGCCGCGAACATCAGCAACATGATGGCTGTCAGCGCGTAGATGCCCCAGGCCAGTGGGCTGAGGTAATACGGCGGCTGGACGCGAAAAGCCAGCGGGTCCGATTCGAAGATCAGGCCGGCGGCATTGCGCGCCTGGACCAGGAAGACATAATCGCCGCCCGGCAGGTTGGTGTAGTCGCGCCGGGACTCTTCGCTCCAGCGCGACCACTCGCGCTCCAGCCCGTCCAGTCGAACCCGGTATTCGGTCAGGTCCGGGGCGGTGTAGCTGGTCAGGGCATATTCAAAGCGCAGCGACCCCGCGCTCGCCGGCAGCACCGCCTCGATACCGTTTGCGCCCGGGCCCGCGATCAGCCACTCACGCCGATCCGGAAACCCTGCCCGAACCACTTGCAGCCGACTGGGCTCGATGTCGAGTTCTGGCGGCGGCCAGTCCAGGCGCAGCAGGCCGGGATGGCGGCCGATCCAGAGATAGCCATGATGCTCGTCGATAAACCAGTTCTTTGCCGGCTCGATATCGGTCAGCCAGCGACCCTGCCAGTCGAATCGGCCATCGTCTGACAAGCTTCCGCGCCACAGCGCTCCTCCCGGCCCTATGCCACCGACGACCTGGCCATCGCTGGCAAGAAACAGGCGATAAATATCGCGCGGCTCGCCCAGCTGATCGTTGCCAAAATCCGGGTCGGGCTCGATACGCATCGCGTCGGGCTCAATGGGTCGATAGCCGCCCTGCCCTGTTCCCAACACCGTGCGTTCGCCCAGATTGAACGCCCAGGCAAAGCCGTCAGGTACGCCATGCTCTGCCGTCAGTTCGGCTTCCACCCTCAACGTGTCGTCATGCCACGCCAGGCGGTAATAGCGCGCCCCCGGCGTACCTACCCAGACCCGGCCGGCAGCATCCTCGGCGACGGTGCTGGCGCGGTGATGGACACCGTCGATCCTGCCCAGTGAGCGCCATCCATCCTCCGAATTCAGAAGCACGCCCAAGCCACTGTCCATATCCACGTAGATCGCATCACGCAGGCGCGAGCGGGTCATTCCATAGGCGTTGGTATCGGTCAGCAGACGTTCGTGTTCAACCAGACCCATATTGACAAGATCCGGCACCATGCGGTGAACCCCTCCGGAGCCGGTCACCAGCAGGCCATCGCCATCGTCGAGCACATCAAACACCTGCGGCACAGTGGCATCAATGATGTCCAGGCGGCTGGCATCGTGCCCATCGGCTGTCAATATACTCAAGCCGCCCTGGCCGCCGATCACCCAGCGACCCTGAAAGGGAACCAGAGCGTCGGCGGACGACAGCCCGAAGTCGGCATCGTA